>CAZXXC010000013.1:0-55622 GCA_964644665.1 uncultured Methylococcaceae bacterium
TCATCGGATCGATTCTCCTTCGATGGTTCGATTGGGAAGAGTGGTATCGGGTGAGGCCACTGGCGTCCGGATACGACGCTGCCAGCCCGGCCATCCGGAATGGAACGTGGAATGAGCCCTCGTCTGTTCGCTGGACCGAGCCTTGCTGCGGCCGGCGCCTTCGTTGTTGTTCCTTCATCAAAGCCGTGCACCATTGAACCTCCCCACGGGACTCGCTGGCGCCAAGACCTTGCGCAACTGTGTGAGCCAGATTCATGCCATCACTGTAGTCTAATATACTCAAACGCTTATCGAAAACCGGGTGATCGTTTTGCGGCATATGCCGCACTGTGCTGAGCGATATGCCGCACCTGGCCCCCGGGGACGTACCAGCGACGAAACGATGCCGGCGTCGGCCGCAAACCGGGACGCGGATTTCCCGTGCGGATCGTAAGGAAACCAAAGGTCCCGTTCAGTTCCCGCAAGAACGCTCCAACTCCCTGTCTTTTTGACGTTTTTATCGATCCGAGAAGCTCAGGCGAAGCTTCCGATCGATTGCCCCACCCGTCACGGTCGGGACGTTTGGACCCGACTGCCGCTCTCCTTCCATTGGCTTTTGCTCTGCCGCCGCGGGCGGAAGCACGCCCGGCGCATCGCCCGGCAGCCCCATCGCCAAACCGGATTCGCGCCGATTTCCTGAAAAGACTGCGGTATTTGCCGCACCCACCAAGTATCGCGAAGCGCGCGGTGGCTGCACTACGGCCGTGGCACCATTCGTGCTGGTTTCCCGACACTTTGCTCGTTCCGATGGCGAAGGACGAGCGACCGCGCGTGCCGCTCGCTTCCTTTTCGACGAATGAGCAAGCAACGACAAGAGACCTTTTCAATGCAGACAGGAGGATTTATGACCTATTCGAAAGCGCTGGCCGTTTGGACGCTGGCCGCAGCGAGTTTCTTCGCCAGCCAGGGGGCGTTGGCCCACACCGTGATCCGGGACAAGGCGACCGAGAACACGACGCTGTACACCGCCGCGGTGATCACCCACGGCTGTGCCGGAGGGCATGACGCCGCAACGATACCCGTGATCGCGCAGAGCATCGTGTTTCCGAACAACGTCGACTCGATCCTGACCCGGCTGGACACCCAGGCCCCGGTGCAGTTGTCGGACGTGATCGAGGGTCAGGCACCGGTACTGCAGATCAGCCCGGCGTATGGTCAGGACAAGAGTGTCTTCAAGCGCCAGAAGAAGATCATCGATCCCAACGTGCTGGTGGGCGCCCATTCCGTTCCGAATGCCCGCGCGTTCCAGTACTGGAAAGGCAAGCTGCGGACCGATGCGCAGGGCTACATTCCGTTCAGCGTATCCGGCATCGCGTTCAAGGCGTCCTCCTGCGCGAAGAGCCTGGCGGTGCGCATCGCGATCGCCAACTGGTGCACGACCAGCCAAAGCCCGGATGAGGACAACCGGGCGGATATCTGGATCGGTCGTACCACACCGCTATTCAACGACGATGGCGTCACTTCCATCGGCTTTTGGCCCGCTCTGACGATCAATCGGGATCTGAGCAAGAACCCGCTGCCCCCAGCTTGCGGCGACGGCTATGACGTTGCGATCGAGCCGTCGGACGCGGACATCGACGCCAACCTGCCGATCAAGGGTTATTGGCCGAAGCCGTAATACCCTCTGGTCGCGACCCGATCATGGCACCAGTGCCATGATCGGCGCCGGCCACCGCCGAACCTCAACGCACCAACAGCTCCGGGCCGACCCATTCCAGCAATACGTGACGATAATGCTCGGCTTTGCGGGTTTGCAGATGCTCGAGCGGATTCAGATCGTCCGTCAACAACACGCCGATGGTCTGATCGACCGGGATCAGACGCTCACGCAACCATGCAGACTGGCCCGAAGTGAGCCGCGCCGAGTTCAGCGCGATCGGCTGACCAGCCGCCAGAAAAATGAAATCATTGAAGTCGCTGCCGGGCTCCGACGCGAAGACCCGCAGATGGGGGAACACCTGCAACAAAGTCCGCGCGACCGAGGCCAGCGCCGCATTCCGCCCGGCGTCCGCAAACGCGACGAAATTCAACGCCAGCATGCCGTTCTCCGCCAGCAGCCCGCGCAATTGCGACAGCGCCTCCACGGTCAGCAGATGCGCCGGCTCGGCACCGCCGGTGAAGCAGTCGTGGATGATCAGGTCATAGGGACCCTGCAGATGGCGGATCGTGTAGCGTGCATCGCCCAGCAGCCTCCGGCCGGTACCGCTGAATCCGAAGTAGTTCGTGGCGGCATCGTCCACGGCCGGATCCAGTTCGATCGTGTCGGTCACGATCCCATGGCCGTCGCGCAGCGCCATCGCCATGTGACCGGCTCCCTGACCGACCAATAGCGCGCGCTGCATTCCGGACCTGAGTGAGGGCAGCAAACCGACGATATCCTGGTAGGTCAGCCGACTCTCGCCGGTGGAGATGCTGGCGGCGCCGATCGTGGATGCATCGGCGGTCAGCAGGCGAAGATCGCGCTCGGGTTGGTCGATGACCCGCACCCAGCCGTAAAGGCTTTCCCGTTCCGATCGAATCCGGAACGCGCCATCGTTGGTCTCGGCACGCCCCGCACCGGTCACCGTCGGCAACGACAGCACGCCGATCAGCGCCAGCAGCAGGCTCGGCAGCACCGCGACCGACAGGCGCCGGCGTTCATGGACCGCCATGCCGGCCCCGACCAGCAGCAGCATCAGCGCGAGGCCGACCAAAATCTGGCGGGAACCGACCACCGGAAACAGGAAAAACCCCAACAGCAAGGTACCGATCACGCTGCCGAGCGTGCTGACCGCGTAGATGGACCCGGCACTGCGACCCACGCCTTCCAGGCGCGACGTGGCCAGCTTGATCGCAAAAGGCCCGACCATGCCCAGCAGCGTCAGACTCGGCGAGAACAAGAGCAGCGCGCTGAGGAACGCGCCCGCCCGGAGACCCAGCGGATCGGTCGCCAGCAGCACCGGGCGCGTGACCCAGGGAATCGCCAGCGTGGCCAATGCGGCCAGCGAAACGATCAGCGACAACCCGGCGCGTCGGCTCCGGTCGGCCCATCGTCCACCGATGAAATAGCCGACGGCCAGCGCCATCAGCGTGACCGCGATCAGTGAAGACCAGACATACAGACTGCTGCCGTAGAACGGCGCGATCAGGCGCGTGCCGAGCAGTTCGATCACCATCACCGCGGCACCGGTCAGGAACACCGTCAGGTAGAGCCACGCGGTTCCGAGTGCCCGCCGTGGCGGAAGATTCGAGGCCGAGCCCGCCGGATACCGTTGCCTGACCACCGTCACCGCCTCCGTTCAGGGTATCCGAATCGCATCCGGCCGGCCCGAGACAACCCGGCGGACGCGCGGATGAAGTTCTTCAGTACCACGCCGCAAGACCCGCCGCTGTCGCCCCGATCCGAAATCCCGCATACAACCGCCCCCTGGCGGGACGGGCCGCGCTGCGGGCTATTGATTCTGCAGTTGCCCCACCGTGGTACCGGTATGGGATCCGTTGTCGCTCTCGCAATGGTATTCCAGCTTGTAGTTCTCCGGAGCGGCGCCGGTCTTGTTGACGGCGACATAATACACACCATCGCCGCCGCTGACCTGGACTTCCGGACTGTAGTTCGGATCAGCGTCGACCGCATCGGTCGTGGTCGCCACACTGCTCCCCTTGAACGCCACGGCACTGACCTTCGGCGCCTTCTTGGGCGCAGCGTCCAGCACATGAAACAACAGATGGCCCGTTCCGTCCGAGCAACCGACTTGATAAAAATCGGTCTTGGCTGCGCCTTTGCCCAGCGATCCTTGCTGTTCATGCGCCGAAAGACCCGCGGCGAAACCCGCTGCCGACAAGGCCGTCACGACGGCAAGGCATTTCGATGACCGAACGTTCTTCATGTTTTTCACCTCATTCAATGAATCGGACGGCGGCGGCACGCCTCGTGCCGAGCCGCGTTTCGGTGCGGTCCGGCGACTCGAATCTGCCGACGAAACTGCACCCGTTGTTGTAACCGACCCGTCGGATCGGCCTCCTTCCCTTTCTTTCCCCAGCCGCCGACATCCCGTCGGCATGCCCTCCCCGGTCCTGATTCCGGAACGTTCGACCGCCTCGAACACGTGCCGGAAGCCGGCGGACCTCAAGCCTCCGGGCGTTTGCCGCCCACGCGCTCCGGATCGTGTTCCGCTCCGGCGGCCGCCGCCACCGCACCGGGTGGGACCAGCGAGCCGCCCACCCGGCCGTGCACATCGACCCAGAAGTGGGGCAGGCCCAACTGCTGCAGCCAGGCCGGCCCCTGATCCTCCTTCAGCATCGCGATCGTCGAGGCGCTGCCCGCGACCAGGCACAAATCGCCGACCACGCTGACGGCCGCCAGGTGCCGAACCGGCCAACCGGTTTTCGGGTTCAGCACATGGGCGTAGCGCACGCCGTCCACCACGATGCAGCGCTCATAGTCACCGCTGCTGGCCAGACCCCCGCCGCTCAGCGACAGCCGTTGCGCCACGCCGTCGGGATCGCGCGGGTGTCGAATGCCGATGCGCCAGGGACGTCCGTCCGGATGCGGCCCGATGATCTTGATGTCGCCTCCCAGATTGATGAACCCGTGCCTTGCGCCGGCGTCCCGGCACAACGCGGCCACCCGGTCCACCGCATATTCCTTGACCACACCGCCGAAGTCCAGTTCCATGCCCGGCACCGGAAACTCCAGCACCGGCGGCATCCAGCGCAGCTTGTGCCAGCCCACTTTTTTAAGCAAATCCCGCACCTGCGCGGCGTCGGGGAGCATCCCTTGGTCGAAACGCCAGACCCGCCGCAGGATACCGGAGGTGATGTCGAACAGCCCGTCGCTTTCCCGATAAGCCGTCGCGGCATAGGTCAACAATCCGGCCGTCTCCTGATCGACCTCGATCGAGCCGCCCGTTCCGGCTACCCGGTTGATCTCGGATAGCAGGCTGTCGCTGCGATAGCGCGAATACAGGGCCTCCAACCGGCGGACATCGGCGATGGCCAGTTCGGCGACCCGCCGCCCCTCGGCCTCATCCGCGGCGTAGATCTGGATGTCACACGGCGAACCCATGGCCTTGAACGGCTGGCGGAAGAACCGCAGGGCCGCCATGGTCAGATTCCTGTCCGCCGGAACGGCGCCGGGCTCCCGCGACCAACGCCCCACTCGAGCGGCCCGACGGAGCTCAGAACATGAATGTCCATGTCGCAGACAGCATTCCCTGGGGTTTGAGCTGGAAGCCGTTGACGTTGGCCTCGATCGGCTCCAGCCATTCGATGCTGAGACTGTTGCCCCGCAGTTCCCCGCTCTTGACGTCGGCATTCAGACCGAAGCCGAAATCCCAGAACCGCCCGCCGTAATTGGTCGGAAAATCCATCGGGCCGATCGGCGTAAACGAATTGTTGTAGGCCCCGGTGATCCGATACTGGCGGGTGTACATGCCGCGGACGTTGGCCGACAGCCAGTCCAGGATCTGATAGCTGGCCCAGGCCGTGCTTTGAAACACATCGCCCAGCCGATAGCCCTCCTCGTTGACGTCGTCCGGCCGTTTGATCCCACTCAACTGCGCACCCCAGGAGAAGCGGTCCAGATACCCCGTATAGGTCAGGCTGGGCCGGAAATCCCAGGTCCCGCTGCCGAGTTGCATCATGTAATGGGTGTAGTCGCCCCCCGAGATGCGCTGGTTGGTGCTGCCGGTCGGAGCCGTGACACCCAGCGTCAGGTGCATGTGGTGGCCCGGCAGGTCGAACAGCTTCACCAGTCCGTACATGCCAAGATCACCCCAACCTCCCGATGCCTGGGTGCGGGTCAGGTGGCTGCCGTGCCCGCTATGCCCGCCGCCGCCGGGGTCGGCGCCCTCGAGCGCGCGTAGCGACATGTTCATGTCCATGAACATCGGCATCAGCATCAGGTTGAGCCAGTCGGTCGGCGCATACATGATGTCCAACATGTGCATGTGCATGTTCATCTCGCGCGGCGTAATGCTGCAAGCGATGGTCCCGCAGCCGTAGGCGACGACCTCGGCGTCGCTGACCGGATGCGAGCCCCGCTGCATGTTGCCGCTCTGCGAACTCCACATGTAGCGGTAGCCGACCATGAAATCGTCCGGTTTGTGCATCATGTGGGCAAACATCACGCCGGCCGGGAACGGGCTCCCGGTGTGGTGGTCGTGTGCGCCGTGACCCTCATGCCCCATGTGCTCGGCATGCTCCATGTATTCGGCGTCTTCCTCGGCACGCTTGGCCTGTGCGGACAAATCCACCTTCAATGCCGCATTCAACAGGTAGAAATTGAAATCGGCGAAATCGGCCTCGCCACCGCCGCCGAGCTTCATCGAGCCGGCATGGGTGTAGTACTCCGCGCCGGCCTGGAAATGCACGCCGCGTGCGAACTGCTTGCTGATGGTGATCCCGCCGCTGAGCGCGCCGAAACCCGACAACCGATAATCGCTGGACCAGTTCTTCGGAAAGACCAGTCCGCTGGTGTCGCCGTTGACGACGATGTTGAGGTAGTCCGAATACGACAGCGTTTGGTCCAGCACGAAGTACGGGCTGTAGAAGTGTGCCGCGCTCTGGGTGTAGTAGCGAACCTTGGGGCGGATCATCCACCCGCTGCCGATCGGCTGGCCCCAGGCCGCCTCGAACGTATGGGCGTTGATGCCCCAGCCGTCGTGATAGAAGCGGTAATTCGCATGCAGCGCGCCGTCGACGCTGTCGAAGTAGCGCACATAGCGGGTGTTGATCGTGAACTGATCGCGCAGCCGGGGACGGTTGTCGAACTCGGCGATCGCCAGCGATGAGTAGAGGCCGGTCTGCCGGTTCGGCGAATTAAGCTGCCGCGCCTGGATCGGCGCGAAAAAGATCGACTGTTTGTAGGGGTTCGACAGATAGCCGGTGCTGCTGGTGTAGCCGACATTGGCCTCCAGCATCGACTTCTTGTCGAGCACCTGGACCAATCCGAGGCCGAACGAGCCGTCCTGGCGCGTCCCGGTGACCCGATCGGGCTTCGGCGCGGCGCTGCCGACCACGCTGTACGGAAACCTTTGGGCATCGATGGCGCTGTTGGTGTACGAACCGCCGGCGGTCAGCGTCGTGGTCTTCTGGTTGAAATCCATGCGTCCGCCCAGATTCACGAACCACACGTCGAAATCGTTTTCGATCGAGACGCCGCCGCCGCCGTCGATCGCCGCCTCGTCCCATTCGTAGCCGAGCCGGAAATCTCCCTGGCGCCGTGTTTCCGGCGAGGCATAGGCCATCACCTCGACGGTCTCGGCGATGTTGTAGGACTTGAACGTTTCGGGATCGACCACGACCCCGATTCCCCGGGTCGGATCGAACTTGGTCAGCGGATTGTTGATCGACCAGAACTTCGATGCGCCGACGATGTTGTCGGTCGGCGTCAGCGTCGAGGCGGGAGCCGCGGCGATCGGCGTGGCGCCCGACCAGGTATCCTGGGTGTAGTTGAACAGCAAGCGGATCCGGTCCATCAGGCGGGTTCCGGCATACGCCTGCAGCGTATCCACACCCACGCTCTTACCGGTTTCCCGGAAGCGGCTATGAGTGCCGCCGCCCTCCTGGTAATGACCGTACTGCACACCGCCTTCATCCCCTTCGGCCGCGTGCGCGGGCGTGTGCGACAGACCCGGAAGCGCCAACGCCGCCACCGTCAAGGCCTGCAGCGAGGGGCTGACCGCTGCCGGGGGTCCGGGCTCCGGTGGCATTTCCTGCTCCAACGGCTTTGCCAACCACCGGCGCATCACTTCACGCAGCCGGCGTGGCGCAGAACCTGCGAGACTCACGATGATTCAGCCGTTGGGCGATCAGTAACAGCCGCAGCCGGCACCGGCACCGGTGGCTTCACCCCAACCGGCGGCCGCTTCGCGGCTGCGATAGGCATGCACCCGGAGCATCGCCTGCGCCGGGTCGGGTTCCAGCGCCACGTGCGGTTTGGCGAGATAGCCGCGTTCCCACGGCGACACTTCGGCACACCCGGCCAACCCGAACCCGGTCAGGCTCAACACACCGATCAGCACCCGTACCGCAAGGCTCATCGCGATGCCGTCCCGACGTGACGACTTAGTGCGCCGCCGGCGCTTCAGCCAGCAACTGCTCGACCAGGTTCCGCAGTTCGTCGGCCTCGCCGCCGGGTCGGAAGCCGAGATGGACGTGACGGATCACGCCTTGGCGATCGACCAGGTACGACGACGGCATGGCCCTGACGCCGAACTGTTGCGCGCAGCTCTTGTCGGCATCCATCGCCACGTCGAAATGTGCCGGCCGTTTGGCCAGGAACGCGGCGGCGTCGCCGGGCTCCTCATCGAGATTGATTCCGACGACTTGCAGTCCTCGGCTCCGCAACTCCTGATGCAGATGGTTCATGAACGGAAACGACTGCGCACAGGGACCGCACCAGGACGCCCAGAAATCCAGATACAGCACCTTGCCCCGAAACTGGTTCAGATTCATCGACTGTCCGCCGTGGACGGCGGTCAGCGCGCAGTCGGGCACCTTACGGGCGGCTTCCGCCGCCTCGGCACCGCATGCCAGGGCCGTGGCGGCCGCGAAACACAGGAATGAAGAACGAACACACATGATGGATGGGTGGGATCTACGGATCCGCCGTCGCCAAACGGCGGCCCCAGGTCACTGATTCTGAAACGGCGCGATGGTCGTCGAGGTATGGCCGCCGGCATTGTTCTCGCAATGATATTCGAGAAGATAATTCTCCGGCGCCTTGCCGGTCTTGTCGACCGTCACCAGATACACGCCGTCGCCGGCGTTGACCCGAATCTCCGGGCTGTACTCATTGTCGCCGTCGATCGGATCGGTGGTATTCGCCGCCAGCCGATCCTTGGAAACCTGGATGCTGACCTTCGGCGCCTTCTTCGGCAGACCATCTTTGACCCGCATCGCCAAAAAATCGGATCCGCCCGAGCAGGTGACTTCCCAGACGTCGGTGGCGCTCGTCTTGCCGCCCAGTTGCCCGATGTCATCATGGGCCGCTCCGTTGCCGGCTTGCATGGCCGCCACCACCACCGCCACCCGCAGCACGTTTCGCATGGATATAGCTTTCATTTCAACGTCCTCATCCCGCCGAACCCGCAGCGGGCCAATGGTTCATTCAATCAGGTGCCGAGACGGGCGATCATTCCGCGTGCCCGTGATCCGGCCTGACATCGAGCTTCATCGCGGCCAGCGCCCTGACGGTCTCGTCGCCGTCGTTCAGCGCTTGCTGCAGCAACGCCAGTCCCTCGGCATCGATGCCGGCGTTGTCCACCGCCATCAGGCGCACCGATGCATCGCCGTCGTGTAGCGCCTGCTGCAACACGGAAGCCACATCCTCCCCACCTTGTCGGGCGAGACCGGCGACCGCCTGCGCCCGAACCGATGCATCGGGATCGGACAATGCATTTTGCAGCGTCTGTCGCACCCGGACATCGTCGCCGCTCCCCTCGGCCGCGAGCCGTGACAGCCCCTGCTCACGGCGCACCGGATCCTCGGCAGTCGCCAGATCGAGCAATCTTTCTGTGCCCCAAGGCTCCGGTTGTTTCGCCGCCGCAACGATCGAAGTCCCGACCTCGCTGCAGGAATCCCGCTGCCCTGGGCGTTCCGACGCTTCCGCCACCGAGGCCGAAAGCACCCACAGATCGGCCGCCTGACCGCTACTGCCGCCGTTGGCGGCGCGACGCAGCACGAAGTTCCCGCTCGGACCGAACAGGCAGGACACCATCTGCTCGACCGTCTCTCCCGAACACACGGCACTGATCCGGGGCTGCGGAAGCAACGAGTTGTGCACGCGCACCGCCATCTGCGCGGCGATTTGTTCCAATACCTGGCCCAATGGCGCCTGTTCCGCGACGATGCGGATCTCCCGGCCGGATCGGGACACCTGTAGGGCCTGCGAACAATTCGTGCCGCCATCGGTGCTTGCCCAGAGGCATCCGGATGCCGCCCACGCCACACCGCCCAGCGCGTTTTTGGCGATGGTCAGGAAGTCGGCGCGGGATGCACGGGAGGTTATCACCGGAAGATTCTGAGGCCCGCTCGGGCAGCGACCGAGACAAAGAACGGAAGCACTTTTCTTGCCACACCACCTCCTCCGCTACCGTGGTTCGCAGCGATCGACCGGCCGGACGTTTCGGCCGTGCGCAGCAGGCGGCAGATTCAGCCGCTCGGCGGAACCTTCGGAGCACATGCCGCCGAAGTCCGAGGCGGCCCGGCAAGGTCCGATGCTTGCCGCGAAGCGGCGGGCATCGGAGCGACATTGTGTGATATCACACAGTCTGCTGTGTGATATCACACAGCCCCGGCATCCGTGCAGCCAAGGGGATGGGGCCGGCGGCCGCTGCGGGTCACCGTTCGGTTCCGCCTGGTGTCGCGGCGCCAATCGAGAGGTGCGGCATATGCCACACCGCGCCTGTCGGACAGTTTCGACAATGGTCGATCGAAGCCTGCGTCGCGCCGCCGACCTCGCCCAAGCGGGGTCAATCGTGATCCGGCCCAAACCTGCTGAACGGGAACGGCATGCGTTCCGTGTTGTAGGACATGAACAGCATCATCCGATAGATCCAGGTCGACAGCGCCTGGCCCCAAAGCGTGGCTCGCTCGGTGACGCGGCCGGTCAACAGATGCGACAGAAACTGGATCAGCACGACGAACCACAGCAACAGCCGAACGGCGCCGAACAACGCAAAAAACACGGCCATGAACAGCAGCCGCTGGAAAGGGTTTGCCCGCATCGGAGCATCGAGAGCAGGATGGGTCATTGTGGAAGTAGTTCTGATGATTGACGAACGGCCGTTCACCGCCGCGCGCGGCACGCCCGGTCCAACGGGCGGCTAGCGGCATGCAGTTGATCGAACGGCCGCCAACGATGCACGCCGGCCCACCACGTGTCAAGCCTCGCCCCGACTGCCGGCTTCGGGCAACAGCCCAAGCGTACGATGTCCTGGGTGACGATGGCAGGCCCCGTCTATGCTAGCCTTAATCCGTTCCAATCGAATCCGGCCGGGAGAGCCGTCATGACCGATCGATTGTTCGATGTCATTTGCTTCGGCAGCGACCAGCAGGGCGAGCAGCGGGAGACTGCCAAGAAGGCCCTGTCGGTCATTCTGAAAGTCGACCCGGAACAAGCCGACGCACTATTGTCGCGCGGTCTGATTACGTTGCGCCGGGAGATTGCGGAACCCGACGCCAAGGCGCTGGTGGCGACCCTCGGCAAGATCGGCCTCTGCTGTAATTACAAGCCGGCCGCACCGAGCCTGCAGACACTGGAAATCGTTCCGGTGGAGGAAGAAAGCGGTCAACCGCAGACGATCGAATGTCCGGAGTGCGGAACCAAATCGCATTTTCGCCGCGCCGGAGAGACGCCACCCGAGATCTGCCCGAGCTGCGGTCTGGTGTTCGCCAAGTACGAGCGGATCATGCAGGAGAAGGCCGAGCGCGATGCAATCCGCCGCAAACTGCTGCAAGCCCAGCAGCTCCGGGAGGCCGAACTGCGGGCCGAAGTCGAACACCAGGCCGAGATGGATCGTCGGCAGAAGCTCGAGGAGGAAATCCGCAACCAGCTTCGCCTGCCAAGGATGTTCCGGACTCGCGGCCGTCTGATCGGCTCGGCGGCGACACTGTTTCTGGCCGGCATCGCCAGCGGCCTGGTCGGCGCACGAGTGTGGTGGTCTGTGGCCCGGCCCGCGTCATCGACCGCTACGGCGACTCTCGGCGGTCCGGATGCAACATCCCCATCGATTCCGGTCGATCCCAAACAGTGGTCGCTAAGTGCGGGAGCGAGCTTGCCGCTCGCCCCCGGCACACAACTGTTGGTGGCGATGGAAGCGGCCACCACGGCGAGCGCTTCCCCGCCCGATGCGGCGGACACCGACACCAGCCGTCGCGAAGGACTCCCGTCCGCCGCATCCGACAAGAGGCGGCTCGACTCCACGGCCACCCCAGGCGCCCACCGCGCCATATCGCCGGAACAGGAACGCAGTGGCGGAAAATCGGCCGACCGGCCGCTCGCACCGATGCCGACGATCCAGCCCGGCACGGCCGCGGTCGAAGCGCTGGGGATCCTGGCAACCGACTTCGCGGCACGGGGCGACGCCGCGACCACCGCCGCGCTGCTGACGGAGATCAGGACGCGGGTCGATGCCGAAAAAGATCCCGCGTTGCAAGCAAAGGCATTGGCGCTGGCCGCCGATCTGCATCGGGATGCGGGTGATGCCGCACGGGCCGCATCCCTGTTCGAGCAGGGTCTGCAACAGGCCGAGCCACTGTCTCCCGGCGTGGAGCGGGCGACCGCACTCGGCGCCCTCGCCGCGACGGCAGGCCGCATGGGGCACCCGGCCCGGCGCGATGCGTTGCTGCGCCAGGCGAACCAGGACATCGTCACGATCGACGATCCCGGCCGGAGGCTTGCGACGGTCTGCGCGATCGCGGAGCAGTACGGCCGCGCCGGACAACGGGGCGGAGCGCTGAGCCTTGTGGACCAGGTGGTCCGATCGGCCCGCAGCTTGCCGCAGCCGGCGCAACGGAACGCCGTGCTGGCGCGGGCGGTGTTGGCGCAAGCCCGGCTCGGCGACCCGAACGGCGCGCTCGACGCGCTCGCCGCAATCGACGGGAGCGAACTCCAGGATGCTGCCGTGATGTCGGTGGTCGAGGAATCGGCGACAACCCACCAGCCCGTCTGGCTCCAGGAACTCGCCGGCCGGCTCGCCGCCCCGCGGGATCGGGCCGTCGCGTTCGCATTGCTGGGTGCGCTGCAGCCCGCCCGAAGCGACCGCAACACCGAGGGCGATCGGGCGTTCGCCGAGGCGGAGAGCACCTTCCATCAAGTGTCGGCTCCGGCCCAGCGACCGGACGTGCTCAGCCGGATCGCACAAGCCTATGCGCGAGCGGGGCGCCTGGACAAGGCCGCCACCTCGTTCCAAGCGGCGGTCGGAGAGGCGCAAACGCTGACCGATCCGGACGAGCGATCGCATGCCCTCGGCCTGATCGCCGAGCGCCAGGCCGCAGTGCTGCTGACCGACCAATCCGCGAAAACTGCATCGCTGATCCCTGATTCAGCCCTCAAGACCGAGATCCAACGTCACATCGAAGACGCCAGCCGGGTCGCCGCGATCCTGCATTCCCGTTCGAACTGACAATCGGATCCGATTCGCAAGCTCCGTCATTGCGCATTGACATCGACAGGAATCCCTTCGACACTCCTCGCCTGCTCACAGCATCTTGACGCTTGTCCTCAGGGAACGTATGGAACAGGAGGGTTAGCAGATGACGAGTACCGCGTTCATCACCACCGTACCGCCGCTGCAGCAGACGTCCTTGGCGTCGCTAGAGCGGCTGATCCGAAGTTTCGAGATCGATCTCCGAGCGGTGCCCTTTGGTGACGGCCCGACTGGCGACATCGATGAGATCCTGACCGTGGTCATCGCCGTGGCTCAGGGTCCGGCTCTGCACGTGTTCTTCTGGGAGCCCAGCTTCTGGCGGCAACTGCATGCACCTTGTGAGGATCGATCCCTTTATGATGCTCTGCTCAAGGGCTGCACCGATTTCTTCTCCTGGCCCTGCCCGCCCGACGAGTTCGCCGCCCGTATCCGGCGACTGATGGAATGGCGCGACCGCGGCAGATCCACGCACCACCCTAAGCTCGACACCCAGGCACATCGCGCGCTCGGCTTGGTCGGTCAGTCCGACGGCTTCCGCGCCGCATGGGATCTAACAGCCAAGTTCGCGCGCTACGAAGTGCCGGTCCTGCTGGAAGGTGAAACGGGTACCGGCAAGGAGTTGTTCGCCAGAGCGCTGCATTATCTGGGGCCACGACGCGGCCGCCCGTTCGTTCCGGTCAACTGCGGCGCCCTGCCGGACACTCTGATCGAAAACGAGCTGTTCGGCCATGTCTCAGGCGCTTACACCGGCGCCCGCGGAACGGTCGAAGGAGTCGTCGCCCAGGCGGACGGAGGCACTCTTTTCTTCGACGAAGTACACTGCCTTTCGGCCAAAGGGCAGGCGACCCTGCTGCGCTTCGCCCAGGATCAGTACTATCGACCGCTGGGAGCTTCCGCCCCGCCGCGCCGTGCCGACGTCCGCTTGGTCGCCGCCACCAATCAGTGCCTATGGCAGTGTGTGCTCGCCGGCCGTTTCCGGGAAGACTTGTTCTATCGGCTGAATGTCGGCTACGTTCGGCTACCGCCGCTGCGCGAGCGCAGGCAGGACATCGCGGTTTTGGTGGACGATATCGTGGCCAAGCTCTGCAACCGATACGGCACCGGTCCGCGCCGCTTCGATGCGGCCTCGATGGCCTGGCTCACCGCCCAACGCTGGAAGGGTAACGTGCGGGAACTGGAGAACCTGGTCCAGCGCGCGTTCATGCTGTCCGAGGACGCCTTGATCCGGATCGACCCGCATCGCATTCCTCTGGCCGCCGCCGATTTTTCGTCGGATTCGAACTGTGAAACCTGCTTCAGGGACGCGAGGGCACGGGCGGTCAAGGCTTTCGAAGGCGATTATGTCCGCAGGATGCTCGCCCTCACCCGCGGCAACGTCAGCGAAGCGGCGCGACAGGCCGGCAAAGACCGACGCGTGTTCGGACGGCTGATGAAGAAGTACGGGATTGAGCGGGGGGAGTTTGGACCAGAATAGGTCAAACTCCCCGGTCCCGGAGCCCGCTGTCGCGCAAGCCAGTAACCGAATCTTTGACGGACCTGAAGAAATTCGCGATGGGTCAGTTTGATCGGGCCGTAATCCAGCCTCCGCCGTCGCGCCGGGACAGATCGCCAAAACGGCGCTGCTGATACAACCGCGCCGCCAACACCTCCGCCGCATCACCGATTCGCGCGATCCACGCGAATCCCACCGGCTGCTCGGCGTAGCGCTATCCAGCCGCCTGGGCAGCGACGCGTGAAACGACGATTGTCAAGCGCCCTGTTGCGCCAGTCCGTTGAGAGTTCTGCAGGATGCGCCAACACCAAACATCAAGATCTCTCGTTGTCTGTCATTTCGCGGGTGGGGTGGCGGCCGGAAAGCTGGCGCCCTTGCTGAAGATGTATTGCAGCCGACCGGCGATGTCGTCGGGAAGTTCGTTCAGTGGCAGCGCACCGATCAGACTAGGGTCCGGATTGATCCAGGGCTCCGTAATCCGGACGCTCGGGTTGGTAACCGCATCGGAGACTTCGATCTTCAATTCGAATAAGCGCTTGCGGTTACCCGCGGCCGAGACATCGACCCGATAGGTGATGCTCTTCAGCCGCCGTGAACCCTGGTGGACCGTGGTTCCGGTGATCAAGTGGTAGTCGACGCCTTTGGGTTTGTTCTTCACCAGTTGGCGCAGATACAGCTCGATCCCGGTGTTCTGCAAGGCCTGGTTGACCTCCGCGGGCGCATAGGTAATCGCGTATGGGCTTTCGTGACCAGTTCCCGCGCCCTGGCTGTGCGCCCGCTCCATGTTGGATTTCACGTAGTCAGGATCCATCTCGCTACGGCTGAACATGTCCTGCTCGAATTTCTGCCGTTTGGTTCCCGGACCGAGCTTGCTTTCAATCATGACGGCCTGGTCTTCGCCGCTCACCGGTTTGCTGCGCCACACACGCTCACCCGTAGGCAGTTCGATCACCTCGCCCTGACCAACGGTCGGCAACTCGCCCGTTGGCCTTTTCAGCTCGTAACCGACCGGTGCGAGCGACTTGTCCCGTTGGCCAGGACTGATGTAACACACGCCCTCCGACCATCTGCACCAGCCGCCGTCCTTACGCTTGCGCCATACATGGCCGTGGTCGCCCGGAGTGACGTACTCATCCACGTATCCGGGTTTGGTCGGCGCCCGCTGCGTGCCTTGGGCCTGCGCCAGTTCCAGCTCCTGCCGTGCTTCGTCATGCGCCAAACTCTGCTTGGACTTGGTCTTTTCGAGAAACTCCTTGTTGGACGCCAAGCGCTCTTCCGGCGACAGTGCCTTCGACGACGGATGTGGTTCTGCATGCGTTCCAGGTTTCGGTCGCAAGTCGTCGGCCGCGTGCGCCAGGCTCTTACCGGCGCGGAACTCGCGCGCGACCATGGCCAGATCGGCGACCGTGAGCGCCGCCTCCACCGCCAGCATCGCCCATTCATAGTCCTTGGGCCCGCTCACACCCAGCATCACGCCTTGCTCGTTGGTTGCGGCACCCGACAACGCCGCCTTGTCCAGCATGTCCTCCAAACTCATCCCCAACATGGCAACCCCGGCCGCCGCTGCCAACGCCGGCCCGATCACCGGGATGAACACAAGCGCAAAACTCACTCCGCCAGCCAGCAATTCGCCGAGGAATTTCTTGGCCTCGCGTTCTTTCAGAATCGTGTCGAATTCCTTGCGCAGATCTTCCGGTAATCCCGCCTTCGTCTGCTCGACCGGCACGGGCAAATCGAAGGCCTCTATATCGCCCGAACCGATGCGCACCGTGGCGTCGTCGATCTTGTTCAGTAACTGGGCATAAGCCTTGGCCACCTCCTGCATCATCTTGCGGTCGTCCACCGGACCGACCACGATCGCCGGCATCGACAGAAAATCCTCCCATTGCGTGAAGAACGGATAGGCCTTGTAGATTGCATCGACGGCCGAACTGGTACCCTCAATCTGCTGTTCACGCCATTTGGTCAGGCTCTCCGCCATGAAGTAGACGAATAAGCGCATCATCTTGCGGTCTTTGATGGTCGTGACCGTCTGCGATCGCTCTCGCAGGTAAGCGCGTTTGTCGGGCGAGAGGTATTTGCTGGAGTTGTCCGCGATCGTCCGAAACCAGTCTTCGACGGGAAACGTCAAGCCTTTGAGTGCATCCGCGCGCACGCCGTTCAAAGCCGAACGAAAGCCCTTTAGTTCCTCGCGCATCGCGCGCAGTTGCCGAATCTTGTCGATGGCACTGCGAATCTGGGAAGCGGTTTCCTTTTCCGCAGTTGCAGCAGACCGCGTGTCCTCCTCATCCGTCTGACTCCCCAAAGTCACGTCGCGGCGGTTCTCCACTCCCGCGCGATGTGAGGCCATCAGTCCTACGGCATTGACGCGCACGAGAGTCTCGAGCCGCTGCTTGAGCACCGCCCGTTCCGTATCGGTCTTGGGCGCCCCGGCGTCCTTGATACTCTTTTCCACGGCTTGCGATGCCGCCGGTGCGCCGGCCACCAGGCGCCCGTAGATGTCCGGCATGCGCTTGCGCGCCCCCTCGCTGGCGAACTGATCCCACAGACTCGTATTGGTAGCGTCCAGCTCGCCCTTGCGCGCGATGACGGGCCTTGCCTGTAAGGTATGGGCCAATTCGTGTGCAAGTAGTTGCCGCCCTTGAGAGCTGTCCGGCGCGAACTCTCCCGCGGCGAATGCCACGTGATTCCCGTAGGTAAACGCCCGTGCCTGGATTGCCCGTGCCGATTCCGCCGCTGAACCGTCGGTATGCACCCGTACGTCGCTAAAATCGCGATCGAAGCGCGGCTCGAAGAATGCGCGGACGGACGGCGACAAAGGCTGACCCCCACCCCGCAATGCGGCAATCTGCGAATGGACTGCAGATGTCGCTCTTGGCGCATGGCCGTACTTCTCTTTGCGCCGAAGCCCTTCGTCTTCCTCGCATCTCGGGCAGGGTGCGCCGCCCGCTTCACATGCCGCGCATTTTCTATGGATCATGGCGGGTGCTGAACGGATGGGTTCTGGCTTCGCCATCCGCATCACTTGGTCGGCAACACGATCGGCTTCCATTTCGTCGGGATCGCTCGGTTCGCTGACGGCAAGCTTGGCCTGGATGGCACCTTCGGCGAAAAGGCGTTGTACGAGCTGATTGCCCATCGCCGTCAAGGGTGCGGGTCCAGGCCGGCGAAATGCCGGCATCCCGGCATTTCGGCCGTGCTCGACCCGGCTCGTTCGACCAACGCCGGCAGACGACTCGCGGTCCTGCTTCACATGCTCCGTCATGGGTGTATTCCCCAGCGGCCAACTGCACGGTGGCCCACCAGCCGGTCAGGTCGTTGTACGACCTGCTGCGGGGTCAGGTTCCATTCGATGCGCGCCGACTGTTTACCTGAATGGAGCGACCGTGGCGAGCCCGGAAATGGGGTTGGAGCGAGCCAGGGTGGTCGGATTACGTCGCGCAATCCTGCCCTCCACCCTGACGGGCCAGCTTCGCTGTTCAAATTCTTCCCCGATGAATCCGTGGACGGCACGGTAAGACCTTGCCGGAAATCATTCGCCGATGCCGCGAGCCACTTGAGGATTGGACGGCCGAGGGGCCGAACCGCGTATTCCTTGAACAAACAATGGGACACGACTTGGAACCAGGATTTTTCTGGGGCACCAGAGGCCGGCGGCATGCCAACGATCCACTCACTCGGTGACCGGTGTCGATAGCTCATGCGACGGCTACCACCTGAGGTAACGGGCGACAAGAGGTTGTCGGTCAATGGCTTGAACATGCTGAATTTGTCGGCTGGCCGATGGGTGCCCTTGTATCTCACCTCTTCCTTTCAATCGGCCCAGGGATGCCCTGGCGTCTGATAGCGCGGCATCAAGGCACGTAGCTCGTCGAGCCGCCGGCGCAGACGCTCCAGCGCCTCGCGCTCCGCGGGTCCGGCGGGAACGGGATGTTCCCGCAGCGCGCGTTCGTACCAACTGATCAGATCGGAAGGTTTTTCGAGGTTGGCGATCATATTTTCGCGGGTCTCCAGCGCCTTGCCCGCGAGTGGTGTGCCGGCCGGCCCTTCGGTGACATCGACGAACCGTACTGATCCGGCGCCCGCAACCAGGCGGATGTTGCTGTAGTGTTGCTCACCGGACAGGATCAAACGCGCCACCGGCCCGGGCTCCAAGCTTCCAACCGGTCCCAGATCCAAGCCCAGCGCGCGAGAGTACAGCGCGGCGTTTTCCCGCGTCAACGGCACGAAACCCTGCATCACCAGGCTGCGGGTGAATGCTGCACCGGCCGGGGTATCCAGCAGGCCCGGTGCGAGCACGTCCTGGGCTTGACGCACATCGGCCGAGCCCCGGCGCAGGAACTGGCTGAAAGTCGGATCGACAATGAAACCACCCTCACCTTGCACCCGCACCACGACGAACTGGTGGGAGGCACCGCCCGGATCGATACCTGCACGACGCGTGGCGATGCTCGTCAGAGCCGTCGCCGACATGGCATCCACCTGTACCGCGACACCGCTCCTTTCCAATCTGCCGAGCACGGTGAGAGGTAACTGGCCTTTCGCGAAACTGCACATGCCGGCGCACGCGCTCGGGGTGATGCCGCCGGATCCCAGCGTCAGATAAGCCCGAACCTCGGCGACCGCATCGGAGACGATCATCTGAAAATCGCCCGGCAGCGGATGACCCAGCTCAAAGCGTCGCACCGCGGCATCGACATCGGCGCGCCGCGGTGCATCCGGCATATTGGCTCCGGGATGCAGCAAAGCGTCGATCTCCTGCCGAATGGCACGCGGATCCGGTCGCACCCCGGCGCCGGAACCGCCTTGCAGCGGGCTTTCGCGCGCCACCCGCAGTGCGATGTCGTCCATTTCGGATTCGAGCTGACGAGCGCGTGCGACCAGATCGGCCTGCTTACTGGCTAGCTTGGTTGCCGATTCGGCCGCGGCCGCAACGGCTTCCTCGCGCAATTGCCGCGCCCGGACGAGCAGCGCCTGGACATCGGGCAAAACGGCGCTATCGGTGCGCATGCGGGTACGCAACTCGTCGATGCGACCCACAACACTGTCGACGAGCTGTTCGCAGGGCGGTTCGCTGCAACGAGTGATGCGGCCGTCGCTCCACAAGCCCACGGTGTGCCGCTCGCCCGCTTCGTTGACGTAGCCGGCCCTGCGCAGCAATCGCGCCTGCCCGCGGGTCCCGCCGGTGGCGGCCTCAGCCGCTTCGTCGACCATCGAGCCAATCAGCGCGCGCGGATTCGCCGGGTCGATGTCGATCATCAACGTGGCGCCGTGGCGGATATCGCGCAGACCGGTATAGACGGGAATAGTGGTCATGAGGCCGGCGCCAACTGCAAACATGGTGAGTCGCTGCAGCGCCTCCTGTTTCTTGTCTGCGGGCAGATCAGACCTGAGAATGGCGTCGTATTGCTGGACAAAGTCATGGGCAACCACGCCCACATTGACAATGTCGAGCCCCAGCTCGGCGCGCTTGAGCAAGAACCAGCCGCGGGCCAGGCTTGCGGCACGCACGCTGTTGACCGCGCGCGCACCCAGTGCGACCCGCCCCAACCCCAGCGTCAGCGCGGATACGAGGTCGAGCGCAACATCCCAATAGAAGCGGCTGACATCACTTTCGGTTAGGACACCATGCTCTTCCATCTCTCGTAGGCGCAAGGCGCGGCCGGTGATCGACATCGCGGTGCCGAGACCGACAGAGATCAACATCGGCGTGCTGAAGGGTGCAAACACCAGGCTGCCCAAGATAGCGACCGCCATTCCTATGGCGGTCAGCCAGTCGATAAAGGTCCAAGGTTCCGTCGTCTCCAGTTGGTCCACTCGCCCGCTATGGGGGTAGCGCCAGTACAGCATGCCCTCGGGAAAGAAGTCGGAATGATCCAACTTCTCGAACAAGGCTCGCGGCGGATCGGTTTGGGTGATCGGCCTTGGATCGCGCATGCTGCGCACATAGTTTTCTACGGCACCGATTTGGTAGCTCGACTTGACATAGCGCTCCTTGCGATTGGGCGCGGTCAAATCATGAAGCTGCCATTCGAAATCCGCCGGAATCAAATTCTCGTTCGGCACCGGCGTGTGGACCAGATAGAACTGCCATGGAATGCCCCGCGCCGCGATCGCCTGGCATTTCATGCCGGTTTCGTCGGGACCGAAATCGACATCACCGCGGGGGTAGAAAATTGCCTGAATCTTCACCGCGTCGGGGTGCTCCAACTGGAATCGCTGTTGACGCTCGAGCAAGGCGCGGGTGTAGTTGAACTGCTCGATCAACGGCCGTGTCACGTCATCGCGCGGCACTTGCTCGAGCAGCAGGGTATCCATCTCCTTGGTGGCCCAGCGGAAATCTTGCATCACCCGACGCCAGGCGGCCTCGCCGGTGGCCGATCGCACCTCGCCGGACGCCGCGGTCAGCCGCGTTTCCCGCGCACCGGGTCCCGCCGGCCAGTCGAATGCGGGCGTCGGAGGTGTGGTCAGGCGCGTAAACGGCGACGCCGGCAGGGTCTGAAGCAAACTCCCGCTCGGCGGAAAATCAAGAGGCAGGCTGGGTCGATCAGGAGCAGCGAGGGCGTGACATCCGCCTGGACAGCGTTCGGCAGGCGGGTGTTCTCTGCGCCAGGCATCCAACCTGGCTTCGCGCTGGTCGCGGTCGCGCTGAGCCACCGTCAAGCTGGCATAAAAGGCGATGAAGGCCTCCCGCAGCGGCATCGCAGCCTCTCCGCCGATTTCCTGATCGCCTGGCGGGGCTAGCAAGGTGTCGAGGATCATGATCGCCTGCTGAGCCTTGACCCATGTGTCGCGCATCTGGGTGGTGATCACGCCGGGCCTGCCCATTTGTGCCCACAGGCTTTCCTCCGGGGTGACGCCGCCGATCGTGCGATCCAGCAACTGGATACGCATTTGCGCGCTGATCAGGTCGCTGGTCTGTAAGTCTTCCGTCAGCGTTCTGGCTTGTTGACCGAGTTGCGCCTCGTGCTGAGTGGCATGCATCTCGCCCCAGCGTTCGAGGAGGGCGGCTTGCCGCGCTTGAAGCTGCCGCTCGGCACCAGCACGCGCAAACCCCTCCGCAACCTGATGACAGGCCCCGCCGGGGCACTGGCTGCGGCCGGTTGGCGGCTGCCAGTCCCAAGTCTCGCCAAAGCGGCCGAACTCCTGTCGGAAAAATGGCGAACGCCGGGGTGCAAAGGTCTGCCCGGTGAGGCCGGGATCGGCGCGGATCGACTCGATGAACGATTGCAGCACCGCAGGGTCGCCTGCGTCGAACTCGCCCCAGCTGCTGGCCGGCGGCAGCGGCTCCCGACGGATTACCGGTCGGTCGGAAGCCTGCATCACATGCGCCAGTTCATGCGCCAGCAGCAATCGTCCTTCGGCGGTATGCGGCCGGTATTCACCACGGGCGAATGCAATCCGTGGGCCGAAAGTAAAAGCGCGGGCGTCGATCTGGGCGGCGGCAGCCGCGGCGGAATCGTTATCGTGCACCCGAACGTCAGCCAGATCGGTGTCGTAGCGCGCTTCGAAGAAAGATCGCTCCACGCCCCCGAGGGGGCGGCCGGCGCCGAGGGAAAGATCGGCGGCGCCAGCGGGCGTGCTGCTCCGGCCCCGTGACTTGCGGCGGATCAGCGTCCCGGATTCCCCATGGCAACGGGGACAAGGCGGTCCGCCAGGCATGCAGCTACAAGGAATGCTGTCACCCACCGCGGCTTCAGCCATGCGGTCCGCCTCCTGCTCATCTGGATCGCCCGGTTGACTGACCGAAAGCTTGGCACGGATGACGCGTGCCGAGAAAAGGTGTTGCATGTTCTGATTACCCATCGCCGTCCATGGTGCGGGTCCAGGCCGACGATTGACCGGCGCCACCGCATTTCGGTCGTGCTCGGCCCGGCTCGATCGACCAACGCCGGCCGACGACTCGCGGTCTTGCATCACATGCTGCGTCATGAGCATGCACCCGAAGAGGACCGGTGCCCAGTATCGACGATCACGCCGTAGACCCGGCCGTTTTCCCATTTCACGGCGATGGAGCCGTACAGGCCCACCTGGCCGCTAGCGGCATCGGGCGGCGTCTCGGTCGAGGGTTGCCACCAGTCCGGCGCGTCGATTCCCGGAGGGGGCGACCAGTCGGTGGGCAGGTGCACGTTCGGTCCGCTGACCGAGAAGTGCGTGAGGCCCCGGGCTTGCACGAATGCGCGATAGTCTTCGGTGGAGGTGTCGAAACGGACCAGCGCCTCGTGATAGGCGAGGTCGCCGCTCGGCTGCCAGCAGAGGTAACGCACGTCGCTCGCGGATTGAGGCAGCGCCGCCCCAAGCAGCCGCTCGGCGGTCCGTCGGTCGAAAAAGGTAAACAAGCCACCGCGGCTTTGCGTGGTCATGGGTTCAGGTCCTCCGCCGATTGGGCGCCGACTTCAACGCCGCCGGCTCCACCCACTTCCGCGCCGGGTGGACCGGCCAAGGTTTCGCCTCCCACTTCTCCGCCCGCTCCTCCGACCTCGACGTCGGCGCCGGCCCGCCCCGCCTGATCGCCGACATGCTGCGGCGTGCCGCCCGGCCAAACCGCGCGCTTGTCGCTACCGCTCTGCACGCAAGGTGCGGGCACGCTGAAGATTTCGAAGGGCTTGCCGGGCAGGAAGGTCGACGCCACCCGCGTTTTCAGCTCGCCCGCCGTCGAACGACCGGAGGTCCCGAAGGGCTTGGGGTCGAAATCCCAGACGTCGTAGAACTCCATGCTGCCGACGAAGGTCCATGTGCCGTCGGGATTGACCGAGAGCACTCCCTTGTAATGGATCGTGAAGTTGCCCAGGGTGCCGTTGGTCAGGGCCTGTCCCGGACCGCTTACTTCGATGTACTTGACGGCCGGTGCGGGCGTACCGGCCGCGTTGTGTGCCCGAGCCTGCGCCTGCAACGCGGCCAGCTCGGTCGCGAAGCCCGGGCTGCGCCGGATATTGACGATGGGGTTTACATTGATCATGTCCCACAGCATCAGGGTGATCGGCGCGCCGGTATCGTCCATGTAATTGTCGAGGAATTTGCGCGGCAGGTAATGATCGAAGAAGGCGAGCCAGGCGCGCCTCTCGAGCCAAGTCGCCGAGCGCAGATGCAGTCCCGGCACGCCCTGCGCCACGTGCGCCAGCTCGTGGGCCATCAGATCACGGTCGCATTCGCGCTCGCCCGGACCGAGCCAGATATCGGAGCCATCGGCGAAGGCGCGCGCGCCGAGCATTCCGGCCGCCAGTCGAGCGTCGCGGTCGTCGTGTACTCGAATCGCCTCGGCATCGAGGCCCAGGCCCCTTTCGGCCAACTCGCGCGCTTCGGGATGTAGCGGCCTCCCCCCCTGCGGCGGGTTGAGGGTGCTGGCCGCGAGGCCGACCTTATCCAGCTGTACGCGTTCACCGTTGCGGATGCGTTCGGCCACCGCGTCGGCCTGCCGCTCCAGACCCTCCCGGCCTTCATGCGCCTGAGCCGTCAGGTTGTCGAGCCGGGCACCGCCTCGCCGGCGACGGCGGAACGGAACGAAAGTCCGGCCGCCGCTCGGCCGGTCCCGATCGAGGGAGGAGTCCGGGGATTTGGGGGGGAAGCCGCGCCGCGCCATTTCCCTATCTGCCGTGCACCAAACCGTGATACTGCCGGAACCCGCTGACCGCCGCGGGGCTCCCCTGTTTCTGCTGGTGGCGAGCCATGGCCTGGACGATCTCGGCCATACCGATGACCTGGCGACCCGCGCTGGCCAGGAAAGCCGCATCGAGCGCGATCATCTGGATTTCACCGCCCGAGGTCTCGAACTGTTCCGCCAGGAAGCGGAAATCCACGTCGTCGCCGAGCGGCGCCGCCGGCGGGAACATGCCCCGCCACAACCGCTCCCGCAGCGCCGCGTCGGGTTTGGGGAAGTCGACCACGTAATGCATGCGGCGGGAGAAGGCCTGGTCCAGGTTCTTGGCCAGATTGGTGGCGAGGATGACCACGCCTTCATGTTCCTCCATCTTCTGCAGCAAGTAGGCGATCTCGATGTTGGCGTAACGATCATGGGCGTCCTTGACCTCGGAACGCTTACCGAGCAAGGCATCGGCTTCGTCGAAGAACAGAATGCCGTTGCTGTGCCGGGCGGCGACGAAGATGCGGTCCAGGTTCTTTTCGGTTTCGCCGATGTATTTGGAGACCACCGTGGCGAGGTCGATGCGGTAGAGATCGAGTCCCAGATCGTTGGCGATCACGCTGGCGGTCATGGTCTTGCCGGTGCCAGAGGCGCCGGCGAACAGGATCATCAGTCCGTTACCCCGGCCGGTGCGCTCGGCCATGCGCCAGCGTCCGTAGACGCGTTCTCGGTGGGCGATGGCGGCGGTGATTTCGCGCACCTGGCGCAACGTCGTTTCGGGCAGCACCAGATGTTCGTAGCAATGCGGTTTCACCACCCGCGAGGCGAGTTGCCCCAGCGATTGCGCGGAATGCCGGCGCGCCGCTTGCCACAAGGTGTCGCGCAGCACCGCCGGGTCTTCCGGGTGATACCGGGCGGCGGTCTCGACTGCCGCGGCGATGCGCGAACTCGGCAGGCTAAAGCGCTCGGCCAGATCGTCCACCGGCATGGCATCCGGGGATATGCCGATACTTCGTAGGGCGGCTTTCCAGGTCGCAGCCCTGTCGTCGGCACTCGTCTGCGGCAAGCGCAGTTCGAGGAAGGACAGGTCGACGATGCCGTCGGCCCAGGGCGCGTCCTGCGGGACGGCCCAGATCACCGCGAGGCCGGAAGAAGCCAACTCCCGCACCTGCTGGGCCAACTGGGCCAGCGGCGCCGGGTCACGCGGAAACCAGCCCAGTTCGTCGTAGATCACCAAGACCGCATCGGCCAGCATGGCGAGCAGCTGCACCCGCGTCCGCACAGTGGGCCATCCGGCTGCCTCCCTCGTCAACGCGCTCAACGGTAGGGTCACGACGCCCCGGCCGTGGCTCGCGGCGTAGATCCGAGCCGCGGCGAACTGCTCGATGGGCGTCTCACCGGTGCAGACGACCAGACCCGGACGCAAGGGGTGGCGGGCGCAGAAATCGCTGACCACCGCACGCGCCGAGGCCGAGAACAGATCCAGATCCTGAGCCAACGGCGGCATGATGCGAAAGCCATCGGGCAACCGCGCATCGTCTAGCGGGAGGCCCAGGAGGCAATGCACCGTCGGCGGTGAGACGACGAAGCCGCGCGCGAGGCCCGAACGCGGCTCACTCGGCTCCAGCCAGTCCAGGAGCCCGAGCACGAATAACCTGCCACAACTGCTCAACGCGGCGCGCCTGGAAGAATCACCGGCGCCGTCCAGAACCCGCAATGCCAGGTCTACGGTCGGGTGTTTACGGGTGATGTCATTGTTGAGGTAGGCGTAGAGCGTCTCGTATTTCAGGGAAAGCTCCGGAGCGATGCTCAGCAGCAGCAGATCGGTCTCGAAGGGAGACAAGCCGAATCGTGTCGCCAGCCAAGCCAGCGGCGTATCGGCGCGCCGCAAGGCACGCAAGGCTGCGGCCTCGGCGCCGAATTGCGCTACTGGGTCGGTAGTTACCCCTGCGCTCAGCGACTGCCGACGCAGCAGTTCGTCCACCTGCCGGTCGGAGATGTAAAGGCCGCGCAGTTCATCCAGCGAAAGTTCATAGTGCGCACGCAAGCGCAGGATTTCGCGTTCCAGCAGCCGGTCGAGCCAGGCGAGATCGGCTTCGTAACCCCGAGCGGCGAATTCCGGCGTGGCGGCGTCTTCGGGTTTCATGGTTCGTAATCCAATCGGAAGACTCGCTCCGGTGGCCCCGACCACCTCACGGTCCCCCGGCCCATTCCGATGAGATTGAGCAGCACGTGCAGCGGCGGACGGGCAAGCTGCAAGCGTCCGGATTCAGGATCGAGGGTACCGGAACCGGCCAGGAAGTTGGCATGGACGTAAGGCAGGGAGGCGCCGGCGAAGCCCGGAATTCGGTAGGCGAAGCGGCGCAGGACGATCTGTGCCAGTTGTGCGAACAGTTGCTGCCACGGACCAGGCAATCCCCAGTCCATGGCCAGATAACGCCAGTCGTCACGGGCACGGCGGGCGACGGCGACGCGCACTTGCCTCGCCGGTTGCGTTTGTAGCGAGTCGGATCGAGGAAAATCAGCATCGGACGACATTTCACACCAAATACCGCTCGCTTGATCCAGCAAGACCTTCCATCGCTGGCCGGCCACTCTCAACGGCGACGGCAGACAGGTGCCACGCGCCAAGGTTACGGTGCGTTCGGCAAGCAAACTGGCGACGGGGGATACATCGACTCCGGCCAACCAAAGGGTTAGCCGGGCGCGATCGATCTCCGGAGGAATGCCGAACAGCTCGCGCCAGAACGCTTCGCCGACGAACCGGGTGGCCCGGACCTGGCCTGCGCATTGAGCCAAGACGAGCCAGGCGGTGAGATCGCGTGCCGACGCCTCCTCGGCGGGAGGGAGCGCGCCGGAAAGCGTCTCGTCGAGTAGATCGTCGAGTTCCGGAAGCAGCAGGACCAACCCGCCGAAAGCGGTGCGAGCGGCATCGCCGCGTGTGTGGATCGCCTTTTCCGAAGCCCTTGCGGCTTCGGTTCGCAAGATTTCCGCCAACGCGGAACGCCATTGCGGCCGGGCCGACAGCCCCACCCAGGTTTCCGCATCCCGCTCGCGATCCGCCGCGACCAAGGCATCCATGTTTCCTTGCAGGAGTGCTTCGGCCAGTGCAGCGGCGTCGGCGCGGGCGGCGAGGTCCGGCAATTTGGCGGCCAGTTGGGCCCAGGTGACCAAGCCGGGGGCAGGATCGAGGCCCGCGCGCAGAGCCGCGGAATACAGATACAGCGCGGTCACGAACCAGGGCGCAGCCGGCAGATGCGGCGCACATTCTCGGTAGAGCGCCGTCAACACCGCCGGTTCTGCCAGGTCGGGACTTTCGCCGGCGGACAGCTCGTCCAGTATGCGCAGGGTCTCGCGGCGGGTGAGCACCGCCCCTAGCCGGCTCCACACTTCCGGCGTAAACGAGGCGAGGATTTCCCGGCCGCATGCCGTATCTTCCAACAGCACGGTCCGAATCGCCGCCGCCGCAGGCAGTGCCGCCAGACCGGTAAAGGACCCGTAGTACCAGGCGGTACCGTTGTGACCGCCGGCCAGGTCGGCGATGAATTGCGCGCGATAGGCGGCGGGCGAGGAAAACCGCAATATGCCATCGCCCCCGGATTCGACGGCGTCGATCAGAGCCTTGGCGAACCGGCAGGCCCAGCGCGCAGCGAGGAGTTCCGGCTCACCGCTCGAATCCAGTTCACAGTCGAAGGCCAGCGACTTCACCAGCACCACTTCTCCAGCCTGGTTCGAGAACCATGGTGCGAGTCCAGCGGCCAGTTCGGCCGGCAGTCCCTCGGCGATGTCGTGCAGATCGGCGCGTATCCGATCCGGTGTGGCGCAGTCACGCGGCACGATGATGTCGTTGCTCCAGCGGCGGATCTGCAGTGACGGCGCGTTCACGGCGGTGTGCGGGGTTGCGCACTCGAGGCATCCTGCTCCAGCAGTTCCTGAAGGACCCGCATCGCGCCATTGATGCGCAGCAACTGCTCGCGCAAGGCGGTGAGCTTGGACTCGTACTCCGCGAGCAACCTTTGACCCGAGGCGAATTCCTCGGACAAGGCGGCCAGACGGGTCTCGATCACGCTGCGATCCATCGGATGCTCACCTGCTCAGGCCCTGGGACCGAAGGCAATGAAATTGAAAGCACTGTCCTGATAGTCGGCGTCGGCCGTGGGGCTGTCGTCCTTGCTGTGCAATTCGAAACCGCTCGCATCCGACGAGACGACGGTGAGGAAATTGTCTTGGTTGGGTGAATCGACCAGGCTGGCAACCACCACCGGGATGGCTGAGAACGCATCGCCGTAAGTGATGCGGTAACGACCCCCGGCCGTGCGGCTCACGCTGAAGCCCGACCCGGACTGTCGCGTACCGGTCGCGCTGACGCGTCCCGCCACCATGCGTTGGTTGTCGAGACAACCCACGCCGAAGAACTCCCCATTGGCCCCGAGCTTGATGTTGCCGCGCACATCGAGTCGTTCGGCCGGTACGGTGGTGCCGATGCCGAGGCGGCCGGCCGCTAGCTCCACCGTGACCCGCGGCACGCCGGCACCGAGAAACAGGAATTTGTCTTCCGTGTCGCGATAACCGAGGCCCCAATCCGCGAACGCGGGTGAATGGGCCACCACCATGCGCTCGGCATTGGCGGTTCCTGTCTCGTGGATATAGATCATCGGATCGCCACCGGGCTTGAAGCCCAGGGAGCCCTGCACGGTCAGTTTGACGAAGGGATGGTCGGTGGCGACACCGACATTGCCTCCCATCAACGCCAAATCGGCAGAGTTGTTTCGGGCATGGCCGATCCAGCTCGAGAATTGCGGCCCCGTTTCCTGGCCCGTACCGATTTGCTGGAACTGCAGCCGCGGCGGGTCATCGAGATCGCTCAGCACCAATAGCGGCGCTAATTGATCACCGTATTGCAGCCACATGCGGCCGCCGTCGCCCCCATCGCCCACCTGGAACCACTTGCCCGCGCCCAGGCCCAGGGAGCCGGCAACCCTGCGGATATCCAATTTGGCTTCCGGGGTCAGCGTGCCGATCCCCACATTGCCGCCGGTGCGCAAGAACAGCCGGGTCTCCGCCGGATCGGTCTCGGTGAAGTTCAGGCCGTTCTTGTTAGCCCCGAAATTCATCTGCCAGGCCAAAGTGCCGTCGGCGGCTTCGAAGCCCACGAGGTCGCCGGTGTCGCCGATCGCGCGGATGGTCAAAGGCAGGTTCAGCAAGGTGTCGAGGGTGCCGATGCCGAGCTTGGCGTCATGCTGGATATAGATACCGGGTTCGAACTGGAAGTCCAGGGCGCACGGATCGGTGCCCTGGGTCGTGGCCTTGCCGATGGTCAGACGGGTCGGTCCATCCGATCCCTGGGGCACCCCGAGCAGCAACTGGAGATCGAAACCGTGATGCTCATTGCGATCGGGCCGGCGGCGTAGGGCCAGCGGCACGCCGCCGTCGAGGTAGTCCGTCCCCTGGGTTTCCTGGAATTCCAGCCGCGAGCCATACAGCCGCGCATCGCCGGTGAAGCGGCTGTGGCCTTCGAGCCAGATCATTTCGCGAAAACTCAGATGGCCATTGCAAGTGACCAGATCGGCTTCCTTGATGGCGCCCGAGGCGCAGATCTGATCCGTGCTGACCCCTGCCTGCCGCGCGCTCCAGCGGGGTCTCAAGCGGATCACGCCGGAAGCAGGATAGATGTGACCGGTGACCAAGCCGGCCACCCGGCGGAAGATGAGCGAAGCTCTTCGGTCTGCCTCGGTGCTGGCCAGCAGGCTGTTGCCGGCTTTGTTCCACGGCACCTGTCCCACGGGAATCAGCCACAGGCTGCGGGTCTCGGCGCTCGGGAAGGCCTGGGCGGCGACCGACCCGTCACAGGCTAACGACTGATCGGGTAGCGGGTTGCCCAGGGCTTCGCGAGCGTCGACGAAGGTCACGTCGTCCACCACGACGCCGCTTTCGCGCTGGTCTATGGTCGGCCGCGGCCCGACCTCCACCACGACCGATTCGGCTACCCGGGCGAAGCCATCGCTGCATTCGCAGCTCTGGAAGCCGGCCCGTGTGCCGCTGAAGGGCGTCTCTTCATAGCGTAACCAGACATTCACGGTGCCGCTGACCTGTTGGGCGAAGAGATCGGTGGTGAGCTTGTAGGGTGTGGTCACCACGAGCTGTCGCCCATAACCGTCCACCGCGACGCCGGGTGTCAGGAAATATTCCACCTCGCCGGTGGGCGAACTGCCCTCCACCAGATCGATCCCGGCGACGACGCCCCAGGTATGGGCGCCGAGCAGATGGCGCGCGTCGTACTCCCGGGCATATTTCAGGAAGGCCTCCAGATCATCGGCGCCCAAATACTGGCCCTCGAAGAAACTGGGACGCTCGGCGAACACGGTGCTCATGGCCTAGCCTCCTCTGCCCCTTTTGTTCAGTTCCGCGATCTTCTTGTCCTGCGCATCCAGCCGCAACTGCAAGGCGGCGATCTGTTCCTTGAGTACAGCAGTCTCATCGGTTCCCACGGCAAAGTCCTTGCCCCCGGATCCTTGGCCGAAGGCCCCGCTGGCGATCGGTTCGAGTATCTGGTTCAACAGCAGGAATTGAGACAGGTTGGCGGTTTCCGTCGAGGAGAGATGCAGGGCGGTCTTGTCCTGGTCGGTGAGGAAGAAGCTCTCGACGAAGGTCTTCGGGTCCAAGCCACCGCTGCGTCGCACCAAGGCACTACGCAGCAGCGAGGACACGCCGGCCAGCCTTTCGGGGTCGGTCACCTCCGGGTTCAGGCGTTTTTGTGCCCGTTCGGCATACGCCGGCGGAATGACGATCGGGCCTTCCACGTGAGGCTGCTCGGCGGCCATCGCATGGGAGATATCGACCGAAGAATCCTTTTGCGGTACCAGCGACATGATCTGGAAGCAACAGACTTGCTCCAACAGGCAACGTAGCTGCACCCCGAAAGGCAGGATGTCCAACCAGTATTGCAGTGCCGGGAAGGTGGTGGCGATCTTGCGGTGATGGGTCCAGTTACAGATCGACAACACCCGGCAGGGATCCGCGCTGACCTTGAAGGTGGCGATGGGCACCCGTGCATCCGGATGCGGCGTCGGACAGGGCGGCAGCAGCGCGGAACAGAAACAGGCCAGGATGGCGTCCAGCCAGACCAGCAGCAGCAAACCGATGGTTTCCTGTATCTGGCCTATGGCGTTCGGATCGTCGGGCGGGCAGCCGATGGCGTTGAGCCGCGCCAGCAGTTCGCAGTTGTAACCGGGTTTGGAGGCCAGATAGCGCTGCAGAAAATCCTTGAAGCTGCACATCCAGCGGTGCAGGGCCGAACGATCGTCCCGGTTGGGCAGCTTGGGGAAACGTACGATCAGCGTCTCCCAGCAGCACTGCAGGCGTTGGAACAGCTCCGAATCCGGGTTCAGCGCGAGCGGGTAGCGGCGATCGTCCCGCCGGCAGGGATCGGGTTCATCCACAGGCTTCCGGTACACCTCGAACTCGAAGCCTTCACAGATGATCGTCGGCTCGCACTGCACCGGCGCGGTGCGAGGTTTCTTGGCGGGCGCCGTCTTGCAGGTGCAGGAGGTCGGTGGGCAACCGCACTGGCAGCATGCGCCGTTGCCGGACATCAGCGGTTTGACGCCGCGCGTCGGGGTTTCGGTATAGCGGATGGCCAGGACCCACTCCGAGTCTCCGTCGCAACCCGCCGGTCGAGCGTGCTGGAACGGCGTGCACGGCTGGGTGAGGCGCTCGGCCTCCCGGCACGCCTTGATCAAGGCGCACACATCGACCAGCACCGGCTCGCAGACGACGATGTCGTCGCCACAGGGGCTCAGGGCATAGCCGCAGCCGACCACCACGCCTTTGCCGCAGGGATCGCAGGTCACCTCCAGCCCGTTCACCACGCCCCAGCCATGCAACTGGCGGTTGTGCAGCCGGTTCTTGGCGCGGATGTAGTAGTCGAGCCGGTTGAGATCGTCGGCGGTGAGTACCTGTCCGGCGAAGAATCGCGGACGGCACAAACACTCCAATTGGCCGCAAGTGGAACACGGCTGCGGTTTGGGTTCGCAGGTCGTAGGACTCGCGATTCTTGATTTGGCGTAGCGGTTGATGACGCTGCTCATGGTGGAGACTCCCGGTATGCGTTGGCCTGTACTCGTCCGTCAGACCTTGATGTCGAACCAGCTTCTGAACGTGCCGCCCTCCACGCCGTCGCCGGAGTAGCGATCGTCCCCGGGTTGCATCCACTCGGGCACTTCCCCCGGAGACGGCGGTCCCGGTGGACTCGGATTCTTCAGCTTGGGCAGGTGATCGCCGTCCAGCGCGCGCAGTTCCTTGGTCTTGTGGTGTACGCCCCGGATGAAATCACCATCGATGACGATCTGGATGCGCAACGCCCGGTCGGTGCCAGCCGTGGCCAGATTGAGGAGGTTGGACGGGAGTTGGATCCTGAGAGCGGTTACCATGCCGTCGGCGTCGGGGCCGGCCGCGAATTCCGAACGGGCGTCGCATTTTTCCTCGACGCGGCCGCCGCTCAGTCGGTCGTCCAAAGACAAATCGCACCAGCACCACTGGGGTACGTCTTGCGGGACGCTGAATCTCCCGACGCGGACCCATACGCTGTTCTCATGGATGTCGATGTTCAGTATGCGCGTGTCGAATACGACCACGAGTTCCCTTCGGCCCCGGAATTCTTCACGACCGATGGTTTCGCCATGGTTCCAATTGAAGTCGCAGATGTGGGGCAAATCCCAGTCGAGGCCGATGCCGTCCTGGCCGGCGGGGCCTTGGGGTCCGATAGGCCCCGGTGGGCCGATGGGGCCAGGAGGGCCAGGAGTTCCGGCCGGTCCCTGAGGACCGGGCGAGCCTTGCGGTCCAGCCGGCCCCTGCGGTCCTTGTGGCCCCGGAGGTCCGGGTGGACCCTGCTCGCCCGTGCCGCCGTCCACGCCGTGGTCGAGGATGCAGGCGATGGCCTTGGCGAGATCAGCCACGCTGGGCACCACGACACGCCCCAGGTCGTTATCGATGCGGGCGATGCCGGCCGCCGCATCGGCCGTCGGGTCGCTGGGCGGGACGGTGAGGTTCTCCAGCCGGCGTCCCGGCCGCCAGCGCTGCACGGTGGCCAGGATCACGCAATCGGCCGCGTCGCAGCCGGGGCAATCGTGGCGTTTCAGGTAATCGCCGCAGTCGGCGTCATGAATGGCCAGGATCGCCACCCCGTCTTCATACGCGGCATAAAGATGCCCGGCCAGGGCTAACGCGACGCCCTGGTCGCCTATGGACAAAACCGCACCCACGGCCAGTTCCGGGTGAGCGGGATCGGCGAGGAAGCGGTGCAGGTCGACGCTGATGCTCTGGGCCGGGCCGGTCGCCGGTTGCATGAGCACATAGGCCAAGCGCCCCCCGGGGGCGACGACCAGCGCGAGCGGCGGTTCGGGCAGCGGGATGGTGCCGAGCGTGCTGCCGTCGGTCTTGGCGAGCTTGAGATTCCTGGGAGTGCCTTCGATCCAGGCGATGATATCGGGTGCGGTGCTCGTCACCACCTCGATGGCCACGATGCCGGAACCCGTGATTGCCACGGTCTGCGGGTTCAGGTTCGCAGCCGTGGTATCGAAGCGATGCAGCGTGTTGGAGGCTTCGGCCGCGTGCAGCGTCGTTCCGTCGCCGGCCAAGGCCGGGCCGACCAGCGCCACGGCGACCTGTGCCGAGCGGTTGGCGATGGTGGTGGGCGGCGTGGCGCTGGCGTCCCACAACTGGACGACCGACTTCGCGGCGGCGGAAGCGAGGCTGGCCAACTCGCCCGAAGGCAACATCAGCAGGCTCAGCCTGGCACCCGCGCTGTCCGGGATGGTCACGGAGGCCAGCGATACACCGGAGAAGGCCGCCGGGGTCGTGGTATCGAGCACTTCCAACGTCGCATCGGCCGCACCGGCTCCGGCCACGGCCACGAACAGCCGCGAGCCGTCGGCGTTGGCGGCCAGCGCCAGCACCGGTTCGGCGAAGATCCTGGGGGCGACGGGTGCCCCGGTGTGCAGATGGAATTGCTGGACGATGCCGCCGCTCGGCGCGAGGTCCGCGGCGGCGTAGATGCGCTCCGCGCTCTCATGGACCAAAACCGTCTTGGCATCCGGCAGGGCCAGGGTCGATATCCATTCCAGAACCGGAGCGAAGGGCGCTGTCGGTACCGGCAGATGCGGGTCCACCAGCACGTCGAAGACATAAGTCTCCAGGATACGGTTCGGCGCGCAGCGCGTGTCGTCGCAACCGCACTCGTCGTAAAGCACCGGCACCTCTTCGGTGGGGCACTCGCGGTAGCGGACGCAGAACTGCAACACGTGATCCGTCGCTTCTCCATCGTCCGCCGCATCCTGGATCAGCTTGGCGACCTCGGGGAATGCCTGGATATCCAGTACTTCTTCGTTCAGTACCAGGATTTCGTTGCCGCAACAGTCCAGCGCGGCGCCGGGCTCGATGACCACGTAGCGGTCACGGCAGGCGGGATTGGCATGGGCCGTGACTTCCAGTCCGCAGATGACGCCGGTTCCATGCAGTCGCTGGTGGTGGCGCTTGAACTTCTCGACGACGTATTGTTGCTCCACGTCGAAGTCCGGCACGTCCATCAGCTTGCCGAAGAAATAGTGATTGCGCAGCGGCGTTTGCGGCTCGCACGTCGGGCAGGCCGGTTTCGGGCATCCCGGTTTGGATGGCTCATGATCCGTATGGGACATGGAAGCACCTCGTTAGCAATACACTCATGTCGATCGGCATCCCCATGCCGACCACCCTCCGCTGTCGGCAACGGGTTGCCGACCTACCGCTGCGGCTCTTGACCATCCATCCCGCCGGTCATGTCGAACCATCCTTGTCCGACTGCCTGGAACCGGTGTTGCGACCCGTGTTCATACGATCGTCTTTCCTCCGATGCGGGCATCGCCGACGCGGAAACGCGGCCGGGAATCGACGGCGCCGGTCAGCACCGTGGCGCGCCCCAAAGTCCCTCCGTCCAGTTCCACCGGCGCGGCGCGCCAGCCGATCACCGCATCCAAGCCCAGCATCGCCTGGACGCCGACCCGAAAACGCGGCTCGACCGCTACCACCTGGGCCTCCACATGGGCCGGCCGTTCCAGGTCGACCAACCGCTTGAGCGCCCGGGCCGTACTCGGATCGCGCACACAGGCCGCGGGCACGAATACCGAGAGCTTGTGGGCATAGACGTGAAACGGGTCGCGGCAAGGGTCCTGGGTCTTCTTGAGTTGAGTCACGCCGAGCTGGGCACCCGAGGGCGCGCCCGGGACGCCAAATTCACCGGGGCCGCCGAGTCGACTGCGGTTGACGATGCGTTCCCCCCAGAGCCTCGCGTTGTCGGACAGCTTGGCGTGTCCCAGCATCATCCAGCGGCGCAAATGAAAGTGTTCGAGCAGCAGCCGGGGCGGTCGCCAAGCCGTTTTGCTCGGCACGGCACAGGGCACGCAATCAGCCCGCCGCGGCTCGAAATCGGCATAGCGGTCCAGCCCCAGGAACAGATAAAGGCTCTTGCGCAAACCCTCCAGCGTGCCGCGCCAGGGGAAGAGCCGCGGCGCGGCCTTGAGATAGGCGCGCCGGCGTTGCTCCGGCCAGTTGCGCTCCAACGCCACGCCCACCCAGCCGGCCAGCCAGCCGAGGAAATCCCGCTTCCAGGGCGGGCCCGCCGGGCAGGACAGCGGGTCGAACAACCGCGCCTGGCGGTCGATGCTGGTCTCGATGGCGCGAAACTCCCGGTCGAAGAGGGCGAGCCAGCGGTCGGCGAAATCGGCTGCCACCGGGTCGCTCCCGAATACCGCAGGCAGATAGCGGCGCAGGCTGATGCGGGGAAATTCGATCTCCATCGAATCGAGCCGCGGCGTCGTCGCGCCATCCCCCTGGAACAGCAGCTTCAGCCTCAGATAGCGGCCGGGTGGGGAGCGCAGCAGAAAATCGATCTGGCCGGACAGAGGAGTAGCTGCGTCGCGATTGTGCCAGGTGCCGGCCAATCGCCATTCCTCCGCGGGTCTGAGTGCCAGGAGGTCGGCCGGCTCCTCGCTTTCTGCCGACCACGAGTACGCCGTCACCCGCGTTCCCGGCGGCAAGGTGCCGGCGAGCACGGCGCCGTGCCAGGGGCAGCGCGTGATCTCGCTGTCCAGGGCCAGGCTGACCCATACCCCTTCCTTCGGATAGGCCGGCGCCGGCGGCTCTGCGGTGGTGAGTTCGCCCGACGCGTCGAAAATCGGCGACGGATCGGTGGGGCAAAGACCGAGACCCGAGAGGTTCAAGGCGCCGCCGGCGAGCACCCGCACGGGCAGTGGCGGGAAGCGGCCGGCGACTTCCTCCGGCCGCGTCGGGGTCTCGATCACCCGGCCGTTCTCCGGATCGAGGACCGAAACATGGGACAGACCTTCCACGCAGAGATACAGCCGACCACGGCAGTCGAACGCCAGCGAACGCACCGCGCCCAGACGGCCGAAGAAACCGCGATGGTGGCCGTAGGCGGAGAAGACGTGTACGCCGCCGTTGGCGGGGTCGCTGACGACGACTTCGTTAGCCGGCGACACAGCCACATCCTCCGGCTGCCAGGAATCCAGGCCCGGAAGCAGCGGCGAGGTCCACACGGCCTGCACGGTGCCGCTCACCGGATTGATCACCAGCACGCGCCGGTGGCCGGTATCGCACAGATAGAGCCGCCCGCAGCCGACCGCGATGCCGCCCGCATCCAGCGGCATCCGCGAATCGGTGCATTCGCGGCCCAAACAAGGCCAATCGATGAACCGACAGGTGCAGGGGTCGAAGCGGCGCAGCCTGCCGCGCGCGCGGTCCAGCAGCACCACTGTACCGCCGGGCAACGGCGCGGCATGATCAGGCCAAGTCAATCCGCCGAAACTGCCCGAGGGCTCGTTGAGCAAAGCGCCGGTTCCCGGCAGGGGCAGCAGAGCCAACCCGCCGCCCCCGACCACCGACCCGACCTCTTGCGTCAACGCCGGATGGGGTTCGGTACGCCAGCCGGCCCGACGATCCAGCCGATAGCGGAACGGATCGTGCGGCGGTCGGGCCACTGGCGGCAGGTAAGGCGCGTTCACGAACCCTCCTCGTAGCGCACGCTGATGGCGTGGGCACCATTCCGGAGCAGCGCGTTGTCGTCCAGGGCCACATCGGTACAGGCCTCGGCGGTTTCGCCTTCCAGCGTCAGCGCGAGGCTCGCCACCCGGCGGGTGCCGGACACCAGGAGCCGCTGCAAGACCAGCGAATAGAAGATATCGCCGCCGAAGGGCCAGCCCGAGCCTTCTTGATCCAGACCGCTGTCCTCGCCTCCGGTCAGCGGATGGAAATAGCGTTCCAGTGCCGACAGCGCCAGGCGCTTCACCTCGGCGAGATCCGCATCGTCCTTGCAGACCAGTTCCGCGGTGACCACGATCTCCCGGTAGTGCGGGGCGATGACGTACAGTTCCGTGGTGGCGAGTCGGCGTTTGTCCAGATAGGCACACACCGTCCTGAGCGTTCCTTCGGTGGGCATCGGCGCCGGCTCCTCGGGGTCGTCGGGTTCGGGTACGACGATCACGCTCACCACGCCGGGCACGGCCACGCCGGGAAAGTCGGGATGGAAAAGCGACAACGCCTTGGCCCGGGCGATGCCTCCGGCGGCCCGCGCATGCAGTTCGAAATCTTCCACAGTGACCGCCCGTTCGTGGCTCTTGAGAGTCTGCGGCACGCGCGCCTTGGCTTCGTCCAGGGTTTCCTCGTCGCCGCCGCCGAAGGCGGGGAACAGGTTGGCGATCATCGCGCCGTCGACTCCGCCCACCGCGCCGCGCAGCGAACTGATCTGCCCGACACCGACGTTGCCGCGCAGCCCTCCGCCAAAACGATACTGGCGGGCCAGGATGTTGGCACGCCGGTTCGGGTTGGCGACCGGGATCCGGCCTTCCCGGCCGTCGCCGAAGCGGACTTCGCCGGTGGTGCGGTTCAATACGTAATGGGTGTCGTCGGGGCCCGAGGCGAAGAAATCGGCGACTTCCCGCCAAACCTGCTCGCCGTCACCCTCGTCCACCACCAGGATCAGGGTGCCCTCCAGCACCGGGGCATTCGCGAGCCTGAGCACCTGTTCCGGACGGCCGTTGCTACCGCCCAATATCTCGCCGTCTATGGTTTCCGCCTGCACCGCACTCACCGTGTTGGTCCGTATTGCCAGCAGCGTCGGCGCATTCTGATAGGCCCCTGCGGTGAGCCGCGCGCGGATCCAGTAATGCGGTGTGGCGATCTTGCCCATGGGCGAAGCCACCATCCGGCCCTTGGGCGGCGCATTGAGGTAGACGTGGCCGCTGCGGGTGAACGCGGCCGATTCGTCCTTCAACAGGTCCAAAGGAAACCAATCCTTCCCGTCCCAGAATTCCCACTGCAGGGTCACCGGCGGTGACACCGCAGTGCCGCAGGTCGCGTAGAAAGGCCCGCTCGCGCGCTGGGTCTTCACCCAGACCATCAGGTTGATTTCCACGCTGGGGAAGTCCAGGGTCGAGGCGAAGCCCATCAGCAGCGATGCACCGAGACGTGCGGTCGGACCGAAGGGCTGGAAACCCAAGGTCGGGTCGGCATTGGCGGGACTCAGGTCCTGGATGCTCACACCGTTGTCGGTTTGCACCGCGTCCAGTACAGCGGTCAGTGCGATCAGGGCACGCTCGGTCTCGAACACGATGGACCGCCCCAGCTCGTCGGGTTGCTCGGCCTCCACCTGGGCGTGCAGCGGCACGATGACGTAGCTCGCCGCGAAGGTCGGTTGCACCGGGAAGGTGATCTCGGCTCTCGCCGGGCGCGCCGGCGTGAGTTCGATGCCGAGCAGTTCAAGGAATTTCAGGTAGTTGAGCTTGGGCACCTTGCCGAGGCGAGAGATCAGCAGCTCCGTCATCCAGCCGAACAATTGCACGACCGCCATGCCCGGCTCATTCTCGTTGACGTCGGTCCACTCCGGCGTGTAGCGCGGGATGCGCGTGCGCGCCTCGGCGACGATGTCGGAATAGCGCCGGTCGTCGATCTTCGGGTACTCGTCCTTCAGCGGCATGTCAGGCAGCCTCCGTGATGTAGAACGGATAGACGAGATTGCCCATCGCGTTGTTGGCGCGTATGCGGTAATCGATGCGGATCAGGAGCAGGCTGGGCTCGGCATCGGTCGTTTCCGGCACCACGTTCAACACGTCGATGCGCGGCTCGTGCGCCACTAGAGCCCGCCGCACATGCTCCGCCGCCAGCGCATGGGTCGCGGGGTTGTTGGGGGCGAACAGCAGGTCGTGGATACCGCAGCCGAACTCGGGCTGCATGAGGCGCTCGCCCAGGCGCGTGCCGAGGATGAAATGAATCGACTCATCGATGCGGCTCTCTGCGCGCGAGAGGGCGAGCTTGCCGCGCGGCGTCACCTGCAGTGGGAACTTGAAACCGGTTCCCAGGAAGGCGCGGGCCTCATCGAGCGATGCGGCCATGTCAGCATCCCCCCACGACTTCGGCGGCGAGCTTCAAGGTCTTCACCAACTCGTCCAGGGTGTTCACCGCGTCCTGCATCTTTTGGAGATCGTCCGGCGCGGCCACCGCCGGAATCTTGATCGGATCGACGCCCGCGATGCCCAGAAACGGTTCGGCCAGCGACAGCAGCAGAACGATGGGTTCGATGGCCGACACCATGTGCTGTGCCGAGGTCTGGGCGTTCTTCTGCGAACATTCCAGGGCGGCGAGGAGTTCGGCGTTACCGGCGGCCTGGGCCGCCTGAATCTGGATCGCCAGACCGCCCATGACGTTCATGATGCTCTTGAGCTGGCCGATGATGCAGGAGAGCAGCTTGATGATCAGGCACAGCAGGTCGCGGACGAACAACGGGATGCCGACGCCGGTGAATTTGGCGATACATTCGACCAGAGGAGGAACCGTTTCCAGCAACTTCGGGACTTGCTGGCCTGCTTCGACCACGTTCGGCAACGCGGTCACCACTTTGATCATCGGCTCCAACACCTTGACGATCTTGAACAGGCAGTCCAGGCTGGCGAGAAACGGGGCGAGCTGCAGCACCAGAGAGAACGACAAGCTACAGTCGTCCGGGATCGCCTTGGTGATGTCCGTGATGCCCTTGAGTGTGCCACCCATCGGCAAATTGATCTCGACCTTTCCGGGCGGAGCCAGCGGGATGCAGATCGGTTCACCGAGGAACCCCTCGAGTTCGGTCGGCAGTGGAATATCGATCGTCTTTTCGACCATACCGATGCCTCAGATCGGCGGTCCGATCTTGCGGACCAGCCGTGTGCCGATGTGCACGTCGCCGTCCGCCAGCAACTGCAAGGCGCCCTTGCTTTGGATGACCACTCGGCCGTTGGTGAGCGTGATGACGTTGCCGTTGGCGTCCTGGATGATGAGGGCCCCCTGGTTGCCGCTGGTCGGGGTCGAATCGACGAAGCGGATGGTGTGGCCGTTCTTCGAACGGATCATGCGCTGGCGCTCGTCCTGCGACGGCGGACGTTGCTGGGGGTTCCACAGAAAGCCGACCACATAAGGGTGGTCCAGATGACCGTGGTCGAAGGCGAGGATGACCTCGTCGTCGATCTCCGGCATGAAGAACATGCCGCGATCCCCGCCCGCCATGGGGGCCGCGACCGATACCCAACGCTCCTCGGGTCCGGACAGCCAGGGATAGTTGACCTGGATGCGGCCCAGCCTTTCCGGGTCCTTGACGGCAGTCACCTTGCCGATGACGATGCCGGCGCTGCGCTCGGCGCTGTTCATAGCCGCGCTCCCGTATCAGGATCTTCGCGACGCGCCGAGAATTTGGTGATGTAGCCGCTCTGATTGAATGTGTGGGTGGTTTCGGTGACGAAATACACGCCGGACAGCCGGCCGCCGATGTTGGCGAGGTTGATCTTGGAGCCGGCGCGGAGGTTGGGCAGCCCGATGGTCGTGCCCTGGGCCTTCACCAATTCCTGAGCGTTGCCCATGAGGATGTCCCGCGCCATCTGCTCGGCTTCGTGCTTGGTGAATACCGGGCGGGTCACCACCCGCTCTTCGCGAGGGTCGCACTGACTGACGATCTCCGACAACCCCGGGTTGAGAGCCCGAATCTTGGGATCGTCGCGGTCCACCGAAACTTCGATGGGCTTCTGGGCCGCTCGATCCCAGCCTTTCACCGTCACTTTCTTCACCTGAGTGGCGGTAGTCAGGGTGAGCTTGAGGTCGATCAGCCCGCTGCCCCAGGCCAGTTGATAATCGATGGGACCGCCCTGATTCGTGGATGGCCCGAAATACAGGAACTCTTCGTCCCGTTCCGGTCGCCAGGGATTGGGGGGCTTGCGCACTTCGACCACGTAGCTGCGGATGCGGGCGCGGCGCCAGAGGAAATCGATGTCGTACTCGTTCTTCTGGCCGACGAAGACCAGTTCCGGCTCCGTGCTGCGCGCCGCGGGGTCGATTTCGATGGGCAGGGGGATGCGGCGCGCATCCTGGCCGGATTTTTTCCACTCTGGATCGGTCAGTCCTTCGAAGCTTTTTGCGATGTCGCTGTCCCGCACCGAACTACTGCCCTTCTTCGGCCAGTTGCCATCGTATTTTTTGCGGCGCAGCCGGTGCAGGATGTTGAGCGCGCGCACCGCCAGCGTATGCGGGCCGCCGGAGGAAAAGGTCGGCTCCATGGTGGTGAAGGTGCCGGTCATCATCTCGGTCAGGTCGCCGGCATAACCGAGCTTCAGCGCCACCCGCTTCTGGCAGGGTTCGAACAAGGTCTCCAGCTCGCGCAGCGCCGGGTCGTTGCGGCTTTGCTCGTCGCCTTCCGAACCCATGTATTTGAAGCGGTTGCGTTTGGAATCCCAGTTGCCGACCACCAGCTCGAAGCCGTCGATCTGGTCGATGTTGTCCTTGTAGGTGACCTCCGTGACATCGCGCAACACGGAATTTTCCAGCCGGACGCCTTCGATGGTGATCTCGAACCGCGGCACCCAGAAGCCCCGGGCTCGGCCCTGGGATTCACCCGACAGTGTCGCGAACTCGGTCATTTCGCACCCTGTACAATGGCCGGAATGGTCAGCACCCTTCCGGTCTCGAGCCGCCTGGGATCCTCGATGTCGTTGGCGTCGGCGATTCGGCGCCATTCGCCGGGAAGCTGGTAATGGCGGGCGGCCACGGCGGACAGGGTTTCGCCCACCGCCAGCACGCGACTGTGGGTGCGGTCCGGCGAGTTCAGGCCGAGTTGGCCCAGTTGCTCTTCGACGGTCTTGTACTCCCGCAGCACCAGCGTGACGGTGGCGCGGAGCGGCACGCCCTCCGGGCTGAACAGGGTGAATTTCTGGCGCACGCTTTCGACGACGCCGGTGAAGCTGTAGCGTTTCTGGTTGCCCCAGTCGTCGTCCAGGCTATCGCCGGGAAATTTGCGATTCCAGGAGAACGTCACGACCGGCGGCGCGTGGCGGTCGGGGATGATCTTGACCAACTGGTAGAACTTGTCGGTTTCCTCCGTCACCGAGCGGGCATTGGCGCCCATGCCGTCATCCGTGGTGTCGCAGAACAGCTCCAGTGTCAGTTTCTCGGCATTGCCCCGAATGAACTGCTGGATCGGCGCGTCCAGGCCCGGAATGTTGATCTCGGCGATCTGCGCCTGCTTCTCGAAAGACAGTTCCTTGGGGTTGAATTGGATCGGGTAGTAGAGGAAAGAGTTCTCCGCCACCTCCACCAGCAGATGTCCCTTCTCCGGTATGCTCATCGGTGTTCTCCCCCCGCCTCGGTGCCGGACGTCCGCTCGCGCATCACGCGCTGGTCGTGGGCCATTTCCTCGCGCACCGCGGCCAGCACGGTGTCCACGATGGCCCGCAAGGTTTCCGGGGGCAAAGCCGAGCGCCCGTCGATCGCGCGGACCCGGCTGATGACTTCGTCGATGATGACTTGCATGGCTAGAACAAGCTCCCTATGGCCTGGACGGCGCCCCTGACGGCCCCGGCCAAACCCGCTGCGCCGCCCAGCAACGTGATACCCTCGTGCGCGATCGTCAGCGTCTCGATCGCCACGTTGCTCTGCTGGGCGTTGAGTTGCGGAGCGACGTACTTGACCGGCAGACCGCGGCGGAACTTCCAGACGGTGTGGGGTTCGTGCTTCTCGTTCATCAGGATGATCACGCCGTCCTTGCGCTTGGTGATGCCCTGGGTGAACCCGTAGTACCAGTCGAACAGGTCGGTCCGCCTGGTGATGCCTTTCTTGAGGGTGATCTCTCCCCACTTGGCCCGCTTGGGAAACTTCAACACCGTGCCGTTGTTCCCTCCCTCCTCGTAGTCCTCGGTTTCCAGAGTCATCTCCAGCCCGGTGCATTCGCTGAAGCCGGCCATTGGATTGACCACCAAGGGCGTCAAGGCGATGGACGTCACCGCGGCGGCCCCCGATGACGTGGACTCGAGCAGGTTGATCTGGAAGTTGAAGGCCGGTACGGGATCGTTACGGGTGCCGAGGGTCATGGTGCGTCTCTTCTTAGAGCGGCAGGTTCAAGGGGACAATCCGGTGCGTATTGCGCACATCAGTGGCACCCTCTGGGAGAGGGGGAAAACGGCGGGCATCCATCAGGGCATGGCCACCTCTCATGGCCGTGTCTCCCCGGATTCGAACAGGGTCACCGACAGGGTGTTGTGTTCGCGACCGACCCGCAGCACGATGAATTCGCAAGGCGCCGCCGGGGCGATGCCGACCAGGGCGATGAGTTGGCCCGAGTCTCGCGCCTCGGCCGGCGTGGTCACATCGTCGCAGCGGACGAAGTAGCTCTGTTCGGGCGTGGCACCGCGGAAGGCCCCGCGTTCGAAGAAGAGCTGCAACAGCGCGATCAGGCTGGCGGTGACCGCCGCTCGGGTCGTTGCATCGTTGGGTTCGAACACGATGTCGCGCACGACGATGCCGATGGCCTTCTTCAGCGTCAACACCAGCCGCACGATGTTGATGAAGCGCCAGTCCGGGTCGTGGCTCAGGGTTCTGGCGCCGGCCAGCATCGGCGGACGCCCGAATTCGCCGCGCACCACGTTGAGCCCGGCCAGATTCAACTCGCCATGGTCCGTGTCATCGAACACGCGCCCTAAGTCCGTGACGCCGAACAGCGGCAGATTGCCGGGAGCCCGGTGCACACCGGCAGCCAAATCGGTACCGGCGATGGCGCCGGTCACATGGCCACAGGCCGGGATTCGGCGCGTCGACGCGGTACCGCGCGGTTCGACCACCTCCATCCAGGGAAGGTAGAGCGCGCCGTAGCGGGTCTCGAACTGCTGTCGCCACAGCAGGAGTTCTTCCCGGGAACGACCCGCGTCGGTGGCCAATCCGTAGGGGAGCGAGAGCACCGCGAAGCGGTCGCCCTGGGTCTCGCAGTGAGCGAGCAGAGCGGCCTGAAGCCGGGCGATGGCGGCATGGTCGAACGCGGGCGGCAGCTCGCCCGGCGGCACAGGCTGATGCACGGTGCGGATCGGGGCCGGCGGCGGACAGGGAAGGCAGGGATTCTCGGGTGGTTGCGGTTGCGGCTGGTAAACGGGGTCGGGGTCGGGATGGATCAGGATGTCCGGCATGGCCACCAAGGCGATTTCCTCGGCGCCGACCAGAGCCTGAAGCCCGCGCGTCTTCCGCCGCCTCGCGAAATCGCTGTCGCCGGATGCGACCGGTTCGCCGACGAAATCGTATTCGCCCAGCAAGGCGAGGCCGTCGCTGCCGCGGGTCAGCGTGATCGCCGTGCCGGGGGTAAAAGCGAGCGGTCGAGGAATCGCCGACCCGTCTTCGACGAGCGATCGGACCCGTATCGGCTCGGCCGGTCGGGGCAAATCGGCAGGACGTTCCCACTCTCCGGGACGTAACCAGGGAGGGCGTTCCCACTCACCTTGGCGCAGCCAGTAAGGTCGATCGTCGGGCGCTGCCAATACCCGGCCGATGAAGCGCTCATGGCCGGATACCAGGTGGAGATTCCGGTAGACGGCACGCACCCGGCCGCTTTCCCGCACCGTGACCCCATAGGCCACGCGCGATAGGCGGAGCGGTTGGGTCAAATCCATCTCGGTCAGGGCACGATCGCTCGGCAATCCGCCGGCGGGCTCCGGATGGATCCAGTACAAGCGGCGCCGCTCGCCGTCCACCGCCGAGATGATCCGATAGACCGTCGGCCTGCCCGGTTGCTCGATGCGCACCAGGGTGCCGCGCTCGAAACCGCCAGTAGAACCGACCACGGCATAACGGGCCGTGGTCTCGGCGGGGCGGCTGATCGCGGTGGCGCCGGATTCGAGCATCCATTCGAGGGTCAAGGCATTACCCCAGGTACCCGGGGAGCTGGCTTCTACCTGAAGAGCCGGGCGGCCGGCGACGTCGGCCAGGGTCGCTGCGGCGGCTTGCGCGCCGCCGATGTCGTCGCGATTCGCCACCCGCACCACCCAGCAGCGCCGTCCGCCGTTCTCGAAAAAGCCGCGCACGGCGTAGGCGAGATAGCCGGCGCCCGTGAATTCGCCGAAGTGGGCCTGAAACTGCCGGAACGATTCCACCGGCACCGGCATGTCCAAAGGACCGCGCCGGGCGATGCCGACGAAAGCCGCGATGTCGGTGCGCAACACGACCGTCTCCGACGCGGTGGCGTCGGTACGCTCGAGGTAGACGGCGGGGCGGGCGTAATACATGACGATGGCTCAAGGACCTGCGCCTTCCAGCTCCAGAGTCAGCCCTTCGTGGACCAACTCCATGCTCTCGATCGCCACCTCGTTGCCGCTGGCTTTCAGGCTCGGCCCCTCGATCTTGTTGAGCCAGGCGTTCTCGAAGTTCCAGCGCATCACATCGGCATGGGCCTCGTTCATCAGGACCACGCTGCCGTTGCGACGCACGTTCTGGCCATTGGCGATCTGTTGGTACCACTGCCACAGGCTGTCGTCCTGGACATAGCCGCGCTTGAACATCAGATTGGCGTATTTCCGGAGGCCGGTCAGTTTCCGCACGTTGTTGATCGGATCCGTTCCTTCCCGGTAGTCGACGGCATCGCCCTCGGCAGTCAAGCCGCTGACCTCGCTGAAGGCGGCCACGGTCAGTCCGTCGATTTCGACGCGGAAGTTGAAACTGCGGAACGGGTCGGTACGGGTATCGGTGGGCATGGCATACTCCTCGCTAGATTTCTGCGTCGGCCGTCCACAGGCCGATCCGGATGATCACGAATTCGGCAGGCTTCACCGGTGCCACGCCGATCACGCAGATCAGCCGCCCGTTGTCGATGTCGTCACGCGTCATCGTCGTTCTGTCGCACTTGACGAAGAACCCTTCCGCCGGCGTGGTTCCCTCCAGCGCGCCGTTGCGCCAGACGGTGGTCAGGAAGTTGGTGACCGCCCGGCGCACCCGCGCCCACAGTTCCTCGGCATTGGGTTCGAAGACGACCCATTGCAAGCCGCGGTCGATCGAATCTTCCAGAAAGATCAGCAGCCGCCTGACATTGACGTACTTGAAGTCGTTGTCGCTGGTGATACAGCGCGCGCCCCACACCCGGATGGCTCGGTTGTTGGGGCGAAAGTCCCTGAGCACATTGATGTTCTGCGGATAGGGATTGAGGATGTCCTGCTCGCCCTTGGTGAAGTACCGGGTGAGACCGGTGATGCCGCGTACCACCTCGTTGGCCGGCGCCTTGTGCACGCCGCGCTCGTTGTCCACCCGCGCATAAATCCCCAACAGATGACCGGAAGGCGGAATCGGGAACTGGCGCAGGGTGGCCACGCTGGTCGGGAACGGATCGGGGATCATCAGCCAGGGATGGTAGAGGGCTGCGTATTTGCTGTCGTACTGCTGACGATGGATCTGCACATCGGTCAGCGTGTCGTTGTCCGGCGCCGGCCCGTCCAGCACCGCGAAGCGGTAGCGCATCTCTTCGCAGTGGTCGATCACGGCCTGCTGCAACGCCGCGCCGGTCTGCCCGGGCATCGCCACCAGCGACACGTTCTGCAGGTTCTTGAGCGTATGAAGCCCGGTGCGCAGTGTCGGCTCGTTGTTGTCGGCGCCGATGTACATCGCATCGTTCATCAGGACGACCGCATCGTCGCCGGCGGTGAAGGGCGATTCTCCGAGCGGATGGCGGGCGATCCGCATCAGCCCGGAAGGCATGACATCGATCAGTGCTTCCGGCCCGAGTCGAATCGCTTCCGGATTGGCGGGCGCAATCGGGTCGTTGGCCAGATCGTAGATCCGGATGTAAGCGGACGACCCTTCGGAGCGGAGGTCCCAGCGACGCAACGGTATCGCGAGATCATCGGTCGCGCTGCCGGGTGTCCAGGTAGCCCCGACGATGCGCATCACATAGCGGCTGTGACGCGGGTCCATGGACAGATGGCGGAATAATTCCTGGTCCAGCAGGGTGTCGTTACGGGACGGAACAGCCGGATCGGGTCGCTGGCGCAGCATCACCACCAGGCTGAATTCGCGCGAACGGACGCGCAGGCTCTGGCCGGCCAGTTGGGCATTGTTGTGGGCCGTCATGTGCGCGGGCTGCAGACCGGGCGGGTCGAGCAGGGCCAACCGGTTGGAACGATCCACCCGGCGTACCTTGAGAAACGGGAGGTTCGACGCGGCGCCATCGGGATCCAAGACTTCCAAGATGGTCCCGGGCTCGACGCCGGTGAGCGACGACAGTTGCAGGGACGAGAACATGCCCGGTCCCGGCGGCGGATTGGCCGCCAGCACCTGGGCATTGGACACCAAACCCTGGGCCTCATCCCGGCAGCCCACCATCAGCCGGTTGCCCCAGGCGCCGGGATCCAAGGCGCGCACTTCCAACAAGCGCTGCCGTTCCAGCACCGGCTGGCCGGCGTCGTGGCCGTGGGTGAGCGCTGTATCGAGTTCGATCTCGCGCGGGGCGGTGGCTGCCGCATTGCCGGCCAGGCGGTGAAACACCCTCGTGCCATCCGGCAGGGTGAACTGCACCACTTCGCCGACCGCGTAGGACGTGCCATCGTTGACCAATAGTTCCTCGGCCCCGGCCTGGGCGCCGAGCACGAGAGAGACCGGCTGGCGGTTGGTCGCAACCGTGATGATCTGGCGTCGCACCTGAGTCGGGGCGGAGACCAGATGGGCCTGACGGAGGGGTTGCTGCAACAACACTGCCCCGGCGTCCGGTGGTGCGCCGCGTTCGCCCACGACTTCGCGGACGATGGCGATCTCGTCGGTACCGATCCGGATCACGTCGCCGGCTGTGAGGCCCAGGCGGTCATCGAGCGCGATGGACAGCGCCCCGACGGCGGCGTCGGCGGTGAGCGTCTTCGCGGGCACTGCGACCGCGGCCGATACCGGTGCGGCACTCAGCGCACCACGTAAGGTGATGGTGTTGGTGACGGCGTCGACGGCATCGACGATGCCGCCTTCCCCTGCCACTCCGTCGTCGAAGGTCAGCGTCATCCCGATCGCGAGACCGGCCACGCTGTCCAGCGTCAGCGTCGGTCCGGCCGTCAACGCCCCCTGTATCGTCCGGTCATCGTCGGCCGCGGTGACGAGCCGGCCGCTAGTGCCGGCCGGATAGGCGGCGTAGCCGGACAGCAGGAGCGGCAGGGTCCTGAGGTCACCGATGCCATGAACCTCCTGGCGGTCGGTACCCGGCTCGAAGAGCACGATGTTGGCGGCGTTGGTGAACGCCGCCGGTAGCGGCTGCGTGGCGAGGTAAACGAGCAGATCGCCACTGTTGGCCGGAAGGTCGAGCGTATCGGCTGTACCGCCCGTGGAATCCAGAATGGTCACCACCGTGGCCGGCGCATCGTGTGCGTAACGCAGGGGCTGGGCCAGCGTGAGACGTACCTGCCCTGCGGCCGGTGACGCGGCCTGCCTTGCGTACACGTATTCGGCGGCAGGCGCCGTGCCCACTTCCACCGCCAGCCAGCCGGCGGGTGTGGTACCAGCCGGCAACGCGGCAAGCAGGCTCGCGTCGTCACCGCCATCGATGAGGATTTCGGTGGCGCCGGCTGCCGTATCATCCACCAGCTGGAAGGTCGGGTCCGCGAACGGCGCGCCGGCCGCCGCCACCGCCAAAGCGCGAGCGACGGCGCCGCTGCCGTGGGCATTGCGCAGTGGGAAGTCCAACGCCATGTGCCGCGCATTGGTCCCCAGTGAAGCGACCTGACGATACTCGGCACGGCTGCCGTCGCCGATCCGTATCCAATCGCCCGGGGGACCTTCGGAAAAGTTGCCGGGATCGAGCACGTAGAGCAGCGGCCGATTGACCGGGGTACCGGTATCTTGCTGCGCCGGGCGCAGGAGTACGGTATCGCCGGGAGTCCCCACGGCCGGATCGGCGAAGAAGAGATTGCGGTTGGCATAGGTCGCGATGTCCGGCAGGACCCGCGTGACGTAGGCGCGCTTTCCGCCGTTCTGGAAGAATCCCTCCACGGCGTGGGGTAGGTAGCAGTGCGCATGGCCCGATCCGTCCCTGAATTCGTCGATCGGCAGGCGGCCGCCGAACCGGCGCTGATACTCGCCAAAGCTGGTCACCAATTGCGGCACGTTGACGGGACCTCGCTCGGTCGTCCCAACGAGGCCGGTGGTGCTGGTGCTGACACCTTCGATCGGCTTGTTGCCCGTGGAAATTTCCTCGACGTACACGCCAGGCGCAAGATATTCGGGCATGACATTCTCCTAACAAGTGCAGATGACATCGTTCATGGAAACATCACCGTGAGACGGTTCTCCGCCAGCCGGTAATCGGGCGTAAAACGGTCGTCGGGAGGCGAGGTGAGGCCCAGCCGTTGCGCGTGCAGGGTGACCATCGCCACACGGGCCAGGGGTGGCAGATGGAAGTAACCGGCCGCATCGCTCACGGCGCGATAGAACTCGGCCCGGTGGTACTCGGGTGTACCGCCGCCATCGTCCAGCTCCACCGCGATGCCGGGGGTGAGACCCGTCATGCCATTGAGAAAGACCGTCTCATCGCCTGGAATGGCGGCGCGGGTCAGGCCGTTCGAGGTACCCGGCGGCAGCAGATTGGCCGGCTGGCAGGCCACGCCCTCAAAATGGGTGTAGGCGAGCGGGTGAATCAGCGTGACCCAGACCGGCTGATCCGGCGCCGAAGCGCTGTCGACGGCGGCGATGACGATGCGCTCGACACGAACCGGATCGGAGCCGTCGATGACCAATAATCCGCCGGCCGACAGCCCGATCCGGTCGGACAGGCGCAGCCGCGTCTCGCCGCTGCTCGCCGGCAGCAGCAGGCGCTTTTCCTGGCCGGGCACAACGGATACGTCGCGCCGCCGCAGTTGGGTGACAGCGGCCGCACGGGATGCATAGAGCGGGGGTGAAAGCGCGAGCAGATCGGGGGCCTCCATGACGGAGTTCGGATCGACGTCGGCAGGCGGGAATTGCGACCAATAGCCGACGACCTCGACACTGGCTCCCGCGACGACGGTGGGCGTCAGACTCGCCCGCCTGAGCGTACGGCCTCGAAGGACGGCCGAAGCGCGATGCATGCCGATATCGCCCAGTTCCAGCCGCACAAACTGTTCGGGGTAGCCGGCGATGGGGCCCAGCGCGCCACCCAGACTCATGGCCAGATAACGCGGCGCGGCCGCGCGCATGTTCACGACCACCGGGTTCAGGTCCAGAGCCGGGAAAAGTCTTCCCGGCCGGCCGACCAGGCCGATCAGGCCGCCCCGTGCGATGCGCGGATGGAGCCCCTGCTGAGACGTGCTCAGTTCGATATCCACGTCCAGGGGTTCCCCGGTCAGTTCATCGACCAGCCGCGCGCTCACCACCGCGCGCACCCGGTCCGCTGCCACCGGAATGTGATCGGGACAGTACCGGTAGTCGAGCCGACCGACGTGTTCGATGCGGCAGCTCATCGCGGGTTCGACGTGTTCATGGGACCGGCTCCGGCGGGCTCATCACACCCTGTTCCGCAATGACCGAATCGACCGAACGTACTTCCCGGGCCGCACGACCGGATGCGATGGGGACGACACTCACTTCGTACGAAATGCACAACTGGTAGGACAGGTCGAGCGCGTCCCAGACGCGGGTGATCTCCTCCAGGCTCAACGGCTCGAGGCGCACGAAGATTTCCAGCGGCTGTCCGGCGAGGTCTGCGGCCAACGCGGAACCGCGCAGGCTGCCCAGATCGTTGAATACCTGCAACACCTTGCCGAGGATGTGCTGCTCCAGTTCCGGAGCCTGGGGACGCGTTTCGTGGCTGACGATCGGGGCGACGAGATAATGCAGCCGCAGCGGCAAAGGAGGCTGTTCGAGTCGAGCGGCGGAGGTGCGCCGGGCCGGCAGATTGAGACTCTGCTCGTCCCTGTGCAGTCGATACAGCCACAACGAAACACCTTCGTTGTTCAATTCGACCAGTTCCTGGGGCGTCAGCAGGCTGACCGTCATCACACCACCCTGGCCGGGGTCGAAGAACACGTCGAGATCGGGATCGCTGACCAGCGCCTGCCGCAACAGCTCCCGCAAAGTCACACTGCAGGACTGTATCGCGGTTTTCACGCCTCCCTCCGTTCATTCGCAGCGACGCCGAAGTAGAGAGCGACCCCGGAAGCAAGCACCCGCCTGCCCATTCGGCCGTCGGCCACCAGTCTGTCCAGCGCCTGTTCGACGATCGCCACATCGACTTGCTCGCGTTGCTCGGTCAACCACCATCGCCATATCCCTCTCGGAGTATCTCCCGCTGCACTGTTCTCACGCAGGTAAGCCATGATTTCATCCGCGACGGCATCGATCAGCCTGGCAGGTACTTCGCTGTCCACTTCTGCGCACTCCCGGCAGCGCCCCTAGCGGACATGTAACAATCGTGCCAAGCCGGAACCCCATTTAACGCATTGATCTATCGACACAAGTTGTCTCCGTTGCGGCGCACCGTGGGACCATGCGGTGATGGCCGGCCGGCCGAAGCGATGTCTCTGTCGGCCTGTAACGGGGCTCTCCGCGGTGGGACCCGTCGGTCCCACCCCGGGTCGCTGTCGCCTCAGGTCCCGACCAGGGCCCTCGATCGAAGGCAACGCCGGTGCTCCGTCGCGGAAACACGGACGGAAGATGGTCTTCGCCTTGCGCCTCGCCCCCTGTCACCGACCTTGGGCCAAGGTGCTAAACTGGCGACGTTTACCAGTCGGCCGCGCGACGTCTCACCGTTGGCACGCCGACCATCGACTTGTGCCAGCAGCCATGACCCGGTACCGCCGCATCGTCGGGCCTCTCCCGAAACTGCAAGTCTCTCAGGACCTTCGGACGCGCCCTCACCCGTCCGCAGACGCCCATGGCTCGCGCCGCGCCATCGGCCGGCAGCGGATCGAACCGGCAGCGGTCTTTGTGTGACTCAAGGATGATCGTGCAAGCCGCACCGGGCACTTCAGCGCGACAGGCCTACTCTCCCCCTTCTGCGCGGATCGGCGTTGCCGTTCGTCTTTCCCTGACGATGGGTGCAGTTCGGTGGCGCTGCTGACGGGACGTCCTTTCTGGCGTCGGAGCGGCAAGGTGCTATGGCTGGCCTTCGGCCTGATGCTGAGTCTGCTTGCCGATCCGGTGCGGTCGCTGCAAGCGGCGACCGCCGCGGCAACGCCGGCAGCGGGGCGCGCCGATGTCGAAGTGTTCGTCCGGGAAGGCTGTCCACATTGCGCGAAGGCCGAGGCGTTTCTGGCCGGATTGGCGCGAGAGCGGCCCGATCTTCGCATCGTGATCCGCGATATCGGGAGAGAACCCGATGCGATGGATCGGCTCCGGGAAATTTCCGCAACGCAATCCGGCACGGTTCGTGTTCCGGCATTCCGGATTCGCGACCGGCTGATCGTCGGCTATTCCGATGACGCGACGACCGGCAGGATGATCCGGAACGCACTGGCGCCGGTACCGCCCGGTATCGCCGGGGCGACCGACGAAGCCGGAAGCTGCGAGGCGGAGGAGTCGCTGTCCTGTGAAGGAGGCACATCGGCCACCAGCGGTGACATCGAACGGTACGAGATCGAATTTCTGGGGCGGAAACTGTCGGTCGAACAGGTCGGGCTGCCGGCATTCACGCTGGCGATGGGGCTGCTCGACGGTTTCAATCCGTGTTCGATGTGGGTGTTGCTGCTGATGATCTCGCTGCTGGCACCGATGAACGACCGCCCCCGGATGCTGGCCATCGCCGGCACGTTCATTGCCGTCGAGGGCGTCGCCTATTTCGTGTTCATGGCGGCCTGGCTGAATCTGTTCCTGTTCATCGGGCTGTCGCGCATCTCGGAACTGGCGATCGCGGCGATCGCGCTGCTGGCCGGCACCGTGAACCTGAAGGACTTCGTCGCGTTCGGCCGGGGCTTCTCGCTGTCCATTCCCGATTCCGCGAAACCCGGCATCTATGCCCGAATGCGCCGCATCCTGCACGCCGAGAACCTGCTCGGCGCGCTGGTCGGCGTCTTCGTGCTCGCGCTGCTGGTCCAGATCGTCGAATTCATGTGCACCTCGGGATTTCCGGCGCTGTATACCCGTATCCTGACGCTGCACCATCTGGAAGGCGCCGGCTATTACGGCTACCTGCTGCTGTACAACCTGGCCTACATGCTGGACGACGTGATCGTGCTGTCGATCGGCGTGATCACCTTGAGTCAGCATCGCCTGCAGGAGCGGGAGGGCCGCTGGCTGAAACTGATCAGCGGATCGGTGATGGTGGCATTGGGGTTCTATCTGATCCTGCGTCCTCGTCTCTGAGGTCGCTGTCGATCGATGAACGCCGAGCGGCACCCGACCGGTCACCGGCGAAAAAGGAACGCGGCATCTCACGCATGAGTGATGACCATCTGAACCGAGTCCAACAGCTTCAGCGCGCGCTCGAAGCCGGCCTCATCGATCAGCAGACGTTCGACGTCTCCGTCGCCGCGCTGCAGGCAGCTGTCAACGGTAGCGGCGCCCTCGCCCAGGCGCCCGGTGCCACGGCCGTCGGGGCCGGTGCTGCATACGTAGGCGGCGACAATTCCGGCATCGTGAATCTGGGCCTGCTGATTCAGCAAGGCACCCGGCCGGGCGCGAGTCCCGAGCAACTGCGAACGGCCTACCTCGCCCGCTTGCTGCGGCAGGCGGAGCAACTGCCGCTGTTCGGCGGGGACGGCGGCAAGGCGCAAATCCGTCTGTCCTCGGTCTATACCGCCCTGCTGACTCAATCCAGCGAAAACCCGACCGAACGTGAGCTTGCCGGCCGCGAAATCCGGCGACTCTCCGCACTGGACGTCCTGAATGCCGAAAGCCGGCTGGTCCTGCTCGGGGGTCCCGGTAGTGGCAAGACGACCTTCGTCCACTTCGTCACGCTGTGTCTGGCCGGGACGCTACTGGAATCGGAATACGTGAACCTCGGCGTACTGACCGCACCGGTTCCCCGTGAATCCGACCGCGAGGAGCCGCAGCCCCAGCGCTGGGACCACGGTCCCTTGTTGCCGGTGCCGGTGGTGCTGCGGGATTTCGCGGCCGGCCTTCCACCCCGGGGCACGGCGGTCGATGCCGAAACCCTGTGGCGGCACATAGCGGGGCGGCTGCAGGCCGCGGCGCTCGCCGATTACGCGCCGCACCTGCGCGAAGAACTGCTGCAGCGCGGAGGATTGATCCTGCTCGACGGCCTCGACGAAGTCCCTGAACCCGAGGCCCGCCGCACGCAGATCATCGAAGCGGTCCTGGATTTCAGCGCCAGCTTCGGCCGCTGCCGGTTTCTGGCCACCAGCCGGACCTATGCCTACACCCGCCAGGACTGGAAGCTCCCCGGCTTCGCCGAGACCAGCCTGCTACCGTTCAGCCCGGAGCAGATCCGCCGCTTCGTCGAGGCGTGGTACGGGCACATGAGCGAACTGGGGAGGCTGTCGGCCGCCGAAGCCCAGGGCCGGGCGGCGCTGCTCGTGCGTACCATTGAAGTCAACGCCCGCCTGGCCGAACTCGCCCAGTACCCGCTGTTGCTGACGCTCATCGCACGACTGCACACCCGCCAGGGCGGCACGCTGCCGGAGAAGCGCGAGGAGTTGTACAAGGAAGCCGTCGATCTGCTGCTCAGCGAGTGGGAAAGCCTGAAGGTGCGCCACAAGCCTGACGGAAGCCGCGACGATTCGCCGAGCCTGACGGAATTCCTGCGGGCCGGGCGCGACGAAATCCGCCGGGAACTGGACAAGCTCGCCTTCGAAGCCCATCGCGACCAGGTCGACCTGACCGGAACGGCCGACATTCCGCAGGAGCGGCTGATCCGCGCCCTACTGGACGCCGCGCCCCAGCGCGACGATCTTCGACCCCGGCTGTTGGAAACCCACCTCTGCGACCGTTCCGGCCTGCTGGCCTCGCATGGGGTCGGGTTCTATCAGTTCCCTCACCGCACGTTTCAGGAATACCTGGCGGCCTGCCACCTGACGGTGGACCGGTTCCCGTACCTGTTGGCCAAGCTGGCACGGACCGAACCGGGCCGCTGGCGCGAGGCGGCCCTGCTGGCCGCCGCGAAAGT
>CAZXXC010000014.1:0-55262 GCA_964644665.1 uncultured Methylococcaceae bacterium
CGATGGACCGCGCAATGAACCGCCCGCCGGTCGACCCCGTAGCGGTCTGGCCGAGGCGGAACTGGTGGCCGCTCTCGACAATCTCGCCGGGGATGCCAAGACGGCGGATACCGAAGTGAGGCGACAGGAGCTTCGCGAGCTTCTGCGCGAACTCGAACGCCGGGCGCGCGGCCGGCCGGTTTCCGGCAGGCTCGCGGCGGCGCTGGGCCGGGCCTGTGGCGAAATGGACCAATTTCCGGAAGCGGTCTGGTACTACCAGCAGGCCGCCGATGGCGGCACCAGTGAGCTGTCCCTCGGAGTGCTGGAGCAACTGGCGAACCTCAAAGCCCGCTGGGCAGTCGCCCGGTTTCGGGAGCCGTGCACGGAAGGCGAGGCACCGGAGGATCTGGTGTCCAGCGCGATCAAGCTTCTGACCGCGCTGATCCAACTGAGTCCGACTGCGGAACGTTACCGTTTGCTCGGCAGTGCGCACAAACGCGCATCGATCATCGCGGCCGATCTCGCCAACTGTCGATCAGCGCTGCAGGCGATGTGCCAAAGCTATCGGACGGCAATGCTGTTGGACGGCGAAACGCCGCGCAGTTACGCGGTGACCAACTGGCTGACCGCGCGATTTCTGCTCGCATTCCTGTCGCCCGATGCGACGCTTGGAGAGGATGTCGAGAAATGGTTTGCCACGCTGGATCGATGCCGGGAAGGCGAATGCCCGGACGAGGCGGGATTCTGGGTATTGAGTGAGCGCGGTGACCGGCTCAATGTCCGTTATCTGCTCGGCGGGACTCTGAATGAGCACCAGGGCGAGGTGATCGCGGCGTATCGCCGGGCGGCTCGACGTGCCGTCTCGCCTCGGGAGTGGCGTTCGGTCGTGGAGCATTTCGAGTTTCTGATCGATGTGCTGGAACGTCTGCGCGTCGCCGCGGATGATCCAGCCGCGAAGGCGCGGGCCGAGCAGTCCGTGGCGGTGCTGAAACCGATGCTGGCCGAGCTGAAAAGGATGGAATGACGGGCCCACAGCGGTGCATCCGACGCGGCCGGGACCGCACTGTAGTAAACTGCGCGGATGGCTCAATACTTCAGTGTCCATCCGCAGAATCCGCAAGTCCGGCTGATCCGAAGGGCCGTGGAGATCATTCAGGGCAGCGGATTGGTGGTCTACCCGACGGACTCTTCCTATGCGCTGGGCTGTCAGTTGGACAACAAGGAGGGATTGGAGCGCATCCGCCGTATCCGGATGCTGGAAGAAGAGCACCATTTCACGTTGATCTGTCGGGATCTGTCCCAGGTATCGGCATTTGCCAAGTTCGGCAATGAAGCGTACCGGCTGATTCGGCAACTGACTCCCGGGCCGTTCACATTCATTCTACGGGCGACGCGGGAAGTACCGAGGCGGTTGCAGCATCCCAAGGGCAAGACCATCGGCATCCGGCTTCCGGACAATCCGGTGACCCAAATGCTTCTCGCGGAGTTGGGAGAGCCCCTGTTCAATTCCACGCTGATTCCGCCAAACGAGGAAGAACCGCTGTCCGACCCGCTGGATATCAGGGACTTGCTGGAAAAATCCGTTGACCTGATCCTCGATGGCGGCATCGTCGCATATGCGCCGACGACGATCATCGATTTCACCGAAGACGAGCCCACCATTCTCCGACAGGGGAGAGGGGTCGTCGATTTCCTCGCGTAAACCACCTCACGATTGTTGAAAACACGATGGTCGAATTCACGCTGGCGCAAAAAATCGCCGTTTGGCTGCTTCCGGTCCTGTTCGCGATCACGGTGCACGAAGTCGCCCACGGCTATGTAGCGAAGCTTCTCGGAGACCGCACTGCGGAGAGTCTCGGCCGATTGACTCTGAACCCGCTGCACCACATCGATCTGGTCGGAACCGTGTTGGTGCCGGGATTGCTGATGGCGACCGGCGGTTTCATTTTCGGCTGGGCGAAACCCGTTCCGGTCGATTTCAACCGGCTGCGGCACCCAAAGCGCGACATGGCGCTGGTGGCCGTTGCCGGACCCGGTGCCAACCTTTTGATGGCGGTGGCCTGGGCGCTGATCGCACGGTTGGCGCAATGGCTGCAGTTCGAATTCGTCACCGTGCCGTTGACCTACATGGGGCTGGCCGGTATCGGCATCAATGTGGTGCTGGCGCTGCTCAACCTGCTGCCGATCCCGCCGCTGGATGGCGGTCGCATTGCCGTGGGACTGCTCCCGGAGAGACTGGCCTATGCGGTGTCCAGGATCGAACCGTACGGTTTCCTGATCCTGCTGGTGCTGATTTCGACCGGCATGTTGAACAGCCTGTTGGGCCTGCCGGTGATGTTCGTACAGCGCGCGTTGATGCATGTCGCAGGAATCGGATAACACGGCCCCGGCCGACAACGTCGGGATTCCCCCGGAAGGTGACGCGCACAATCCCGTCGCGGTCGTCAACGGCAATCCGATCGTCAAGCTGCCGGATGATCTCTACATTCCGCCGGAGGCGCTTGAAGTCTTTCTCGAGACGTTCGAAGGCCCGCTGGACCTGCTGCTGTACCTGATTCGGCGACAGAACCTGGACATCCTGGACGTGCCGATCGCCGAAGTCACCCGGCAGTACATCGCCTACATCGACATGATGCAGGAAATGAAGATGGAACTGGCCGCGGAATATCTGCTGATGGCCGCCATCCTGGCGGAAATCAAGTCGCGCATGTTGCTGCCGAAGCCGGAAACGGCGACCGAGGAGGAGGATCCGCGTGCCGAACTGATTCGGCGGCTGCAGGAGTACGAGCGGTTCCGCCATGCTGCGCAAGCACTCGATGAATTGCCGCGCTGGGAGCGCGATCTGTTCGATGTGGAGGTGGACGTCAGCCGGATCGAAGTGCGCAAGATCCTTCCGGCCGTCGAACTGGCGGATGTCTTGACTGCGCTGCAGGACGTGCTGAGGCGCGCGGAACACGTCACTCATCATCAGATTCAGCGCGAAAACCTGTCGGTGCGGGAACGCATGTCGGCGGTACTGAACCGTCTGATGGGGTCAACATCGGTCGAATTCCGGCAGTTGTTCGAAAGAGATGAAGGACGACAAGGAGTGGTCGTCTCGTTCCTCGCGATTCTCGAACTGGCCAAGGAACAGTTGATCGAGATCGTCCAGGACGAACCGCTGGCGAACCTGCTGGTGCGCCGTCGCGGCGAAGCCCGCGCGCATTCGGCGTGAACCTCAAGGACATTATCGAGGCGGCGCTGTTTGCATCGGCGCGGCCTTTGAGTCTGGACGATCTGGGTCGACTGTTCGAAGAAGCCGAGGCACCGCCCGTCGAAGCCCTTACCGGGGCCTTGGCGGAACTGTCGGCCGAATATCAGTCGCGGCCGGTGCAGTTGCAGCGGGTTGCCAGCGGCTATCGGTTCCAGGTTGGTGCGGCGTTTTCGCCCTGGGTGTCGCGTCTGTTCGAAGAGAAGCCGGTTCGTTATTCCCGGGCGCTGTTCGAGACGCTGGCGATCATCGCCTACCGGCAGCCGGTCACGCGCGGCGAAATCGAAGACATACGCGGGGTCTCGGTCAGCTCGAACATCATTCGGACCCTGCTGGAGCGAGAATGGGTGAACGTGGTCGGTCATCGCGAGGTACCCGGTCGGCCGGCCTTGTACGCGACGACCAAGGAATTTCTGGACTACTTCAACCTGCAGTCACTCCGGGATCTCCCGCCGCTGCCGGCGTTTTCCGGGACCGATCCGAACCAGCCGGTAGCGTCCGCGCTGCCGGAGACCGATTGACCCGCCACTTCTTCCGCAATGACCAATCATCCCAAGCGTCCCGTCGCTACCGCATCCGATTCGCCGGTCAATGCCGACGAGACCCGTGCCCGCGTGCAGAAGATGCTGGCACGGGCCGGGCTGGGGTCGCGGCGACAGATCGAACAGTGGATCATCGACGGCAAGGTGTTCATCAATGGTCATCTCGCCAAGCTCGGTGATCAGTGCAGTGTTCGTGACCGGGTGGTCGTGAACGGCCACCAGATCAATCTGGTGAAGCGCAGTTCGGTGCCGACGCGGGTACTGGTGTACCACAAGCCGGTCGGCGAAGTGGTTACGCGACGCGATCCGGACGGCCGACCCGTGGTCTTCACCCAGTTACCCAAACTGGAAACCGGGCGCTGGATCGCGGTCGGGCGACTGGACATCGCGACCCAAGGGCTGCTACTGGTCACCACCAACGGTGAACTCGCGAATCGCCTGATGCACCCCCAGCATGAGTTCGAACGCGAATACGCCGTCAGGATTTTTGGCCAGGTGAATGATGCCATGCTGAAACGACTGACCGCGGGGGTCGAGTTGGAGGATGGTCCTGCTCGCTTCGACAAGCTGGAAGCGGCCGGCGGCGAGGGAGCCAATCAGTGGTTTCATGTGGTGGTCAAGGAAGGCCGCAATCGATTGGTGCGACGCCTGTGGGAGTCCCAGGGTGTCACCGTCAGCCGCCTGATCCGCTTGCGCTTTGGGGAGATCGGCCTGCCACCGAGATTGAAGGCGAGAACCTTTATGGAGTTGCAGCCGCCCGAGTTGGCGCGGCTGATGCGCGCGGTGGGGTTGACCGAGCCAACCGCCGTGCGATCGGCCGATCGCCCCGCAAGAGATCGCGCCGGAGCGGCGCCGCGCGACGGCCGGAAGCCGCGGCGGTCCTGATGGTATGGAGGCGTAGCGTCGCTCTGGTGAGTCGGTGCGCGGAAAGCGCAGCGCAGCATGGTGGCGGCCTGCTGCATCGGTCCGCGCGAGTTGATACCATGGCGCCGATGGACAGGAGCGATCTTCGTTACGAGCTGCCGGCCGAGTTGATCGCCCAGCAACCGCTGGCCGACCGTAGTGCCAGCCGCCTGCTGGTTCTCGATGGGGTCAGTGGCCGGATCGAGGATCAACTGTTTCGCGATCTGCCCGGTCTGCTGCAGCCGGGCGACTTGGTCGTCGCCAACGACACGCGGGTGATTCGTGCCCGCTTGTTCGGTCATAAGGAATCCGGCGGAAAGGTCGAGTTGTTGATCGAACGGATCCTGGCGGACCACGAGGCGCTGGCGCAGATTCGGGCCAGCAAGGCGCCGAAGTCGGGTAGCGTGATCGTGATCGACAAGGGCTTTCGGGCCATCGTGTTGCGACGAGAGATGGACTTGTTCCATCTGGAGTTTCCGGACGGTGTCAACGTCCACGACGTGCTCCGGGCGGCTGGCCATGTCCCGCTTCCCGGTTACATCAAGCGTCCCGACCAGCCGGCCGATGGGGAACGCTATCAGACGATATTCGGCCACCGCGCGGGTGCCGTGGCCGCGCCTACCGCCGGTCTGCATTTCGACCATCCGCTGTTGCAGCAGTTGGATAGGCACGGCATCGAGCGGGGTTTCATCACGCTGCATGTCGGCAGTGGAACGTTCCAACCGCTGAGGACGGAACGCTTGTCGGATCACCGGATGCATGCGGAGTTTTGCCAGGTGGATCAAACCGTCGTGGACAAGATCCGATCGGCCCGGGGACGCGGCAACCGAGTGGTTGCGGTGGGTACCACGACGGTACGCAGTCTGGAGACGGCTGCGCAGTCCGGCACCATCGTCCCGTTCCGGGGAGACACCCGGCTGTTTATCCAGCCAGGCTTCCGATTCCGCTGCGTCGACGCGCTGCTGACCAATTTCCACTTGCCGGAATCCACGTTGCTGGCACTGGTCTGTGCGTTCGCCGGCTATCGGAACACCATGACGGCGTACCGGCATGCCGTAGCGAAGCGCTACCGGTTTTTCAGTTATGGCGACGCGATGCTGGTGACGCGCCGATCTCCCGGCGTGTACCGATAACCGTTGGAGGTGGGCATGGCCGTCCGTTCGGCGGAAGCGCTGCGGCAGTTCAACCCCCTTCGAATGCTCCTTCCGGTGCTTCTGGGCTTGGCGATTGTCGGCTACCTGTTGTATGGGGAACTGACCCGGAGTGGCTTGAGCTGGGCGGAAATCGGTGAGCGCCTGGCGTGGACTCCGCGTGCCTTGGCCGGCCTGGGGCTGGCGCTCGTGATGGTGCCGGTGCGGGAATTCGGTTACATCTGGCAGTTGCGGTTGTTGACCGACCGGCGTTTGTCCTGGACAGCTTGCTTTCAGGTCGTGGTGCTCTGGAATTTTGTCGGCGCGCTGTCGCCATCGATCGTCGGGGGGACGGCGGTCGCGGTGTACATGCTGTTGAAGGAGGGACTCAGCATCGGGCGCACGACCACGATCGTGTTCACGACGATCTTTCTCGATCAGTTCTTCTACACGACGATCCCGCTGTCGATCAGTTTCCTGATTCCGCAGGGCGACATCTTTGCGCCACTGCATTCGATCCGGGTCGAATGGATCGGCACCAGCATGGTGGCTGCGTTCTGGAGCGCGTGGGGAGGCCTGTTGGCGTACGTGGTGTTCTTGATCGCGGCACTGTTCGTCGCGCCCGGCTGGATTCACTGGTGGCTGGTGCGATTTCTCCGGTTGCCGTGGCTGCGCCGGTGGCGTGATCGCGGGCTGCACATGGCCGAGGATCTGCATCATGCTTCCAGGGATCTTCGCCGTCGATCCCTCCGCTTCTGGCTGGCCGTCTGGGCGGCTACGTCGCTGGCGTGGTTCGGGCGCTACTGGATTCTGAACGCGGTTCTGGGGGCGTACTCGCCGGTGCCGATGGGATTCTACGACTATGTGCTGGCATCTGCCCGGCAAGCCGTACTTTGGGTGCTGATGGTGATTTCGCCGACGCCGGGTAGCGCGGGAATTGCCGAATTGGGCTTCTCCTGGATGTTTCGTGATCTGGTGCCGGACGGAATGGGCCTGACGATGGCCGTCTTATGGCGAATGCTGGCCTATTACCCCTACCTGATCGTCGGCGTTCCGATCATGACGCGCTGGATCCGTCGGACCTATTGCCGCGATGCCGCCCGCTGACCACTCGGGTACACCGTTTGAACTGCACCAGCGGTTGCTGGATGACTGCCGCGACCTGGGCCGGTTGGGGCTTTGCCGGATGCTGCTGATGGATGACTGCACCTATCCGTGGTTCATCCTGGTGCCGGAGCGCCGCGCGATCTCGGAGATCCACCAGTTGGCCGAAAGCGATCAGATACAACTGATTCGGGAATCCTCGGCGTTGGGGCGGTGGATGGTCGAGGCGTTCCGGCCGGACAAGCTGAATATCGCCGCGATCGGCAACCTGGTGCCGCAACTTCATGTGCACCATGTCGCCAGGCGTATCGGCGACGCGGGTTGGCCAGGGGTGGTCTGGGGCAGGGAGCGCGGAGCGCGTTACGATCCGGCCGAAGTCGAGAGGATACGGATGCTGGTCTGTGATCGGCTGGGGCAGGGTTTGGCGGCGGGGCCTGCTCGATGAATTGCCGCAGCGGGTGTGGGGCCTGTTGCATCGCGCTGTCGATGACGACACCGCTACCCGGCATGCCGCAGGGAAAACCGGCCGGTGTGCGATGTGTGCAGCTCACGGCTGATCTGCGCTGTGCAATCTTCGGCCGGCCGGAGCGCCCATCGTGCTGCAGCGGGCTGAAACCGGCGGAGGAAATGTGTGGATCCGATCGTGATCAGGCCTTGGCGTATCTGGCCTGGCTGGAGTCGGCGACTCGTCCCGACTAGCGGCGGCGCGGGCCGGAAAATGGCATCCTCCTAAGGACTGAAGGGCCTGGGCTTCGGTCGCCCGGCTCACCTACAGCCCGGAGCCCAGGAACAGATAAGCCGTCAATGCGATTCCCAGCAGGGTGACCGCGACGTTCGTCAGCACACCGGCGTTGAAGCGGTAACCCCGCGGGATCTCGATCGGCTTCAAGGTCCTCAAGACCTTGCGATACTGCGCCGCGGCCAGCGACGCTGCCATCGCGCCAAGCAGCATGAATGCGATGCCGATCCAGAAGGAAACGCCGCGGTGCATCGGTTCGGGCGGGTGCGGCCCGAACATCCGCAGGAACAGGCCGAATCGTTCGACCATGAAGCCGAAGGCCATCAGGGTCAGCGCGGTGCGGTTCCATGCGAGCAGTGTGCGTTCGGCGGCAAAGAACACCCGCGGGTCGTTCAGATCGGACATCAGGCGAACGCGCCGGCGGGAATCAGGCCGCGGTCCACGGCGATGACCGCAGCATTGCGAGTCAGTAACGCGGCCGGACGCGGTGACCGATGGCGCTCGTTGCGCGCGCGGCATCTCCGGCTGCCGGCTGGTAGACGGCCGAGAAACCGGCCAAGGCCTTCAGTGCGTCGTCCGGCCGCTGATCGTCCGACAACTCGAAAGCGTTGACGCCGACGCGGCTCAGGAAAAACATCTGGTCGCGGATATAATTGCCGCGCGCCCGGATCTCCCCGCCATAGCGGTAGCGTTCGCGCAGTATTCGCGCTTGAGAGAAGCTGCGGCCGTCGCGCAAGGAAGCGAACTCCACTACGATCAGGGGCACCCACTCGAGGTCCGCGATCAATTCGTCGGTTGGGTCGGCAGCGGCCAAGCGAATGCCGACCGGCTCCTCGCGGCCCCGCAACTCTTCCCGCTCCCGACGCCAGCGATCGATCGAGACGGTGACGGGGCCTGTTTCGAGCGGTTCGTCATCGTCCAAATGCCGCCAGCAATCCTCGACGATCCGGCCGTCCTTAATGATGCGCATAGACTCGCTCCTGAAAGGGATTGATGCCGACTCGCCGCACGGTCTCCAGGAAGGGCTCGTCGTCATCGCGGAGTTCGACGTAAGTGTCCAGTATCGTGGCGACCGCATCGGCGACGTTTTCCTTGGCGATCGACGGGCCTAGCCTTTCGCCGAGGGATGCCGCATCCGCAGACGAACCGCCGAGAGTCAGTTGGAACCACTCCTCACCCTTCTTGTCGACGCCGAGGATGCCGATATGTCCGACTGTGTGGTGTCCGCAGCCGTTCATGCAACCCGAGATGTTGATACGGAGGTCGCCTAGATCGTACAGGTAATCGAAATCTTCCAGCTTCGAGTAGATCGCCGCGGCGACCGGAATCGAACTGGCGTTGGCCAGTGAACAGAAATCGAACCCCGGACAACAGATGATATCGGTTGCCTTGCCGATGTTGGGTGTGGCCAGATTGAACTCGTTCAGCACTTGCCACAGCGGATACAGCTCATCGACGCGGACATCGGCGAAAACCAGGTTCTGGGTATGGGTGACCCGGATTTCGCCGAAGCTGAACCGGTCCGCGAGGTCGGCGACGGCTTCCATCTGGTGGTCGGTGATGTCGCCGGGCGGCGTCCCCTGCGGCTTCAGTGACAGGAATACCACACGGTAGCCCGGAACCTTGTGCGCCGAGGTGTTGGTCGCGACCCAGCGGCCGAACGACGGATCGGCGAGCCGTTGCCGCTCCTGTGGACCCAGGCCGTCAGGTGCGGCGGGATCGTAGCCTGGTAGCGTGAAGCGCGACTTGACGCGTTCGATTTCGGCGGTTTCCAGCAGCAGATTGTCCTTGACGTGCTGCCATTCCGATTCGACCAGTTCGGTGAAGCGGGCGACGCCGGTTTCTTTGACCAGGATTTTGATCCGCGCTTTGTAGATGTTGTCGCGGCGTCCGAGCCGGTTGTAGACGCGCAGAATGGCTTCGAGGTAGGACAGCAGGTGGCGTTTCTCCAGGAACGGGCGGATCGTTTCGCCGAGGATCGGCGTCCGGCCCAGACCGCCGCCGACCAGCACTTCGAATCCGGTTTCGCCGCGATCGTTGCTGACCAGGCGCAGGCCGATGTCGTGGACCTGGATGGCCGCTCGATCCCGGCTCGCGCCGCTGACTGCGATCTTGAACTTGCGGGGCAGGTAGGTGAACTCGGGATGAAAGGTCGACCACTGGCGGATGATCTCGCAATACGGCCGCGGGTCCTCCAGTTCGTCGGCGGCGACGCCGGCGAGATGGTCACTGGTGACGTTACGGATGCAGTTGCCGCTGGTCTGGATCGCATGCATCTGCACGGTCGCCAGATCGGCCAGGATGTCCGGGACCCGCTCCAGTGCCGGCCAATTGAACTGGATGTTTTGCCGGGTCGTGAAGTGCCCGTAGCCGCGGTCGTAAGCGCGGGCGACGTGGGCCAGCATCCGTAGCTGCCGGGAACTCAGCAGCCCATACGGCACGGCGATCCGCAGCATTGGAGCGTGGCGCTGGATATACAGTCCATTCATCAGCCGTAGCGGCCGGAACTGATCCTCCGTCAGCTCGCCGTCGAGGAATCGCGTGGTCTGCTCCCGAAACTGGGCAACGCGCTCGTCGACGATCGTCTGATCGATCTCGTCGTACTGGTACATGGGCGCAAGGGGCCAATAGCCTAGAAAATTGGTCGGATAAAATAACATGGCAAAGCCGCTTGCCGAAAGCGCCATACCGCGGGAAGGGATGGCGATCGAACGCCGAATCGCGCGAAATTTGACGGGTTGCGGTCGTCGGACGTGCGATCGACGGCGTAAAGCATTGTCGCAGAGCCGGACGCCTCATTATAATCCGTGGGTTTTGTGCGAGTGCCTGCCGTGCCTTTCGGCGGCGGTGCGAGCACGTCTCGATCACCATAATAATGAGGACACATCGTTGATACGCGCATTCGCTCTGCTGTCGATTTCGCTGCTCCTCCCGGACGTCGCGTTCGCCGAGGAGATCCGGAACCTCGGTCTGACCGGCGCTCATCGGGGGCTGTACTGTTTGCTGATCTTCCTGATCGCTTACGGCTTCGTGATGACCGAGGAGTTCACTCACCTTCGGAAGTCCAAGCCGGTCATCCTGGCGGCCGGCATCATTTGGGCCCAGGTGGCCTATATGGCCAGCAGCAACAACGTGCCTTCCGAGCATGTGCACAAAGCCTTGGAACATGATCTGAAGGAGTACGCCGAGTTGTTTCTGTTCCTGCTGGTGGCGATGACCTACATCAATGCGATGGCGGAACGGAACGTGTTCGAATCGCTGCGGTCGTGGCTGGTCAGCCGGAAGTTCGGTTACCGCAAGCTGTTCTGGATCACCGGCGTGATCACGTTTTTCCTGTCTTCGGTCGCGGACAACCTGACCTCGGCATTGCTGGTCGGGGCGGTCGTGATGGCCGTCGGTGCAAACAGTCCGAAGTTCGTCAGTCTGGGATTCATCAACCTGGTGATTGCTGCCAATGCCGGCGGGGCGTTCAGCCCGTTCGGCGACATCACGACCTTGATGGTCTGGCAGGCGGGTCGCGCCGAATTTTTCGATTTCTTCGAGCTGTTCTTTCCCTCGGTCATCAACTTCGTGGTCCCCGCGGCGATGATGCATTTCGCGATCCCAGACGGTCTCCCGAACTTTCCGGATGAAGAGGTGGTGCGGCTCAAGCCGGGGGCGCTGGTGATCTGTGGCATGTTCGGGCTGACCATCGCAATCGCGGTATCGTTCAAGCAGTTCCTGCATCTCCCGCCGTTCCTCGGCATGATGGTGGGCATGTCGATCCTGATGCTGTACGGTTATCGCCTGACCATGCTGTTTCAGTCTGACGGCGGTTTCGACGTGTTTGCCAACGTGCGGGATGCCGAGTGGGACACCCTGCTGTTCTTCTTCGGCGTCGTTTTCGCCGTCGGTGGTCTGGGCTACATCGGCTATCTGGAACTGGCATCGATCGCCATGTACGACGGGTTGGGTGCGACGACCGCCAACATTCTGGTCGGCATCTTGTCCGCGATCGTCGACAACATACCCGTGATGTTCGCGGTGCTGAACATGAACCCGGACATGGATCTCTACCAGTGGCTGCTGGTCACGCTGACGGCCGGTGTCGGCGGTTCGATGTTGTCGATCGGTTCGGCGGCTGGTGTCGCGCTGATGGGAACCTCACGCGGCATGTACACGTTCTTCAGCCACATCCAGTGGACTCCGGCGATCGTCGCCGGCTATGTGGCCAGCATCTTCGCCCATTACCTGATCAACGGTTGACATCGGTCGCCCGGTCCGGGGAGCAGCGTCGCACGGCAGCCGCGCTTCCTGGCCGGCTCGCCCGAGCGCACTCCGGAAACGTAGCCGAACCGGCAACGTGCCGGGCGTTCTAAACGGACCGGAGGCGGCGCCGATCCGCTGTCGGCGGCGCGGCGTTGCCGCTTTCGTCAAACAGACTGGCGGGGTTCTCATGAAGCACATCAAGATTCGCGCGGTCGTATCCGGGACCGTGATCTATCTCGCTCTCTACTGTGTCCATCTGCTTTTTCTCCCGATGCTGTTCGAAGCGTTCGCGAAAGGGGACAAGGAATCCTGGGTGTTCGGACTGCATCAGTTTCTGGGGCTGGCGACCTGCCTGGTATCCGGTTACGTCGCCGCAGTCGTGGCGGGTGAAAAGGGCTTCTTCTACGGGCTGAGTGTCGGCGTACTGGGGACGGTCATTTCGGGCGCGGCCGCGGCGCTGTGGGCTTTGATCATGGATGCGCCCGTACCGGAACTCTCGAGGATGCCGTTTTGGGCTATGATCAACGGGTTCTTGGCCGCTTTCGCAGGTCTATTGGCGACCTACAGCGAGGATGCCGCCAAATAGCTGCGGCCGTGCGGCTGGCGGCGGCTCCGATACGGTCTCCGGGTACATGGGATCGGGTTGGGGCAGGAATCCCGAAGTGGCCGATTTAAAGCGCATTTCACAGAGTTCAGGAGCAGGTATGGCTGTCAGCGAGTATGTCGAAGGTCTTCCCAATGTCAGCGGTTCGGAGGCGGAAATCGAGCGTGCAATCGCCGATCGGCCTCCTTCTGCGTATCGACCGGAAAGCCGGTTGTCGTTCGAGCAGATCCGATGCGCCAGTGCGATCGCGCTGCACATGCATCAACCGCTGATTCCTGCGGGGGGCGGCGACCTCGGCACCGCGGAACTGATCAGCAACCTGCAGTACATGATGGAGCACCAGGGGATCGGCGATAACCACAATGCGCCGGTTTTCCACTGGTGTTACAAGAGGGTGGGCGAATTTATTCCGCAGCTGATCCACGAAGGCAAGGAGCCGAGGGTGATGCTCGAGTATTCGGGCACGCTGTTCCACGGTCTTCGCAAGATGGGGCTGCACGACGTATTCGATGCGTTGAAGAGCGTGACCTGTAACCCCGATTACCGTCGCGGTGTCGAATGGTTGGGGGCTCCGTGGGGCCATGCGGTGGCCCCGTCGACTCCCATGCAGGACTACCGGTTGCACGTCAAGGCCTGGCAGAGCCATTTCGCCGGCATCTTCGGCCTGGACGCGCTGCAGCGTGTGCGGGGTTTCTCGCCGTCCGAGATGGCGCTGCCAAATCATCCCGACGTGGCCTATGAATTCGTCAAGACCCTGAACGATTGCGGATATCTCTGGGTGCTGGTGCAGGAGCATACCATCGAGTTGCCGGACACCGGCCAAGGTCCGGTGCTGAAGCATCTGCCGCACCGGTTGGTGTGCCGAAACTCCGAAGGCAAGGAAGTCAGCATCATCGCGATCGTCAAGACCCAGGGCAGTGATACCAAACTGGTAGCGCAGATGCAGCCGTATTACGAGGCCAAGAGCCTGCCGCGATGGGAACTGGCCGGACGATCGGTGCCGCCGCTGGTCACGCAGATCGCCGACGGCGAGAACGGCGGCGTGATGATGAATGAATTTCCGGGAAAATTCATGGACGTGGTGCGCGAAGCCAGCGGCTCCGATTCGCCCTTGGTCAATGTCAGCGAATATCTGGAGTTCTTGTTCGCGGCCGGAATCAAGGAGTCGGAATTGCCGGTCGTGCAGCCGATCTTTCAGAAAGCCATCTGGGACCGCTTCACTCCCGGCGACGGTCCGGAAAAGCTGAAGAAGACCATCGAGCAGATGAAAAAGGACGACAGCCGCTTCCACGTGGACGGCGGCAGTTGGACCAACGATATCTCCTGGGTCAAGGGTTATGAAAACGTGCTGGGGCCGATGGAGGAGGCCAGTGTGGCGTTCTACGAGAAGGTGTTGAAGCCGGGCATACCGCCTGCCGATCCGCGTTTCCGGAACGCCCTGTTCCATCTGATGACGGCGCAGACCAGTTGCTACCGCTACTGGGGACAAGGACTGTGGACCGACTACGGCCGTGAGATTTGCCGCCGCACCGTAGACATCGTGCAGCACGATTTCTGATTCCCGCACCGCACCGCAAACGGGCCCTCCGAATCGGCCTGCAATTCCACCGGAATACCGATAGGCGTCCGCGCCGATGAGCCGCCTCCCGGGTGACGCCCGGCTGCTCCGCCGCAATTTGGCGGTCGACTCTGGGGCGACGCGGGATGATCGCGCATTCAGTTGGTCTGCTTGAGCAGAGCAAACGCCGCGAGCGCCGCCTCGCGGCTCTGTTTCCAGTCGACGACCGGCTTGGGATAGGTGATGCCGAGTTCCACGCGGGCTTGGTGCAGAATGCCGGGTGGCGCCGTCCAGGGCTGATGGAGGTGGCGGTCCGGCAGACGGCTCAGTTCCGGCACCCACTGCCGCACGTACGCTCCCAAGGGGTCGAAGCGCTGGGCCTGAACGACCGGATTGAAAATGCGGAAGAACGGGGCGGCATCGGCTCCACATCCCGCGCTCCATTGCCAGCCGAGGGTGTTGTTGGCGAGATCGGCGTCGACCAGCGTGTCCCAGAACCAGCTCGCCCCTTGCTGCCAGCGGATGCGGAGGTTCTTGGTCAGTAACGAAGCCGCCGCCATCCGTACCCGGTTGTGCATCCAGCCGGTGTGCCAGAGTTGGCGCATGCCGGCGTCCACCCACGGATAACCGGTTTGACCGGTCTGCCAGGCCCGCAGCATCCATTCGCCCTCCGTCCACGGAAATGCGCCGAAGCGCGCGTCGAAGGGATGGTCCGTGGTGGCTGGAAAGTGGTAGAGGAGGTGATAGGCGAACTCCCGCCAGGCGATCTCGCGCAGGTAGCCGAAAGCCTGCGATTCCGGACATGCGGACGGAAAATGCCGCAGCCGCCCGAGGACAGCGGCGGCGATTTGGCGCGGTCCGAGTTCGCCGAAATGCAGGTACGGGGAGAGTCCCGAAGTACCTGGCCGGTCCGGGAAATCCCTGCCGGTGGTGTAGTCGGCAAGCGTCGTGTCGAGAAACCGCTCCAGGCGACCCTGGGCGCCCGCTTCGCCGGGGGTCCAGGTCGAACGGAGACCGGCGTCCCAGGGGATGCGCGGCTGCCACCCCAAATCGTCGACCGGGACGGTCTCCAGATCTTCCTGCGGCGGCGGCAGTGCGGTCGGTGCGGTGCTGGCCGAAAACTCCATCCCGGCGCGCTGCAGCGCCCTCCAATAGGGGGTGAACACTCGATACGGTTCGCCGCTGGTGTTCATCACCTCCCATGGTTCATGCAGCAGCGTGGCGTTGAAGGACCGAACCGCCAAGCCCCGCTGTTCCAGCTCGCGTTGGATCGACCGATCGCGGGCGATGTGGGCGGGTTCGTACAGCCGGTTCCAGTACACCGCATCCGCGCCGGCCTCGGCGACGATCCGCTGCAGCGCCTGGTCGGCCGGGCCACGCCGGATGATCAGCCGCGAACCGCGGCATTCGAACTCGGCGGAGATCGCCTTCAGGCTGTGATGCAGCCACCATCGGCTGGCGCTGCCGTCCCGCCACGGTATCGGCTCCGTCGTCGAATCGACGAATAGCGGGATCACACGGCCGCCGGACTGCAGCGCGGCGGTCAGCGCCGGGTTGTCGGTCAGCCGGAGGTCCTGCCGGAACCAGAGTATCGTGGTGCTCATAAAGGAAGGGCCTCGGTGTCGTACCGAGCGAGCAGCGTAGGGCGACGCGTCATGCCCATGGTTTCTATGTGCTCGCCAGATGGTCTCGCAGGTGGGCCGCCGTGGTGGCAATCGCGCGCAGTGTATCGTGATCGAAGCGGGCAAGATTGCGCCATTGCTGCGCGGTGCGCGGATGCCGCTCAAAACGGGCCCGGTGCCGGACCAGAAAGTCCCAGTACAGCGTGGTAAACGGGCAGGCTTCAACTCCCAGCGGTAAGCCGGGCAGGAATCGGCAGTTTCGGCAGTAATTGCTCATCCGCTCGATGTAACGCCCGCTCGCGACGTAGGGTTTGGAAGCGATGATGCCGCCATCCGCGTATTGGGACATACCGAACGTGTTGGGCAACTCGACCCATTCGACGGCATCGGTATAGACGGCCAGATACCACGCGTGTACCTGCTTCGGTTCGACACCGACGAGTAGCGCAAAGAGGCCGGTCACCATCAGCCGCTGGATATGGTGGGCATAGCCATACTCCAGTGTTTGTCCGATCACCTCGCGCAGGCACGCCATCTCGGTTTGCCCGGTCCAGTAAAAGCGGGGCAGCGGCTGGTGAGCGTTCAGCGCATTGAGACCGAGATAACCAGGCATCCGTGTCCAGTAGACACCCCGCACCAGTTCCCGCCAGCCGAGGATCTGCCGCACGAAGCCTTCGACCGCTTGCAGCGGGACATGGCCGCAATGATACGCCTCCACGCTGCGATCGAGCACTTCCCGCGGCGAGATCAGCTTCAGATTGAGCGCCGTCGCAAGCCGGGAGTGATACACGAACGGTTCTCCCGCCCACATGGCGTCCTGGTAGGCACCGAACAACGGTAGGCGGTGGGCGATGAAATCCTCCAGCGCCTGCCGTGCTTCCGGCGGAGTGGCCGGCCAGTCGAACGCGTCGAGACGGCCCGGATGGTTCTGGAACTGCGCCCGGACGTCACGCACCACCTCGCGAGTGATCGCATCCGGTGCGAACGGCCGCGGGCGTGGAATCGGTCCCGGACCGCCGCGGCCGAAACTCTTGCGGTTGTCGGCATCGAAGTTCCAGCGTCCGCCCAACGGTTTTCCGTGGCCCATCAGGATGGATTCGCGCTCCCGCAAGTGCCGATAGAGATGCTCCGTTCGAAGAGTCGTCTTCCCTGCGGACCAGGCGGTGAACTCCGGAACGGTCATCAGGAAATGGCGGTCCTCACGGATGCTGAGCGGCCATCCGGACTCCATGGCCGCTTGTTCGATCTCTTGCTGCAGACGGAACTCTCCGGCGCCGGCCATGATCAGCTGTTGCGGCTGCAACCGCGCGAGATCGGCGCGCAGCGCTCGTTCGAGCGTCCGATGGTGGTGTCGACCGAGGCGGTGGTAGACGACGCGGAGGCCGTCCTCTTGCAGTGTGGCGCGGAAGTGCCGCATGGCGCTCAGAAACAGCGCGATCCGCGCCTGGTGCGACCAGACATGAGTCGCTTCGGCAGGTACCTCCGCCATCCAGACGCAATCATGCTCGCGGTCGAAGTCGTCGAAAGCCGCGGAATCGCGGTTCAGTTGATCTCCGAGAACGACGACGAGACGGCGGATGGCGGGTTCATGCATCGCAGGCGCCTTCCCGGCAACGTTTCTCGAAGTGCCGGCGGGCGAAGCGGCGGTAAACCCATTCCAGCGCGGTCACCAGATGCAGCGTATCGCAGCAGCGCGCGAGCCAGCGGTAACGCGGCAGTTCCCGCCAAAGCGCCACGAACGCCGCCGCTCCGGTGTATACGGTCCGGTCGGGTCCTTCGACATGGAACGAGGCCATCGCGGCCCGCGGCTCGATGCCGTGACGCCTGAGTTCTTCGACGTCGCGGGTTACATCGATCCAGCGGATGCGGTCACTTCGCTCGATCCGCCGGTAATGGGCGATCTCCCGGCTGCACAGCGGGCAGCCGCCATCGAAGAACACGGTCAATGAGCTTGGCATGCGGACTCTCCTTCGGCCGACCACAGATTCGAGTTCAGCCGGGCCGTCGAGTTCCGCTGCGCGCGATCATCCCGGCTTCAGTACGGTCAGCAAATCGTTGATCGCGCTGGAGCGATCGAACTTGAATTTCCGTGTCAGTGGATTGACATGGACGCCGGTCTTCGCCGTCCCCTCGAGACTTTCCGCCGTCAACAGCGCAGTCAGTTCATCCGGCTTCGGAAGTTTCGACCAGTGGTGGTTGCTCCTGGGCAGCCAGCCTAGGACATACTCGGCCCGCGCGATCGCGCCGAGTAGCGACAGCAAGGTGCGGTTGATGGTCGCGATGACCATCAGGCCGCCCGGACAGTGCACAGCAAGCTCGTAGGAAAAGTGCCGGTTCCGGCCACATGTTCGACGACTTCCATGTTCAGCACGGCATCGTAAAGCCGTCCGGATGCCGCCACTCCTCGGCGGTCGACGTCTGGTCGTCGATGGCGAGAGACTGCTGCTCGGTATCCGTCTGCGCGATCAGGATATTCCTTTCGATCACATCCACCCCCTGTACCCGAGCTCCCAGCTTCGCCATCGCCTCGCTGAGAAGTCCTCCACCGCAGCCGATGTCCAGCAGATGCAGTCCGTTGAGCGGCGCATTCGCCCTGACGACAGCGGGGAAACCTCGCATTTCCTTCGAACTGCGAAACGCGCTAAACTGCCCCGTTTTTCGCGCATAGGTTTCCTATGATCCAGGTCGGTCTCGTGATGGGCAGCCACAGCGATTGGCAGGTCATGCAGCATGCCGCCGAACGTCTGAAGGAATTGGAGATTCCGTTCGACGCCCGCATCGTCTCGGCGCATCGGACCCCGGACTTGTTGTTCGAGTACGCCGAGCGTGCGGTTTCGCGCGGACTCAAATGCATCATTGCGGGGGCCGGCGGAGCGGCCCACCTGCCGGGCATGCTGGCGGCGAAGACCGAGGTTCCGGTGTTGGGCGTGCCGGTACCAAGCCGCTATCTGCAGGGGCAGGATTCGTTGTACTCGATCGTACAGATGCCAAAAGGTGTTCCCGTCGCCACCTTCGCCATCGGTGAAGCGGGCGCGGCCAATGCGGCGCTGTTCGCCGCCGCAATTCTGGCACGCTTCGACCCGGCCGTGGCCGAACGGGTCAGTGCGTTCCGCCGGCGACAAACAGAAGCCGTACTGGCGATGGCCCTACCGGGGGCGTGATGGCGATGCATATTCTTCCGAACACGATGTTGGGCATTCTGGGCGGCGGTCAACTGGGCCGGATGTTCACGATCGCGGCGCGCTCGATGGGGTATCGCGTCACGGTACTCGATCCGGATCGAGACAGCCCTGCCGGGTCGATTGCGGATGTCCACCTTCCGGCGGACTATGGCGATGACGTGGCGTTGGATCGCATGATTGCGACCTGCGCCGCGGTGACGACCGAGTTCGAGAATGTACCGGCCGACAGCCTTCGGTACCTGGCCAGGAAGCTGCGCGTGTCGCCCGGCGCCGACTGTGTCGCGATTGCGCAAGACCGGATCGCCGAGAAGCGTTACATCTCGGCGGTAGGGCTCGATGTCGCGCCGTTTTGCGCGGTGGAGACCGAAGCCGATCTGGACGGCGATATCACGGCTTATCTGCCCGGCATCTTGAAACTTGCCCGCCTCGGCTACGACGGAAAAGGGCAAGTCCGGGTTCACGACCGTGACGAGGCGCGCTGTGCTTTTGCCGGTCTGGGCAGGAAACCCTGCGTGCTGGAACGGCGGCTCGAATTGCAGACCGAAGTGTCCGTTATCGTCGCCCGGTCCTGCAGCGGGCAGGCAACGACCTTTCCGGTGGCGGAGAATTGGCATGAGGCCGGCATCCTGGACATCAGCATCGTTCCCGCACGGGTGTCCTCCGCAGTGGCCGGCCAGGCCGGCGAAATGGCCGGTGCGTTGGCCGAGGCGATGGATTATGTCGGCGTGTTGGCAGTCGAGTTCTTCGTGCTGCGAGATGGCCGGCTGGTGATCAACGAGATCGCGCCGCGCCCGCACAACAGCGGTCATTACACGCTGGACGCGTGCGCGACCAGCCAGTTCGAACAGCAGGTGCGGACCTTGTGCGGTTTGCCGCCGGGGGACACGAGGCTGCTGAGCCCGGTGGTGATGGTGAACCTGCTGGGCGACATCTGGCGCGATGATGAACCGGCATGGGACAGACTATTGAGCCAGCAGAACGTCAAGCTCCATCTCTACGGCAAGAAAAGCGCGCGAATCGGGCGCAAGATGGGCCATTTCAACGTGCTGGCGGAAGATGTCGAGGCCGCGTTGCAACAGGCGATGGAACTGAAAGGGATGCTGGCCGGCTGAAGAAGGCTGTCCGCTCCGCGGGAGGCTATGCGGTCGTGGCGTCTTGCCGCTCCTCGGGCGGAAGGGCCCGTTTCACCCTTGTCGGGCTGGGCTCAAAGCGGTACTGGTTCTTCAGGCAGTGATTCAGCCAGCGCTCCAGAAAGTAATTGGCCGTCCATTTATCATCGAGCATATCGGCACCTCGGGGACGTGACCGTTGGCCGGAACCCGCGGTGCCCACGGGCTGAGCGTCGTCCAGGGCTTCGGCGCATTTTCCATCGAGATAGATGCGGATGCGGAAACTTGGCACCGTGGCGCGCGGCTGAACCGTACTGAAGCAGTAATTCAGCTCCACGGTCAGCGTATAGCGGGACCGATCGACCAGCGTCAGATGCAGCAGGGGCTTGCCGTAGGAGAAGGCGACGGCGTTACCTCGAAGGTCCGGCAGTTCGGGAATCAGTTCGCTCAGCTTTCCGTAGTTGGATTCGAACAATTGGGCAAGCCAGTAGGACTTGTTACGCGGCCGGAATTTGCTCATGGATTCAGCGGCATCGGGGACCGCGGCTGGCCTGCCCGGATGGCGGCGAGGGCAGGGCGCGTGGATTGATGACGTCGATCAATGCTCAGCAGCCTTTGATCCCCTTGATCGCTCCGGCGATCCGATATTTCCCGGAGCCTGAGCGTGTGCAACGAACGACTTCGACAAATGCCGTCAGAGGCGTGACGATTTTCTTCTGCGGGACCAGATGGACTTCAAGCGCAGTGCCCAATTGTACCGGATCGGCGGCCTCGAACAGCACACCGGAGCCGCTGATATTGATGCAAAAACCTTCCTGCGTGCGGTCTTCCCCCGCCAGTCTGAAACTCATCTGGCAATCGACCTGACTGCGCGGCGAATCGCGTCGTTCTTCAAATTCCAACTGGAACCCTCGCTGTGCCGAAGAGGATAGTACCGGCCCCGGTCCGTATTCTAATCCAATCCGGAGCGATGTCGCAGTTTTCGTATCGGCAGCCGCTGGCTTCAAGATTGGCGGGACCGTTGATTTTGTGGCATAGTCCAACGGCTTGCGGTGAAATCGTCGTGCGGCAGCACGCGATCCTCGCTCTGTCGCGCACGGGGCAGGGAAACCGTGCAGGCTGGCGGTGCTCATGCGGGACATCCGTGTTCCTCACTGCGGGCGGCTCCACCTGTCGGGCGTCTCTCCGTGACGTTGGTCACGGTCGGGGGTGCGGCTTGCGGCCTGTTCGGTTGGGCTGCGTCGACCTGCTCGGCGCTGCGTGGCTGTCAGAGCGCTTCCGCTCGGGCGGGACCATCGAAGGTTTCGAGTAGCCGTCGCTGCCCTCGTCGGACTCCCATCGAATCCCGCATTCGCCCAGTATCCCCTTTCGATGACCTTGGTGCTTTTCAACTCCCAATGAGCAGGAAATCTGTCGTTCTCACCGGCATCACCACCACCGGTACCCCTCATCTCGGCAACTATGTCGGGGCCATCCGGCCAGCGATCCAGGCCAGTATGGATCACGATGTCCAGCCGTTCTACTTCCTGGCCGACTACCATGCGCTGATCAAGTGCCAGGATGCGGACCAGGTACAGGAGTCCACGCTGCAGATCGCGGCGACTTGGCTGGCTTTGGGCCTGGACACCGAAAACGCGGTGTTTTACCGACAATCGGACGTGCCGGAAATCACCGAATTGGCCTGGTTGTTAGGCTGCGTGACGGCGAAAGGCCTGATGAACCGGGCGCATGCCTACAAGGCGGCGGTGCAGGCGAATCTCGATAGTGGCGAGAACGATCCCGACAAAGGGATCACGATGGGCTTGTATAACTATCCGATCCTGATGGCTGCCGACATCCTGCTTTTCAATGCCCACCGCGTTCCGGTCGGCAAGGATCAGATCCAGCACATCGAAATGGCGCGTGACATCGCTGCACGGTTCAATCATCTCTACGGCGAGCATTTCGTGCTTCCGGAAGCGCAGGTCAGCGAGGAGGCATCGGTCTTGACCGGCCTCGACGGCCGCAAGATGAGCAAGAGCTACGGCAACGTGATTCCGCTGTTCGCTCCAGAGAAACAGCTGCGGAAGCTGATCATGAAGATCAAGACCAACTCCCAACTTCCCGGCGAGCCGAAGGACCCTGAAACATGCACGTTGTTCGGCATCTATCGGGCCTTCGCGACCCCGGGCGAGACTGCGGCGACCCGGAAGCTGTATGAACAAGGCATCGGCTGGGGGGACATGAAAAACCGCCTATTCGAGTATCTGAACGACCACCTCAAAGCGGCGAGGGAACGCTACGAGGCACTGATCCAGGCGCCGGGCAAGATCGAGGGCGAATTGCTGGCGGGAGCAGTGAAGGCGCGAGAGTACAGCCGACCTTTCATTCGCGCGCTGCGGGAAAGCGTCGGTATTCGCGGTCTCGGTGGGTTCGGGCGAGGAGGGGACGCCGGATGATGTTCCTGGAGCGACTCGCCGAGCGGAAGATCGAGCAAGCGATCGCGGAGGGACAACTGGCCAACCTGCCCGGCAAAGGCAAGCCGATTCCGGAAGAACCCGGGATCGCCTGGGTCGCCCCGGAGTTGCGTACGGCGTACCGCATTCTGAAAAATGCGGGGTACCTGCCTGAGGAATTGCAGGTATTGAAGGAAATCGCAGGCATCACCGACTTGTTGCAACATTCCGCAGTCGATTTGCCGGAGAACCGGGCGACCTCGGCGCGGTTGCGGCTGCTACTGCAACGCTTGGGCGAGATACGGAGCGAACGAATCTGGATGGCCGAGGCTTATTGCAGCCGAATTACCGAAAGACTGGCCATCCGTTCCGCCGCCGGGCGCCCGGACGGCTGAATCCGCACGAACCTCCGGCAATACCGTTCGCTGCTGTCGGGGGTTCCGGGCTACGATCAGCGGCGCGACTTGACTTTCGCCACCTCGGCTTTGGCCGTGACGATGCGCTCACTCTTGCGCACGTCAACACCGTTCTTGCCGTTGCGCGTGCCCCGACCGGATGCCGAGGCCACGGTGCCGGCATCACGGTACTTGATCTTCGGGGTCGCCGTCGACGCGGCGGCGCTTTGCTTGCCGGCTTTTCGTTCGGCTTTGCGGTCCGTTGATCCCGCGCCGAGTCGGGCCGTCTGCTTGATGGCGGCCTTGGAGGTCGCCGGTTCCCCGGAATAGCGGTATGAAACGGCCGGCTTTCCGGTCCTCCTCGCCGCGCCGCGTTCAGATTTTTCTAATTGGCTGGTAGCGGCCCCGCGCGTGTTTTTTTTTACCTCACTGGCGCGGATCGAGTGGCGGCTTGCCGGAGAGCGCGACGACAGAGACTGGTAATGACCTTTTCTCGACGGCCGTTGCCGAGGCTCGTCCAGCAGTTCCTCATCGAACGTGAATTCTTCCGCCGCGCGGTTCGTCAGAAACGGATTGGTCGGCTCGGCAGAGCCGGAGGATGCGTAACCCGCTCGGGTACCGTAAGAGGTGGCGCTCGGAATCTCGGTTGCAGCCAGCGTGTTCGACGCGGACTGGCCGGGGGGGGGCGCCACCGGGACCGACGCCGGGTCAGTGGGGGTGTTGCGCCGCCACTCGTCGCTCGTCGTGACGACGGATGTCTGCGGCCGGCTCGTTTCGTTCAGGGTGGCGAGACTGGTGTCGGCGCTGCGCGCGGGCAGTCCATCTTCAGTGCTCTCGCGGCGGCGGTCGAATTCTTGACGCAACAAATCCGTCTGGACGTTCGCGAGGCGTGCCAGTTCCTTCTTGAACGTCTTGCTCTTGCTGGCCGGTACGAATAGCCGGACGGACCCTTCGGGGTCCACGAATGTGTTCTTGAACCCGGGGTTCAGCGCCTTGAACTGCTCCAAGGACATGTCGGCAGCGTCCGCCGCCAGAGCGAGGTCGAGTTGCTGGTTGACCTTGATGGGTTTGTACTGGGCCTTGTTCGGGATGTGCAGCAGATCCACGCCGTAGTGATCGGCGTCCGCCATCAACCGCGAAACCGCCAGCAGCCGAGGAACGTACGCTCGGGTTTCCTGCGGCAGATCAAGCGACCAGAAATCGGCGGGGAGCCCATTGTACATGTTGCGCTGGATCGCCCTCTCGACCGCCCCCTCGCCGCAGTTGTAGGCGGCGATGGCCAGCAGCCAGTCGCCGTTGAACTGCCGGTTCAGCTTCTTCAGATACTTGATGGCGGCCCTGGTCGATGCATATACGTCACGCCGGCCATCGTAGGCGTGGTTCTGCCGCAAGCCGTAATGACGGCCGGTTGCCGGAATGAATTGCCAGATTCCGGCTGCCTTGGCGGGAGATACGGCCTGTGCCTGGAAGGCGCTTTCTACGACAGGCAGCAGCGCCAGCTCTCCCGGTACGCCCTGACGTTCGATCTGCTGTACGATGTTGTACAGGAACGGTTCGGCGCGCTGCTGCGCGCGCTGCAGATAGGATGGATGGTTCACGAACCAGGTCAATTCACGCTCGACCGACAGGTTCCTCACATCCGGTAGCGCATAGTTGTCGAACAGACGTTCCCAGAGGTTGGCATATTCGTATTGAACTCGCTTGGTGCTGCGGGTGTCCTTGATCTTGACCTGCCGTAGCCCTTTCTGTGAGTAGTGAAACAGTCGGGAAGTACTGCCCTCGGCGATGGTGGTGGAGGGTTGGGTTTCGACCCGCGGCGGGACGGCCGGCTTTACGTTTGTCGCCTTCTGGCTACACGCGGCAAGAGAGAGTCCGAAAACCGACAGACAGCAGATCAGACGCGTGGGAGCGTTTCGCTGTTTCATCTGGTTGGTACCTCACGGTTTGGAACTTGCGGAGTGACCGCAAACAGTACGTTGCTCACGATCATGAAAATCTTCAGAAAGCCCGTCACTGCGCCATCTCGGCAGATTTTTCAGCAGTGGTATCGCACCACCACGTCAGGCCGAATCCTTCAGAATATCGAGGCGTCGTATCTGCAAAATTCGCTAAAGCTTACTTATAAGCAAACGATATTACAAGTTGGGCTGTTAGGTTCCGAGTACGTTTATATTCCGGAGGAGTTCACAAATCAATTCCTTACGTTGTCGTTGGCGGGCGACAGCCCGGAATCGGGCGTCGGGTCCGTGATCGCCAGTCCGGTCTCCCTGCCGGTAGCAACGTGTTCGATCGACCATCTGATTTTGCCGCACGTTCTCGAGTTCGAAGCGGACCCGCATCAGGTCCTCAGGGAAATCGAACGTGTATTGAAGCCGGAAGGGCAGTTGTTCGTGATATGCTTCAATCCGCTGAGCATGCGCGGGCTGCTGCAGTACCTACCGCGCCGCGACTCCTTCTGGCACTTCAATTTCATCCCCCATCACCGGATCCTGGACTGGATGCGCCTGCTGAAATTCGATGCCCGCTATCATGCGGGTTTTTCCATCTCTACGGCCAGGGTGATCCTGGCCCCGCGGGGCCTGTTACAGTCCTTTCATGCGTATCTCTCACTGGCCTATGCCGTCAAAGGCGTCAAGCGCACATTTACGGTCATCCCGATCGAGCGAGCCTGGCGCCCGGCACCGGGCATCCTGACCGGGCAGATTGCGGAGACGTCGCTAGCACACGACGGGAGGGAGACGTGACCGACGCGGTGCAGGCGTATACCGACGGTGCGTGCCGCGGCAATCCGGGGCCGGGCGGCTGGGGCGTGTTGCTGCGTTATGGCGGCCGGGAGCGGGAGCTTTACGGCGGCGAGCAGCTCACGACCAACAACCGGATGGAACTGATGGCGGCGATTCGTGCGCTGGAGAGTCTCAGTAGACCCTGTAGCGTTCGCGTCTACACCGACTCCCAGTACGTGATGAAGGGGATTACCGAGTGGCTGCCGAACTGGGTTCGCCGCAACTGGCAGACCGCGGCGAAGACTCCGGTGAAGAATGCCGAACTGTGGCGACGCTTGGTGCAAGCCCAAGCTCGACATCAGGTGGAGTGGGAATGGGTGAAAGCTCATGCGGGTCATCCCGAGAACGAACGCGCCGATCGACTCGCCAACCATGGAATCGACGAACTGCTTCGAGGCAACGGAATGAGGGGAGAGGACCATGCGCCAGGTCGTGCTTGATACGGAGACCACCGGCCTGACGCCCGAAGACGGGCACCGCATCATCGAGATCGGCTGCGTGGAGCTGAAGGACCGGCAACTGACCGGTGATCGATTTCATGTTTACGTGAACCCGAAGCGCCAAATCGATGCCGGTGCAGCGGAGGTCCATGGACTGACCAATGCGTTTCTGGCCGATAAACCGACGTTTGCCGACATCGTCGATGATCTGCTGGAGTTCGTCGGCGGCAGCGAGCTGATCATCCACAACGCGCCGTTCGATGTCGGGTTCATCAATCACGAGTTGATGCTGTCGGGCGCGGACCGGGGGGCTCTGACCGATTACTGCGCGATCACCGACACGCTGGTGCTGGCGAAGAAGAAACACCCCGGCCAGCGCAACAGTCTCGATGCGCTCTGCAAGCGCTACGGAGTGGACAATAGCCATCGGGACCTGCATGGCGCTTTGCTGGATGCCGAGATTCTGGCCCAAGTCTACCTGTGCATGACGGGCGGACAGGTATCCCTGCAGTTGGAACCAGACGCCGATGACGGCGGGCACCTCGCCGAAGTATCGCCGCGGTCGATCCGGCGGGTCCAGGACGGGTTGCAACTTAGGGTGGTGCGGGCGAATGTGGAAGAAATCGCCGCACACGAGGCGCGCCTCGCCGCCATCGACCAGAGCAGCGGGGGGCGCTGCCTCTGGCGTCAATCGAATCGTCCCGGCTGATTGCGCACCCCGCAGCCGCGGCGGGTGTGACGACTAGAGAGCCAGCCGGAACCCGGCCCAGCCTCCGAATGGCGCCCCGACGCCGATGAATCGCGGATTGTTGTATTGGTCGCCGAGCACTTCTCCGGGGTCGCCGAAGGTTCCGAAGCTCTGGTAATGGCGGTTGAACGAGTTCTCGATGCGGGCGAACAGCGCGAGGTGCTCGTTGTAGCGGTATTCCGCCCGCAGGTTGAACACCGCATAGTCCGGAGTCGGCGGGGTCAGGTTGGCTTCGTCACCGCGCAGGTATTGGCCGCTGTTGTAGTACATGTCGATGCCGAGTGTCAGCTCCTTCAAAGGAGCCCAGTCAGCCGACATTTTCAGCATGTTTTGCGGGAGCCCCGGTATGTAGTCGCCCTTTCGCACCGGAATCACGTCGTCGACCGCCATCGGATTGTTCGGGCTGTTGGCCAAGAAAGGGGTTTGGAAGGTCGCATCCAGGAACGTGTAGTTCACCGTCAAACGAACTTCCTCGTAGATGCCGTTGAAGCCCACCTCCAAGCCCTGCCGCAAGGTGTCGCCGACGTTGTCGAAGTAGCCTTGGCCACGGAGCGGGCCGCTGCTGATGAACAGGATGTCGTTGGCGTTGTCGGTATGGAAGAAGCCTGCATTCCAATTGTACGACCCGCCCCACAGTTCCCGGAAATGGCCCCGAAAACCGACTTCCCATGTTTTTGCGACGACCTGTTTCAGTGGCGGATCGGCGATGAATGCATTCGGCAGCCGGCACGGGCGCTCGGGATCGGCGCAGCTCAACTCGACTGCGGTGGGCGCCCGGTTCGATTCGCTGTAGTTGGCATAGACCCCGGCCTCCTCGATTGGTGTGTAGGTCAGGCCCACCGACGGGTTGAAACGGTGAAAGACATGCTGGCCGTTCAGCTCGTCGCCGAGTTGATCGATCAACTGGATCGCCGCGCGGTTGTAGCCGCCGGCGATCGTGATGTTCACCTGGTCGATCGGAGTGTAAGTGTCGGTGAAATACCAGTTGATCAGTTCGGTCAGGCTGTTCAGACGCACGCGCGGTTCATAAAGCACGATTCCGCTGGCGATCGTGCCGCGAGTGCGATCGAAGCTGGCCAGTTCGCTGATCGAATTGAAGCTGACGGTACCCTGGTTGTAGCTGCCGCCGGTCAGGAATCGGTTTTGGCGCCCGAACAGTTCATGGTCGACGGCGGCTTGGAAAGTGCCGCCATAGCTACGCTGATTGGTGTTGTTGATGTTATTCACGGCCCCTTCGACGGCGGGGCTGGCCAACACGAACTGACGACTGATGTCCCGAACGCGCGGCCCCTCGCCGTCATCGTCACACAGGTAGCCCTCGAACCGGCGCCGCTCACATTCTTCGTATTCGGCTTCATCGCCGTTGAAATTCTGTGTCTTCAGTTCGCGAAAATAGGCATTCGCCGTCAACTCGACCTGGTCGCTGACCTGCCACGCGCCATCCAGCATCGATAGGAAATAGCGGTTGGTGGTCCGGTCGGGGTGGGTGAAAATCGCGGACCAGTCCTGCCGCGCCAACTGAATTGGCACTGCGCCGTTGCCGAACATGGAGTCGTCGTTACCCGAGAGCGTCAGGTTCAGCTTGGTTTCTTCGGTCTGCAGGCTCCACTTGCCGAACCCCACCTTGATGCTGGTCGGCGAGAAATCGCGCCAGCCGTTCTCGCCGAAGTGGCGGAGATTCATATAGTAGCCGACGGTTCCGTTATTCCAGCCGCTCTGGATCTCTTCGCTGTTGCGTCCCCAGGAACCGCCGTAGGCTTCCAGGCTGTGTCCTGGAGCCGAGAAGCCGCTCTTGGTCGTGATCGCCAGCGCGCCGCCCAATGCGTTGAGGCCATAGACGGCATTGGAACCAGAATGAACGGTCATCTGCTCGATGGCGCCTTGCGGTATCAGGTCCCAGTTGACCGTGTCGCCGAACGGATCGTTATACCGAATGCCATTGAAATAGACGGCCAGGCCCTGGGGCAAGCCCAGTAAGGGAGAAACGGTGAAGCCGCGGAAATTGACATCCGGCTGGAACGGGTTGTTCTGGACGTCGTTGATGTTGACGCTGCCGAGAAACCGCCGCATGTAATCGGGCAGGTTGATGGCCTGGGCCTCCTGCATCTCCTCGGAGGTCGCCTGCTGCACCGGCGACGGGATCTTTTCGCGGGCGATACCACGAGTATCGATCGGCGCGACGCTGATGACTTCGACGGCTTCAAGTTCCGTGACCGGGGCGCTGGATGGGACGGTCGACGTCGGCCGCTGCGGTGCCTGTTCTGCGGATCGGGAAGCGTTCGGAACAATCAGTAGGAGCAGCAATGGGCCACTCACAACCACCCGGCCTTTTTTCATTATTTGCCCCTTATTCTGTGGCTGGGAACTAATCCCGGAGAATACCGCGCGGGGCCGCTGCCGCCGTAGGGAAAAATTCCCGAAGCGCGCCGCGAGGGCGCGCGAAGGCTCGTCCAAAAAGCCTCGCCGGCGGCGATGCCTTTCGCGAATCCATCGGGATGATCTGTACCTTCCGGTCGGTCGCCAGCAGGAGTCGGGCAGAGGACTGCGGTCGTGTCGCAGCACGGCGCCGCGTCCGCGTCTAGGGTGACGGATGCGTTCGAGCGGGCGGTGTGAGACGTTCGTTCCGATGGACGATCTGGCGCACCGCAGCCCGGCGCCAGACACGTGTGGGGCGGTCAGGAAACCGTAAGCATGTTGTTGAGCGCCAGTTTCGCGTAGCGCGAAACCGGTTCCGGAACACGAATGCGGTTGACGACCTGACCCTGGACCAGATTCTCCAACACCCAGGCCAGATGTTGCGGGTCCGTCCGGAACATGGTCGAACACATACAGACCGTCGGCGACATGAAATGGACGTCCTTGCCCTGTTCGCGAACCTCGTTGGCCAGGCGGTTGACCAAGTTCAGTTCGGTGCCGACCAGCCAGCGTGTGCTCGGTGCGGCTTCCCGTACGGTTTTCAGGATGAACTCGGTCGATCCGACATAATGGGATTTCTGGCAAACCTCGAACGAGGCCTCGGGGTGTGAGATCACGCGAGTATCCGGATACTGCGCCACAAACCGGTCGATGTGCTCGGGCTTGAACATCTGGTGCACCGAGCAGAAGCCCTTCCACAAGATCATCTTCGCGCGGCGGATGTCCTCCGCGGTCAAGCCGCCCATCGGCTTAGAGAAATCCCAGGTGACCATTTCCTCGAGCGGAATGCCCATCCGATAACCGGTGTTGCGTCCCAGGTGCTGGTCGGGAAAGAACAGCACCTTCGGTCGCCGGCCGAAGCTCCAGTCCAGAATGGTCCGCGCATTGCTCGAGGTGCAAACGATACCATTGTGACGACCGCAAAATGCCTTGAGATCAGCTGCGGAGTTGATGTACGTCACCGGGGTGATCGAATCCTCGGGATCCAGTACGCTCGAAAGTTCGTTCCAGCAGCGTTCGACGTTTTGCAGATTGGCCATGTCGGCCATCGAACAGCCGGCGGCCAAATCTGGTAGAATTGAGATTTGTTCCGGTCGTGACAGAATGTCTGCGACTTCCGCCATGAAGTGCACGCCGCAGAACACGATATACTGCGCTTCGGACCGTGACGCCCAACGCGCGAGCTTCAATGAGTCTCCGGACGTGTCGGCATGCCGGAATACCTCGTCGCGCTGATAATGATGACCCAGGATCACGCAGCGGCTGCCCAGTTTTCTCTTGGCTTCGATGATGCGTTCTTCGCACTGGGCATCGTCGAGCAGTGCGAAATCCTGGATGGCGAGGGCGGTAGCGGACATGTTGAGGAGTGTCATGAAACTGTCACGGCGACGATAATAACACAGCAAAATGCTGCGTAAATATCGCGTTCCGGAAGCGTTGCCCCGCGTGGCCGCGATGCCTTGCCCGGCGAGATTCCGCGGACCCTCCGTGCTGAAATGGTGACCCGATCAGATGCCCATGCCCCACCCGGAAAACATCGCTTACACGCTGCGAATCGATCTCGCCGACAGCAAGCCGCCGATCTGGCGCCGGATCGGCGTCGACAGTCGGATTACGCTGGCACAACTGCATCGAAGTATTCAGGCAGCCTTCGGCTGGACCGATTCCCATCTGCACGACTTCGAGATCGGCGATGAGTATTACGGTGACCCGGAGCAGGATCCTTCCGGCGAGATGAATTTCGTCGACGAGAGAAAGGTCCGGTTGTGCGAACTGGTCGGGCGGGGAGCCAAGTTCATTTATCGCTACGATTTCGGTGACGACTGGGAGCACCGGATCAAGGTGGAGGCGGTCGAGCCGATGGAATCCACGCCATTGACGGATGCGTGGCTCGTCACCGGCAAGCGGGCTTGCCCGCCGGAGGATGTCGGCGGTATCTGGGGATACGAGGAGTTTCTCGAAGCGGTACGGGATCCCGACAGCGACCACGGTCGGGAAATGCTCGAATGGCTGGGCTCCGACGCGTTCGATCCCGAACACTTCGACCTGCCTGCGGCCAAGCGCGCCGTTGCCGATGCATCGCGGCGGGCTAGAACGCGACGCGCGGCGCGCTGACGACACGGCCCGCCGCCCACGCTCCCGAAGGAACGGTGCGGCACGGTCGGGTCGACCGACACGCGGCCGCCGAGCCGACGGCCGTGGCGCTTCAATCGGCGGCGCCGTTGCCGTCGATTTCCCGATACAGCGCATGAAACTCGGCGGTCAGTTTGTGGTCGGGCGCGTAGTGAATCAGCGGCTTCGCCTCATTGTGTGATTCGCGCACCTTGACCGACGGCGAGATCTTGCTTTGCAGCACGGGATGCCCTTCCGAGATCAGGTCATTGACCAGTAGTTGCGGCAGCGACGCCCGGCTCTGGAACTGATTCACCACGATTCCTTCCAGCGCCAGCGCGGCATTGTGGTCGGAGCGGATTTCGGCGAGGACCGCGAGCAGATTGTACAGCGCATCGCGGGTGAAGGCGTCGCAGTCGAACGGAATCAGGCACTGCTCGGCGGCGATCAGTGCGGATCGGCTGAAAAAGTTCAGCACCGGCGGGGTGTCGATGTATATGCGATCGTATTGCGTCAGCGATTCCAGCGCTTCGCGTAGTTTGTAGATCTTGTAGCGCTGCTCCAGCCGGCTCTGCAGCGGTTCGAATTCCGGGTGGGAAGGCAGCACATCGAGATTCTCGTAGGGGGTTTGATGGATCGCGCCGTCCAAGCCGGTATCGGCGTTGCTGCCGAAGATGTTCAGGCTCAATGTCTGGCGAAAGAAATGCGCCAGTGTCGCGTCGGCTTCGGCGACCTTGCGACCGAGCAGGTAGTGGGTCGAATTTCCCTGAATGTCCAGATCGACGACGAGTGTTCGCTTCCCTTCGGCGGCGCTGATGGCGGCGAGATTGCACGCAATGGTCGATTTGCCGACGCCGCCCTTCTGATTGAATACCACTCTGCGCATGGTGACCTCGAAAAGTAGGTGGTGACTCGCCGACCCTGGCGCTGTGCATCGATGCGAGCCGCGATCTCTGAATCGGCTTCAGATTTGCTGAAGCCTCGGCTATTCTAACCCGTTTTCGGCATTGATCGAGCCCGCAGGAATGGACGAAAACTACCAACCGCACGATATCGAAACCGCGACGCAGAAAACCTGGGAAGAGCAGGGTATTTTTCGTGCCACCGAAGACCCAACCCGGGAAAAGTACTATTGCCTTTCGATGTTTCCGTATCCCAGCGGGCGGCTGCACATGGGGCACGTCCGGAACTACACGATCGGTGACGTCATCAGTCGCTTTCAGCGCATGTTGGGCAAGAATGTGTTGCAGCCGATGGGTTGGGACGCCTTCGGATTACCGGCGGAGAATGCCGCGATGCAGAAGGGCGTCCATCCATCGGACTGGACCTACGAGAACATCGAGTACATGCGGGACCAGCTGAAGCGTCTCGGTTTCGGCTATGACTGGAAGCGTGAACTGGCGACCTGCGACCCGGAATATTACCGATGGGAACAGTGGTTCTTTCTGCGCCTGTTGGAGAAGGACCTGGTTTACCGGAAGACCGCTCCGGTCAATTGGTGCCCCCATGACCAGACCGTACTGGCCAACGAGCAGGTGATCGACGGCTGTTGCTGGCGTTGCGACACGCCGGTCGTTCGGCGTGAGATATCGCAGTGGTTCATGAAGATTACCGCCTACGCCGACGAACTGCTGGACGATCTGGCATCGCTGTCCGGATGGCCGGAGCAGGTACGGGTGATGCAGCAGAACTGGATCGGGCGCTCGCTGGGCGTCGAACTCGAATTCGTGGTGGATGGTCTGGCAGAACCCCTGAGAGTGTTCACGACGCGGCCGGATACGCTGATGGGGGTCACCTACCTTGCGGTCGCGGCGGAACACACGCTGGCCCGGCGGGCGGTGGAACTGCGCCCGGCGCTGGCGCCGTTCGTGGAGGCCTGTCTGCAGACGCAGTCATCGGAGGCGGCGCTGGAAACCATGGAGAAACGGGGTGTCGACTCCGGATTTTCCGCGTTCCATCCGATCACCGGCGAACCGGTGCCGGTGTGGATTGCCAATTTCGTGCTGATGGGGTATGGAACGGGTGCCGTGATGTCGGTGCCGGCGCACGATCAGAGGGACTATGACTTCGCAAAACATTATGGACTGCCGATCAAGCCGGTCATTTTCCCGCGCGAAGGCGGCGACCTGGATCTGGAATCGTCGGCTTATGTGGAATGCGGCGTATTGGCCAATTCCGGTGCGTTCGACGGACTGACTTCCGAGCAGGCGTTCGACGCGATCGCCGACCGGCTGGAGGCGTCGGGCCGAGGCTGTCGCCGTGTGCATTACCGCTTACGGGATTGGGGGGTCTCCCGCCAAAGGTACTGGGGCGCGCCGGTTCCGGTGATCTATTGCGATGACTGCGGCACCGTGCCGGTACCGGACGATCAGCTACCGGTTCTGTTGCCGGAGGACGTCGAACTCGACGGCGCCGGGTCGCCGCTGGCCCGACTCGAGTCTTTCGTCCGCGTGCCTTGTCCTCGCTGCGGCAAGGCCGCACGCCGGGAGACGGACACGTTTGACACCTTCATGGAGTCTTCCTGGTATTTCGCACGCTACGCATGCGCTGACAACCCCTCTGCGATGCTGGATGAACGGGTGCACCATTGGCTTCCGGTCGATCAATACATCGGCGGAATCGAGCACGCCATCCTGCATCTGCTGTACGCCCGCTTCTACCACAAGCTGCTGCGCGATGCCGGCTTGCTGCGCGGCGATGAGCCGTTCACCCGGTTGCTGACCCAGGGTATGGTGTTGAAGGACGGCAGCAAGATGTCCAAATCGAAAGGTAATACGGTCGATCCGCAGGATCTGATCGAGCGTTACGGCGCCGATACCGTTCGGCTGTTCATCATGTTCGCGGCTCCTCCGGAGCAGTCGTTGGAGTGGTCCGACAGCGCCGTGGAGGGCGCGTCCCGTTTTCTGCGTCGCCTATGGAAACAGGTCGCCGCCCATGTCAACGGAGGCCCGGTCGGGCTGTTGCAACCGGCGTTGTTGAACGAACCGCAGAAGGAACTGCGGCGTCAGGCACATGTCACCCTCCGCAAGGTCACGGATGACATGAGCCGGCGTCACACCTTCAATACCGCGATCGCAGCCAACATGGAACTGCTGAACGCGTTGACGAGATTCGACGATTCCAGCGCACAGGGCGCCGTGGTACGGCAAGAGGCCCTGGAGCTGGTGGTATTGATGCTGGCACCGATCGTCCCGCACATCTGCCATCGGCTGTGGCAGGAATTGGGACACTCCGGATCCGTGGCGACGGCGCCGTGGCCGCACGTGGATGAATCGGCTTTGGCCCAGCAATCTTTGGAGTGGGTGATTCAGGTGAACGGCAAGTTGCGCAGCAAGATGGTGGTGCCGGTGTCTGCGGATCGGGTCGAGATCGAGGCGACGGCACTCGCCGATGCATTGGTGCAACGCTACACCGAAGGGCAGCAGGTGAAAAAGATCGTCGTCGTGCCGAACAAACTGGTGAATATCGTCGTTTGACGGAGGGTTCCATCGTGCGTTTTCCGCAGAGAGCGGTAGTCATTCTGTGGCTGTCGATCCTCGGTGGGTGCGGGTTTCATCTGCGTGGCCAGGTCGATCTTCCGGATCGGGCGAAAGTCGTGTATCTGGAAGGGATCGATCGCGGTCAGCCCTTCGCTCAGCAATTGATCGAACTGCTCGGGTTCGCCGGGGGGCGCATCACGCTCGATCGCAACCAGGCCGGGAGCGTGCTCCATGTCCTGTCGGCGCGGCACGAGAGACGGCAGATCTCGCTGAGCCGGGCCGGCAAGGCCAACGCGTTCGATCTGATCTATCGAATGAACTACGAAATCGTCACGCCGAAGGGTGAAGTGCTGGTCCCGCCCCAGGAACTCGAGATTTCCCGGCAGTATTTCGTGGACTTTCGGTTCGCCCTGGGGCAGGGGGAGCAGGAAAGCCAGTTTCGCGCCGAAATGGAGCAGGAAGCCGCGCAGACATTGCTGTTACGGCTGCGCTACGCGGTCACCAACGCCCCCGTTGCCAAGACATGAGGCTCACGACGCCGGCCGATTTGAAAACGGCATTGGCGAAAGGTCTTGCTCCGGTTTATCTGGTGTTTGGTGATGAGCCGCTGCAGTCCGGCGAAGCCACCGACGCGATCCGGCAGGCGGCGCGGTCGGCAGGATTCGTGGGCTGGGAACTGTATTTCGTACAAGCCGGGTTCACTTGGGGCACATTGCGAGAATCGGCCGATACGCTTTCGCTGTTCGGGGATCGTCGGCTGTTGGATGTGCGGTTCCCCGAAAAGCCGGACCGCGACGGTGCGGAGTGGGTGTCGGACTACGTGTCGCATCCCCCGCCGGACTGTGTCCTGTTGCTGACTGCCGGCAAGCTGGCAAGCGAGGAGCAGAGGAAGCCTTGGTTTGTCGCGGTCGAGCAACGCGGTGTCGTGTTGCAGGTGCGCCCGCTGGAGGGTTCCGCACTGATTCAGTGGCTGGATCGGCGGATGAATGCAAAGGGCTTGCTGGCCGATCAGGCGGGTCTTCGACTGCTGGCGGCACGGGTCGAAGGCAACTTGCTGGCCGCGGCACAGGAGATCGAAAAGCTCGCGGTGATCTTTGGTCCGGGTCGAATCGAGGACGGCCAGATCGCAAACGCAGTGGCGGATGCGGCCCGCTACGATGTCTTCGACCTCGTTGAAGCCGTTCTCGTCGATCGCGGACCGCGCGCGCAGCGGATCCTGGAAGGACTGAAAGCGGAGGGTACCGCCCCCGCCGTGGTGTTATGGGCTTTGGCGCGTGAGGCCAGAACGCTGGCCAGCATCGCGTTCGCCGTGGCCGGCGGCGAGCGCCCGGAGGCCGCCCTAACACGGCAGAAGGTTTGGGACAGCCGCAAGAAGCTGTTCAACGAGGCGCTGCGGCGGATCGACCTCGGCGGTTGGCAGGATGCCCTGTTGCTGTGCGCGAGGGCCGACCGGATCATCAAGGGGCAAGAACCGGGGAATGCCTGGGACGCGTTGTTCGATGTTTGCAGCGCGATGACCGCGCGGGCAGTGGTCGCTGCGCCGTAACGCTGCAATCGGGGCGAGTGCCTGCCGCTGGTGTTCGGGGAAGTAAGAGGGATGCCGGGATCGTGCCTCAAGGGCGAGTATGGCGCTCGACCGGCCGAGCCGGCTCCAGATCCGAGAGGAATGCTGCGACCCAGTGGCGGGTTTGTTTGTCGACCCGGCGATTGTTTCTGAGCTTCCGCAGCCCCGCCACAACCTTGGCGTGACTGCCTGTTTCCAGAGTGTCATCCGCGAGATACTCTTGCAGCGTCGAAAGTGCGCTCATACGGACCGCGGCGTCAGGATCCTGCAAGGCCGCCAGCAGCGCGCCGATGGCGGCCGCGCTCGGGCGCTCGAAGCTTTCCAGACTTTGCGCTGCCGCACCGCGAACCGCCGCGTCGCGATCCATCGCAAGGGCATGGATCGCCAGATGTTCCGCTTCAGCGGTCGGGTAGGCGGAAAGCTGCTCGGCCCCTGCGATCCGCTGTTGGCGGTCGGAACTCGCGAGCCACCGGCGAGCCCGGGCGACCTGCTCGGCATCGATTCTCTCGTCCTCTGCGACCTGATCCTCCGTGAGCGGTAGCGGACCGGCCAGTCGTTGCGCCAATGCCGCCGTGTCGATCCTGAAGTTTTCCCGACGCCGATCCGCGGTCTGTTGTTCATCGACGTGGGGATCGACCAGTCCACGGTGTGGTAGGAATCGGAGGCCGGCCGCGATCACGGAAATCAACGCGAGCAGCAGCAGGAGTTTCGAAGACATTGCGGAAATGCGCTCTCGTGAAAGAATGATGCCGTGATCCGAAACGGCGGAAGCCGCCGAACGGTGCTCCATTCGGGAGAAAGGGCCTCCCGCCGGAAGGCCCTTTCGGATAAGACTCAAGAGTCGCCGGAGTCCAGCCTCTACTGGATGCCGTTCTGCGCCGGGTTGGGTGTCGGACCAAGACCTTCGGTGCAACCGGGGTATAGTTTGCCGGTGATGTCCAGCACCTCTGGAACACCCTGGTTCGCTGCGGCGATCGCTGCAGCATTGGCGATTTGGCCGTTCTGAGAGGCGAGCCGTTCACGCACGCGCCAGGCGAAAGCATGATCGGTACAGGAAGTGTCGCCGGAGACGCCGATCGCGCCGACTTTCTTCAGCCCGGCGTCATACACGGCGAGACCGCCGCCGAATACATTCACACCGCCGATACGCTTGTTGACCAAGGGGTCCGCCGGCGTGCCGTAGGCAGCAGGGCTTCCTGCATAGGCCTTGCCGGGACCGACCGGGTTGCTGAACTGGACACCCCAAAGGGTCCCTTGCAAATCACCGACGCTGTTCGCGACTTTACCAGTAGCCGGGTCAAGAACCGGCTGGGTGGCCAGAAACAAGGCGCCGCTGGCCCAGGACTGAACGGCCGGTGTATCCAGGCTCAGCATCGCGGACGTATTGGCCTTCTGGGCTGAAATCACCCGACTCAGGCCCCAGGTCGCTCCGCTATTCTGGCCAAGACCCGCAGTGTTCACTACGTGGCATACCTTTCCGGTTTCATCCACGAACGTGATCCACATATTGTTCTTCAAGCCCCCCGTCAGATCCTGCTCACTGGGGGTGTTCTTGACGAAGCTGGCAGCATCCGACAGTTGCTGGAAACTGATTTCATCACAGTGAGCGAACGCCCCCTGGTTCATCATTAGCGCGGAAAATCCGGCCGCGGTCGACAGTATGAATCGCTTATTCATAAACCCCCTCCTCATTGTGGTGGTCAAATTTGGTTATTGTCTCAGGGAATGAACGTCTGGCCTGGAAGTCGTGTCCGGCCTTCCGAAGCCGGGCTTAATCTAGAACAGAACGAGTGGGATGGGAACCCCCCGACTGATACGTAGATTTCCCTATTGCATCAAATCGATTCTTGCTCGGCCGACTCGGTTACGGCGGGGTGTCTCGGCCGCATCCAGGAAGCACGGTCCGTTTTCGGCGCATGACTTGCCCGGTGCGCTATCGATCCCGGCTCAAGAAGGCTCGCAACCGCAGTAAGGCGTCCTGAATCCGGGGCACGGCAGCCGTGAAGGAGAACCTGAGATGGCGTTCGGCGCCTTGCTTGCCAAAATCACTTCCCGGTGTGGCGGCGACCCCGGTTTGCTCGAGGAGCCGATGTGCGAAATGGTGACTATCATCGGCGAACGCACTGCAATCGGCGTAAACATACAGCGCCCCCTGCGGCGGCGCCGGAATCCCGAATCCGAGATCGAGCAGGCCGCGCACTAGCAAGTCGCGGCGTTCCGCAAACATCTGACGGCGATGTTCCAGTTCTTCCCGGCACTCCGGCGACAACGCGGCAAGTGCGGCCTGCTGGCCTGGCGAGGGCGCGGACAGGAACAGATTCTGCGCCAATCGTTCCGCCGGCTGGACGAACCGCTCCGGGACGATGGTCCAGCCCACACGCCAACCGGTCATGCCGAAATATTTGGAGAAGCTGTTGACGACGAAAACCTCGTCCGAAAACGCCAGTGCCGTCGGCGATCGTTCCGCGTATTCCAGCCCGTGGTAGATCTCATCGGCGATGAAGAAGCCGCGCAGCCGGTTCGATGACTCGATCAATTCTCCCAGTACCTGCCGGCTGATCACGGTGCCGGTCGGGTTGGATGGTGACGCCAGGATGGTACCCGCGGTGTGTTCGTCCCAGTGAACGGCGAAGCGCTCTGGCGTGACGTGAAAATTGCACTCGGCTGCTACCGGAACCGTGGCGACTGTGCCGCCGAAAAGTCGTACCAGGTTGGCGTAGCAGGGATAGCCGGGGTCGCTCAACAACACGCGCTTGCCCCCGCGGACCAACAGACCCAGCAGCAGCAGAAAGGCGCCCGAGGCGCCAGGGGTCACGAAGATCCGGCGCGAGGGAAGGTCGATGTGATAGCGCTCACGGTAGTAACGCGCAATGGCATCACGCAGCTCCGGTAGGCCTGCCGCGGGGGTATACGCGACCCGTCCCTGCTCCAGAAACGCCATGGCCCGGCGAACGACCGGCCCGGGTGTCGGGAAGTCCGGCTCGCCGATCTCCAGATGGATGACATCTTTCCCCAGACGTTCCAGTTCCTTGGCCCGGGCCAGAATTTCCATTACCAAAAACGGTCGAATGGTATCGTGCGATCCGTGCAACGCGGTGCTCCTCGGCCCTCATGTTTTGAAGAATCGATGATACGGCATTCGGGAATAGCCGACGGCTCGCGGTACGAAATCGCGGATGCGTTCCTGACCCGTCGGTCGGCTTCGGTTGGTTGTTGCGGTGCGCCAAGCCGTCATAAGTTGGTGCGGCCGCTTCGGATTGGTGCGCTGTGGGGTGACCGACCGCCGGGTCATCGACGCGCCAGCGTCGGCGCCGTTGCGAGCCGGGATGCGCTAGGCCGCATGACCTCTCGCGGGCTGGCCGTTGCGGAGCGGGTGAGGAGCCGGCCGCGCCGTCCACGCGGAGCACTCGTACGATGCGCTGGCACTTCTGACAACGGTCGCCTCGTCGGCGGTACCGCGGCGCAAGGCACCTGTGCCGGATGGCGGGTTTCTTGGGGAGTGGCTTGCGGCAAGATGGAGCGTGGTGAGAGCTGCCGCTGTGCGGTACGGTGCCATTGTGCGGCCCCACGGCAGGTACCCGCTGTCGGCCGCGTTATTGGCGGGATCACCGCTGCGACGCGCATGGCGTGGCCGGAAACTTGCTAAGCTACTGTCGGGGCCGAGAGCACGACAATCGCATGTCTTCGGCTACCGCACGGAATCCAGATTCCGCCTGCCGCGGGCGGTTCATTAACACGGTTTTGCAATCTGCATGACTATTAGCTGGCAAGACTACAAAGTCGACGGTTTTTATGACGAATTGATGGCCGATGACGGCCAACCACGCCCCGGTGCGGAATCGGTGTTGTCCCATTTCGGGGAATTGTCGGATACCGAGATTCAGGCCCGGAAAGCCGCAGCCGAGGCGGAGATCATCAGCATGGGAATCACGTTCTCGGTTTATAGCGAAACGGAGGGTTCGATCGACCGCGCCTGGCCCTTCGACATCATCCCGCGAACGATTGGACTGCGTGAATGGGGCACCATCGAGATGGGGCTCATTCAGCGGGTCAAGGCACTGAATCTTTTCATCGACGACCTTTACCACGACCAGAGGATCGTGGAGGACGGTGTGTTTCCGCAGACCTTGCTGGCCGATTCCAGGAACTTTCGCCCGGAATGCATGGGTGTCGACCCGCCGCAAGGGGTGTGGGCCCACGTCTGCGGGTCGGATCTGGTACGAGACAAGGACGGGACAGTCTATGTGCTGGAAGACAACCTGCGGGTCCCTTCCGGCGTTTCCTACATGTTGGAGAACCGGCTGGTGATGAAGCGGGTCTTCCCTGAACTGTTCGAAAACATCAGCATACAACCGGTGGACGACTACCCATCCCAACTCTATGCCTGTCTGGCTTCACTCGCTCCTGCAGATGTCGAGTACCCGGAAATCGTCGTGCTGACGCCTGGAATCTACAACTCCGCGTACTTCGAGCACTGTTATCTGGCGCAACAGATGGGCGCAGAGCTGGTCGAAGGTAGCGATCTGATCGTCGGCGACGACGACTGCGTCTACATGCGGACCATCGAAGGGCTTGCCAGGGTGCACGTGATCTACCGTCGGATCGACGACCTGTTTCTGGACCCTGAAGCGTTTCATCCGGATTCGGTCTTGGGCGTCCGGGGTTTGATGCGGGCGTGGAAAAGCGGCAAGGTTGCGCTGGCGAACGCACCGGGTGCCGGTGTGGCGGACGACAAGGTCGTCTACACCTACGTGCCGGAGATCATCGAATATTATCTGGGCGAGAAGCCGATTTTGCGGAACGTTCCCTCCTACCGTTGCAGTGACGCCGATCAGCGTGACTACGTGCTCGAACACCTGGACGAGTTGGTGGTCAAGCCGGCAAACGAGTCCGGAGGTTACGGCATCCTGATCGGACCCAAGTCCACCCGAAAGGAGCGCGAATCGTTCGCGGCCCAGATTCGGCAGGATCCGAGAAACTACATGGCGCAGCCACTGTTGACCCTGTCGACCGCGCCTACCCTGGTGGATGAGCACGTCGAGCCCAGACACCTGGATCTTCGTCCGTTCATCCTTTCCGGTCGGAATACCTATGTGACCAACGGCGGCTTGACGCGTGTCGCCTTGCGCAAGGGCTCGACGGTCGTGAATTCATCGCAGGGTGGCGGAAGCAAAGACACTTGGATCGTCAGCGACGAGGAGACCTGATCATGTCCATGCTGTCTCGTGTCGCCGAGCACTTGTACTGGATGGCTCGCTACCTGGAGCGGGCCGAGAACACGGCCCGTTTGATCACCGTCAATGCGAACCTGATCCTGGACCTGCCCAAGAGCATTCGGCCGGGCTGGGACTCGCTGATCGCGATCACCGGCAGCCGTGACCTGTTCTTCGAACACCACCCGACAGCGACCGAAAGCAATGTGCTCCGGTTCCTGATCGGCGACGCGCACAATCCGGCTTCCATTCTCTGTTCACTCCGCTACGCCCGGGAGAATGCGCGAACCGTGCGCGACATCATCCCGCGGGAAGCCTGGGAACAGATCAATGAACTCTACCTGAAAGCGAATGATCATCTTGCGAACGGGCTGTCGGCCCGCCGCCGCTTCAGCTATCTGAAAGATATCATCCTGGGCGTCCAGCAGCTCGCCGGCATCGCCGCCGGCACGATGAGTCACGATGCAGGATACGAGTTCTACCGTCTGGGCTGCAATCTGGAGCGCGCCGACATGACGACCCGGATCATCGACGTGCGCTACCAGGATTATGAATCGGCCCAGGCGGAAGCGATGCAGCCGTTCGAAAACATACTGTGGATGAGCGTGCTGAAGTCGCTGACCGCCTACCAGATGTACCGCCGTCACCGGCAGGCCGCCGTCAGTCGTCGCGATGTGGTGGATTTCCTGGTTCAGGACCGTGCGTTCCCGCGCTCCATCCGCTTCTGTGTGGATGAAATGGAGGACTGCCTGCGCAACCTGCCGCGCTCCGAAAAGCCGCTCGAACTGCTCGACCCGGTCGATCGTCTGATTGCGGGCTGCTGTGCATCGGCTTTGCCGCAGCAAGTGCTGCACGACTTCATCGACGAACTGCAGATTCGGCTGGCGGACCTGCATACCGCGATCAAGATCGCATACTTCGATGCGGCACTCGATGCCGCAACGGTGACGAGCGCATCCTCGCAGGCAGCGTAGTGCGCGCCGCGCGGTTGCCGGCTGGGTACCGCTTACCCCGTCTGCCGGGCGGCCGGTCCCTCTAGCAGGATACAGGCGGTTGTTCGGGGCGGTTGTCAGGCGGTCCCTGCAGGAGGGTCCGCCAAGCAGCCGCACCAACATTTGCCACATTACGGCCGGCCGCGCACGAGTTTGGCGCGTCGCAGCCCGCGGTGATTGCGGCCAGGGTACTCTGTACGCCGGCCGGTTCCGCCAAGTCGTTGAATCCACGCGCAAGCGGAGCGAAGCTCGCTGCTGGCATGCACCATGCTCAGGAGAAGACTGTCTTCGCTTATAATATGAGGTCCCAGCGTGATGGTCACTCTCACCGCGAGCGCCATTCTTGCCGTGGAGCGGTTCGTCAACGCCGCGGAGGGAGATGCGAAAGGGCTCCGAATCATCGTGTCGGCAGGTGGACGCAATCATCTGCATTGCGGGCTGAGGCTCGAGCAGAGCGCACAGCCGACGGACCAAGTGGTCGATTACGGTGCGGTCAAGCTGTTCATCGATCGCGAGAGTGTATCGCTGATCGACGGTGTCACCATCGATTTCGTCAATGAGCAGGAAGCATCCGGTTTCCGGTTCTCCAATCTCCGTTTCGGCGATCCGCTTTCCTCGGTCCGGGATGCGAACTTCCGGCGGAGCCTGCCGGTCGTTTCATGACGACGATACCGGATCGCGCGTTGCGGTAGCGGCAGCGGAGTTGTGATCGCGGCGCCGGGTGCCGAGCGACAGCATGCCAGGGGGCGCCCGCGCGACCGGCGGATGCGCAGTGAACGAAGCGGGCCGTTCCGGTGTGCGATGCAGGTCTGCCGCTGTCGCCGTTGCGCGGCAATCGTGTCGGGACCGGCCACAATGATGCGCGAGCGGCCGGGCAAGCGGCTTTTTGTTCCCACCTCCATCAAGCGTTTCCGCGCGCCGGGTCTCCGTCGCGGAAACTCTTACTTGTGTCGCGTGTCTGTCGCAGAGTGAGTGTGCCCGGAGCGCGCCGGCCAATCCGTGCGCTTCCCGGTCCGCCTGACGGGGCGCTCACTTTGCGTTTAAAATGGCATCTTCACACTGCAGAGAGACTTCACTCGATGAACAAATCGCACTCGCTCCTGATGGTTTTGTTGACTGGTTTGGCGCTATTGCTGGTGAGCCCGGACGAGGCGTTCGCCAAACGTCTGGGGGGCGGCAAATCGTTCGGCAGCCGGCCGTCTTATAGCGAGTCTTACCGTCCCGGTCCGGATGTGGCACCGGCCTACCGAGCACCGCAGGCCGCCTATCAGCCGACGGCCCAGCGAAATCAGGCGATGCGTGATTCGTTCCGGAACCGAGGCGGGCTGATGGGCATGCTGGGCGGTTTGGCCGTGGGCGGCTTGCTCGGGGCGATGTTGTTCGGCGGTGGCTTCGAGCATATCAATCTGTTCGACATCGTCGTGGTGGGCTTGGCGGCCTACCTGCTGTATCGGGTTTTCGCTGCCCGGCGACGCAATCAATGGGGGCCGGTGGCGAGCACGGCGGGCCAGCCGGACCATGACGTCGCCGCCGACGGATACGACATACGACGCGAATCCGCTCGGGGCAGTGCGGGTGCCCGTTTCGACACCAACGTGCTGTTCGGCCATGGGCGGAATGGGGCGGCTGCGGCGACATCGGCCCGCGGCGCACCGCGGTCGATTCCCGCGGGTTTCGATGAAAGCAGTTTCCTGGCTGGAGCGAAGAGTGCCTATCGGCACCTGCAGGCGGCGTGGGATGCGGGCGATCTGGCGGAGTTGCGCGCATTGACGACGCAACCGGTGTTTGACGAACTGCAGCGCCAATTGCAGCAGCGCTCGGGTCCGGAGACCACCCAAGTGATGTCTCTGGATGCGCGGGTGACGGATGTCAGCGAGCAGGATTCGTCGATCTCGGCCACCGTGCTGTTCGATGCCTGGGTGCGGGAAAGCATGGATTCGGAGCCCGCCCGGGCGCGGGAAATCTGGCATTTCGTCAGGCGCACCGACAGTCGCCAGCCGACCTGGTTCCTGGACGGCATTCAGCAGGTCGAGGACTGAGCAGGTTCGGCCGTGTCGCGGCCTATGGTGACGTAAACTCGAATCCTGCGACGGTCCAATTCAGGGAGTCGGATGCGTCACCGCCCAAGTAATGGATCCGGCAGAGATATTCGCGTTGCTCGGTTCCCGAGGCCGAATCGGCGGAACGAACCGACGCCCGGATCATGTAACGATCAAACCCCAAGTCCCACTCCCGGTCCGGGGCGCTCGGTAATGCGAACCGGCGCCCGGGCTCGATGGTTTGCAGATGGCGGTTGCAGTGGGAAAAGGCGAGCGCCGTCTTGTCGTTGGATACCGGGCGACTGTCGCCGCCCTGCTCCGGTGTGCCACGTAGCCATTCGGTCTCCGTGGCGCCGTGGATCACCATGGGCACGATCCAGGCTTGTACGGCAAACAGTCCGGCCATCAAGCCGATCCATGACCAGGGGGAGTAGTGCTTCATCGGTATGCCTCGCTCAAGTTGGATGTCACGGCTGTGCAGATTAGCCCGTCGCCGCGAGAGGTTCCAGATCATCCCGCGAGCCACGGCGGCGCGTCGGATTGAATGGTGCGCCGTCTTTTCATCTGGTTGCTGATCGGCGGCCTGACGGCCGTCGGCGGGGGGGCGTGGCAATGGATGCATCGGCCACAGTCGGCTCCGGACATCACGCTGATCACTGTTCGCGGTGAGCGGTTCCGGCTTGCGGATTGGCGTGGTCGGCCGATACTGGTGAGTTTCTGGGCCAGCGATTGCGGGCCCTGCATCAAGGAGATGCCCGAACTGGATCGGCTGCACGCCGAATTTGCCCCGCGCGGCTTGCAACTGATCGCGGTCGCGATGGATTACGATTTACCCAGCCGCGTGTTGGCGCTGGTCGAAGCGGCGCGTGTTCCGTACCGGGTGACCCTGGATTCCACCGGAGCGATTGCAGCGGCATTCGGCGGTGTGCGGGGAGTGCCAGCCGCATTTCTGATCGCACCGGACGGAATCATCGGTGCCCGCTGGCTGGGTCCGCTGGATTTTTCGGCGGTACGCCGGCGAATTGTGGGATTGCTGGGAGAGTCCTGAACGATGTGGTTCAAAGCGCTGCACCTGATTTTCATGGTGACCTGGTTCGCCGGTCTGTTCTATCTGCCGCGGCTTTTTGTGTACCATGCGATGGCGAGCGATGTGGTGAGCATCGAGCGATTCAAGATCATGGAGCGCAAGCTGTACTTCGGAATTATGACGCCGGGAATGCTGCTGACCCTGTTGTTCGGCTTCTGGATGCTGGCCGATTACGCTTGGGATCTCTACCGGACGGAGCCTTGGCTGCACGTGAAGCTGACGCTGATCGCGTTGTTGGTCGGTTACCATGTCCTGTGTGGCAGATGGCTCGCGGCCTTTGCTCGGGACCGCAATCGACACAGCCATGTTTTCTATCGCTGGATCAACGAAGTCCCTGTGCTGTTCCTGTTCGCGATCGTATTCTTGGCGACTTTGAAGCCCTTTTGACAAGGTGGTGTCGCGAAGGCTCCGGCGGCAGCGGCGGCATGCGGCCATGAGGTGCGAGCGCGTTGCCGGCCGAGGGGCCGAGACATTCCAAATGAAAACAAGACCGTGAAGGTGAATGCCATGCCTACGTACGATTATCACTGCAACCAGTGTCAGAGCGATTTCAGTGCGATGCACAAGATGAGCGAGCCTGCTCCGCAATGTCCCCAGTGCGGCGGACCCGTGACCAAGAAGCTTTCCGCGCCGGCGGTGCATCATGCGGGCGGACAGGCTGCATCGGCGACGGCACCGGTGGCAAGCCACGGCTGTGGGGCCGGTTCCTGCGGCTGTCGACACTGAGCCGGCGGGTAACGGGGAATTCGGAGCAGCACGCGGATCGGGATTGGCCGACTGGACTGAGCGGCCGGTCGCGGTGAGTGGGAAGACGGCGCACGGCGACGTCTTCCCACCGGGATCATTCCGGAATCGATTCCAACTTTTCGCTGTCGACGGGCGCTTGTCGCGCCACGTCGGGCAATTCCACCGCCGCCGATTTGACAGGGCCAGGCTCGGCTGTCGCCCGGTCCAAATCGGGCAACTCCGCCGGGCTCGTCGGTTCAGTCGCCTGCGCCCCGCGCGGCGCGAATCGCTTGTCGCGTCGTCCCCGGCCCCGGCGGCGGGAAGGCCGCCGTACGACCGGGTCGTTGCCGGGGCCGACGGCGATGCCCTCGGTGCCGACCGCAACAGCGGTCGCTTCGGTGTGGTCGCTCCGAGAGTCGGCGAAGTCGGATAATCCCGACTCGGCCGATGCGGCAGGCGTTTCCCAAAGCGCCGACCCTCGCCGGCTGCCGGCCGACCGCTCCGCCTCGACAGCACTTTCCTCCGCATCCGCTGCTATGCCGGCACGTCCTCTGGCCGGTTCGGCGCCGGCGAACTCCGGTAGGCCGGGAACCCCGGAATCCTGCTTCAAGGGCGTTTCCGATCGAACTTCGTCCGTCCCCAAGCTGCCCAGCGAGCCTGCACCCTCCGGCGAATCCGGGCGTGGCCGGGGAGAATCGATACCGCGATCGATGCCCGGGGCGCGCGCCGCTTCGGTGTCGCTACGACGGGCACGGCGGCGGCGACTGCCGCTGCGCTTTAGCGCCTCACGCTGTGGCGCGTCGGCCGGGCGCGTTTCCTCGGTGCCGTGCTCCCGCATCGATGCGGCGGGTGCTTCGGTGGCGGTCTCGCGCCGTTCAGCCGAGCGGCGCGGACCCGATCCCGGTCTGGGACGGGAGGCAGAGTCCCGGCTAATGGAGGGTCGTGGCGCGACGGCCGGTCGTGTCGGCTCCCGCTCCTGCGCAGTCTCTTCCGCCCGTCCACCGGTCAAAATGTTCAGGAACCGCTTGATGAATCCGCCCGAGGGCTTTGCAGGGGACGAAGGCGCTGGTGATTCGGGCATGAAATCCCGGATCACCGGGCTCGGAAGCGCAGAGCCGCCCGGCTCCTTTGCCCAGGTCGGGCGCGGCGTTTCCTCTTCCTTGATCAGGTTGTAGCTGGAGCGGCCGACCTCGTCTTCGCTGGCGGAACCACTGCGCAGGCGCTGGATCTCGTAGGCCGGCGTGTCCAGAGTCTTGCTCGGGATGATCATTACGCCGACGCCATGTCGCTGCTCGATCTGTTCGATGTTGCTGCGCTTCTCATTGAGCAGGAAGGTAGCGACTTCGATCGGCACTTGGGCAATGATCCGGTCGGTGTTCTTCTTCATCGCCTCTTCTTCGAGAATGCGAAGGATCGACAGCGACAGCGATTCGACGCTGCGGATCGTTCCCTGGCCCTTGCAGCGCGGGCAGGTCAGCAGCGTCGATTCACTCAGCGAAGGCCGCAGGCGTTGGCGCGACATCTCCAGCAAGCCGAACCGGGAGATCCGCCCCATCTGGATTCTGGCTCGGTCGCTCTTGATCGCGTCGCGCAGTCGATTCTCCACCGCACGCTGATTGCGTGCGGCCATCATGTCGATGAAGTCGATCACCAACAAGCCGCCGAGATCGCGAAGACGCAACTGGCGGGCCAGTTCGTCGGCCGCTTCCAGGTTCGTGTTCAGCGCGGTTTCCTCGATGTCGCTGCCTTTCGTCGCGCGGGCCGAATTGATGTCGATCGTCGTCAGCGCCTCGGTGTGGTCGATCACGATCGCGCCGCCCGAGGGTAGGGGGACCTCGCGCGAGTACGCGCGTTCGATCTGGCTCTCGATCTGGTAACGGCTGAACAACGGCACCGTGTCCTGGTACAGCTTGGCGCGTTCGATGAATTGCGGCATTACCTGCTGCAGAAAGCTTTGGACCAGCTTGTGCGTCGACGGATTGTCGATCAGGATCTCGTCGATGTCGCCCCGCAGGTGATCGCGCAGTGCCCGAATGATGACGTTGCTTTCCTGGAAAATCAGGAACGGTGCCGTTTTTTCATTGGCCGAGCGTTCGATGGCTTCCCATAACTGTAGCAAGTAGTTCAGATCCCACTGGAGTTCCTCTGCGCTCTTGCCGCCCCCGGCCGTGCGGACGATCAGTCCCATCCCTTCCGGCACCTGGACCTGGTTCATCACCTCCCGCATGTCGGAGCGGATATCGCCTTCGATCCGACGGGAAATTCCCCCGGCCTTGGGGTTGTTTGGCATCAACACCAGGTAACTGCCGGCTAGGCTGATGTAGGTCGTCAGCGCTGCGCCTTTGTTCCCACGCTCCTCCTTTTCGATCTGGACGATCAACTGCTGACCCTCGCGGAGCAGCTCCTTCATTTCGCGCCGGCTGACCTCCTCGTCGCCGGGTGTCGCATAGTACTGGGGATTGATCTCCTTGAACGGCAGGAATCCGTGACGGTCGGAACCGTAATTGACGAAGGCCGCTTCCAGGCTCGGTTCCACTCGGGTGATGACACCCTTGTAGATGTTGGCCTTCTTCTGTTCCTTCGAGGGAACTTCGATGTCGAAATCGTAAAGTTTTTGACCATCGACGAGAGCGACACGAAGTTCTTCCGGTTGTGTCGCATTGATCAACATTCTTCTCATGTAATTGCGTCCTCGGTGCGGCCACCGAGACCCTCATCAAAGCGGAACGGGCCGATTTCTTCGTTCATGAGGCCGAGCCTCTTTCTTGGGCCGGGTCGAATAGACCGTTCATGGGGTTCGGATCGGGACCGCCTTGCCTCGCTTGGCAGGCAGCGGCTTGTTGCGATCGTACTTTACGCTAGGGAGAATCCGGAGGCGCGACGTGTCCGCTCGTCTGGGGTCGAGCGAAAAAACCCGTAATGGTTTCATTGCGATTCAGTTCAAATGCAGGGCCAAGGCCTCCCGCATTGCCTAACCCGGCCGTTGGCGGACGTGGAAACAAACGTTTGGCGGCGTGTTACGGAACCGTCTGCGGTAGGGCATGCGTGACAGCAGTCCGGTGTGCCGAGGGCATCGTCTGCGAAACCGGCGTTCCGTCCGATCGGGTACACCGGTCAGACACGCGCGTCTGAATCGTGTTCCCTTACTGCGGCTTTCAGTCCTGTTGCCTTGATTTCGACGCCGCGGGTTTGCGGCTCATTCCCGAAAACCCCTCTTTGAACTGGAGGTTACTATAACAAGCTTGGGATGCAGCATCAATTTACCGGAGGAAGTTGGTATCATCGCCCGATCATGAACGATTCCACGTCGCGACCCAGGGTCAATCTCGTCCAGATCGGCGATGAGCAAGCCGGCCAACGCATCGACAATTTCTTGCTGACTCAGATGAAGGGGGTTCCGAAGAGTCACGTTTACCGCATCCTGCGGACTGGCCAGGTCCGCCTGAACGGCGGGCGCATTCCAGCGAGCCGGCGGCTTGCGGCTGGTGACGTGGTCCGTATGCCGCCGGTTCGAACCGGTGCTGGAGACAGCCCTGCGGCGCCGCTATCCGAGGGACTCAGGCAACGTCTGGAATCCAGCATACTGCTGGAGGACTCGGAGATCCTGGTGATCAACAAGCCGGCGGGAATCGCGGTTCACGGCGGCAGCGGTCTGGTCCTCGGTATCATCGAAGGTCTGCGGCGGCTGCGCGGGGAGGGCAAGTTTCTGGAACTCGTCCACCGGCTGGATCGGGATACCTCAGGTTGCCTTGTCATCGCCAAGAAGCGCAGTGCCTTGCGTTTTCTGCACGAGCAGTTCCGACAGAATCAGGTCGACAAGATTTACCTGGCTCTGTTGCAGGGGCGCTGGACGGAGGCCGCGAGGACGATCGAGGCGGCGCTGGAAAAGAATGTCCTGCAGAGTGGCGAGCGACTGGTCAAAGCCTCGAGTCATGGCAAAGCCGCAGTCACCCACTTCCGCCGCAAACGTGCCTACCGCGACTGGACCCTGGTCGAGGCGGAGCCTGAGACCGGCCGTACCCACCAGATCCGAGTCCATGCCCAATGTCTCGGCCACCCGATCGCGGGCGACGAACGTTATGGATCCTCGGCACGGGACCGTGCGATCGCGCCCGCCAGCTTGCGCCGGCTGTTTCTGCACGCCGCGCGTCTGACATTCCTGCATCCCGGGACCGGGCTGCGGTTGTCGGTGGAGGCGCCGCTGGATCCGGAACTGCAGCGGTTGCTGAACGCCCTGTGATGTTGGAGCGTCGTTTCGACGTGCTGATCTTCGACTGGGACGGCACGCTCTACGATTCGATCGATTGGATCGTGGATTGTCTTCAGCAGGCGGCGATCGAAAGCGGCCTGCCGACACCGCCGCCCGCAGCGGCGAAATCGGTGATCGGCCTCGGTTTGGGCGAAGCCTTGCAAACACTGTTTCCGGACACGGCGGAATCGCGGGTCGAGCGGTTGATGGACGCTTATCGTCGGCGCTACTTTAGCAAGACGATCCGTCCGGAGGATCTGTTTGACGGCGTCGCCGCGATGCTGGAGCAACTGCGGGCGGAGGGATTCCGATTGGCGATTGCGACCGGCAAGGCGCGGCGTGGTCTGGATCGGGCGCTGGCCGGAACCGGCGTGCGGCATCTGTTCGACGTTACGCGTTGCGCCGATGAGACCGCGTCGAAGCCAAACCCGGCAATGATCGAGCAGATCATCGCGTCGTTAAGCGTTTCTCGCCAGCGGACCGTGATGATCGGAGACACGACCCATGATCTGGCGATGGCGAATCGAGCCGGTATCGCGGCCATCGCGGTAGCGAGCGGCGCACATACCCGGCAGGAATTGGTGGCGCTGAGACCGATGGCCTGTCTGGCCGATCTGCGCGAACTTCCTCGGGTGATCTGAGGTAGGTATTCAACGGCAACATGACGGCTTCGTGAATGATATGAGTGCGACGGATGCTCCAGTGAAATCCACTCCCGGCGAGTCGGGTCCGTGGGAACGCGAGTTGATCGAGAAAATCCTGCTGGAAACGCTGAAGGAACAGCGGCGGGCGCGGCGCTGGAGTCTTGGGCTCAAGCTCGCCTTCCTGGCTTATCTCGGTATCGCGATGTGGCTGGCGGTCAGCCCGTTCTCCGAGCGAAGGCTGGGTACGTCGAAGGAACATACGGCGGTCGTGGAAATCAGCGGACTGATCAGCGAGAGCGGCAAGACCAATGCGGAGAACATCATCAAGGGGATGAAGGCTGCGGTCGAGGACAAAGGCACCAAAGGCGTCATTCTGAAGATGAATACGCCGGGGGGAACGCCTGTACAGGCGGCTTATGTGTATCAGGAGATTCGCTCGCTGAAGAAGAGCCACCCATCATTACCGATCATCGCGGTGGTTTCCGACCTTTGTGCGTCGGGTGGGTACTACATCGCCGCCGCGGCGGACAAGATCTTCGTGAATCCGTCCAGCATCGTCGGCTCGATCGGTGTGATCATGAATGGATTTGGGTTCGTCGGTGCCATGGAGAAGCTTGGCATCGAACGGCGGGCGTTTACGGCCGGAGCGCACAAGGCACTGCTGGATCCGTTCAAACCCGTTGATCCCGCCGAGAAGGCGCAGGTCGAAAAAGTGTTGAACGACATCCATCAGCAGTTCATCGCGGCCGTTCGGGAGGGGCGGGGGAGTCGGCTGAAAGACCAGGCCGGCCTGTTCTCCGGCCTGGTCTGGACCGGTTCGCAAAGCATCGATCTGGGGCTCGTCGATGCGATCGGCGATGTCCACTCGGTCGCGGAGGAGGAGATCGGCGCACCGGAACTGGTGAATTACACGCAACAGGAGGACTGGTTTGCGCGGCTCAGTCACCGGCTCGGTACCGCATTACCTGCCGGGCTGTGGGGATTGGATCTGGCTCCGGCTCCGGTGAGCCTGCAGTGAACGGAAGCGTCGCGACCCATCCCGATCGGGCCTTCGCCATCGTTGACGAGCAGGCGCTCTATCAGGGCTTTTTCAACCTGACGCGGTTTCGCTTGCGCCACACGCTTTATCGAGGCGGATGGAGCGAAGTGATCGAACGTGAGTTGTTTCACCGTGGTCGTTGCGCAGCGGTGATTCCCTACGATCCGGTAACCGATCACGTGGTGTTGATCGAGCAGTTTCGGATTGGGGCTATTCGCCACCGACAGCCGCCATGGCTGCTGGAGATCGTGGCCGGCGCCGTCGAGGAAGGGGAAACGCCCGAGGACGTCGCGCATCGCGAGGCGAATGAAGAAGCGGGTTGCAGCATCCGTGAACTGATCCCGATCTACGAATTCTTCACCACGCCCGGGGGATGTTCGGAAAGGTTGAGCCTGTTCTGCGGCATCGTGGATGCCAGCGAACTCGGCGGCCATTTTGGACTGGCCGAAGAGCAGGAGGACATCCTGGTTCAGGTGGTCGAATTCGCCGCTGCGATGGACTTGCTGCGGCATGGCCGAATCGACTCGGCGATTCCGATCATTGCTCTACAGTGGCTGGAACTGAACCGGGGCCGGCTGCGCCGAATTTACACCGCCGAGCGGATTGCGGCCGACAGCCCCCGCTAGCGCCGGAAAGGTTTGCACCTAACCCGCAGGATTGAAGGCGGGGGTCGGAGCAAGTCGAGACAACAAGCTCCGGTATCAGCCCGAACTGGCCGTTCTCGGTCGATGCGCAGCGGTGTCCCGGCAGTCCGCGACGGCGAGATCGTACAGGTCCAGATAGTGGCGTGCGCTCTGGCGCCAGGAAAAATCTTTCCGCATTCCGGTTCGCTGAATTCGGTGCCAAGCGGCCTCGTCACGGAATAGCGCAATCGCGCGTTGTACCGCTTGCACTAGTGCCGTCGCGCTGGCTTCGTGAAACACGATGCCGCTGGCCCGGCCCGCCGCGAGGTTGGTCGGGTTGGCGTCCTCGACGGTGTCCGCAAGACCCCCGACGCGTCGGACGATCGGTACCGTGCCATAGCGCTGGCTGTACATCTGGTTCAGCCCGCAGGGTTCGAAGCGCGATGGCATCAGAAACATGTCGGCGCCGGCTTCGGCGAGGTGCGCAAACGACTCGTCGTAGCTAATGCGCGCGCCGATCCGGCCTGGATGGTGCCGCGCAGCCTGCTGCAGTTTTTGTTCGTATTGCGCATCGCCGGTGCCGAGAATCGCCAGTTGCACCGGTAGCGGGATCAGTGCGGGTAGAGCGTCGATGATCAGGTCGATGCCCTTTTGCTGGACCAAGCGACCGACGATCGCGATCAATGGGGTCGCGGGATCGTCTTGCAGCCCCAGAGCCGCGCGCAATGCGGCCTTGTTGGCCGCTTTGCGCTCAAGCGTGGTGTGATCGTAACGCGCTGGAATCAGCGGGTCGATGCCGGGATCCCAGGTCGTGTCGTCGATGCCGTTAAGGATACCGCGCAGGCGGCCGCGGCGCTCTCGCAACAACCCCTGCAGGCCGCAGCCGAATTCGTCGGTCTGTATCTCCTCGGCGTAGGTCGGGCTGACGGTACTGATCCGATCCGCGAATACCAGACCGCCTTTGATGAACGACATCTGGTTGTAGAATTCGAGCGCCTCGGGTGCCCATAATCGTGCCGGAAGTCCCAGTTTCTTGAAGACGTCGAACGGAAACAACCCCTGGTAAGCCATATTGTGGACCGTGAAAACGGTCGCCGGACGGTTCGGCTCATCGCCCAACAGCGGAGGGATCAGCCCCGTCTGCCAATCGTTGCAATGGACGACGTCCGGCTGCCAGTGCAATCCGACCCGATCGAGCGCGATATCGACCGCCGACCGTGCGAGGAATGCGAAACGTTCGGCATTGTCGTACCACGGTCGTCCGTCGGGAGCGAGATACGGATTGCCGGGACGGTCCGAGAAGTCTGGATGAACCAGTAGCCAGACCGGGACGGCCGTTTCCGGATTCGCGCTTTCCACCAGGCGCAGGCGAGAACCGGCCTGCGCCATCGCGATGTCGCGTACCTTGCCCAGCGTGGCCAGCGCGTCGGCGTAGGCGGGAGTCAGCACGCGGACATCCTGGCCGAGGGCGTGCAGCGCCGCAGGAAGACTGCTGGAAATGTCTCCGAGCCCCCCGGTCTTCATCAGGGGAAAAACTTCGCTGGAGACGAACAGGATCTTTTTCACGGGATTTCTTCGGGCTGGGGTTCTTGTTCTTCGGTGATTGTTTCTGGGATTGGTCTCAGGATGATACCGGCCAGAGGCGGCAGGGTAATACAGATCGAGTACGGCCGGCCCATCCAGGATTCACAGTCCGCCGCGACCTCACCGTTGCCGATGTTGCTGCCCCCGTAGATCGATGCGTCGGAATTCAGGACCTCCCGATAGGTGGCCTGCAGCGGCACACCGATCCGGTAGTTGTGGCGGACGACCGGTGTCATGTTCAGCACGACGATCGTAAAAAGCTTCGCTGCCCGGCGCAGGTAGCTCAAGACCGACTGCGGGGCGTCGTGGCAGTCGATCCATTCGAAGCCCGGTGAATCGAAATCGTGCCGGTGCAGACACGGATCCGATGTGTAAAGTCGGTTGAGGTCGGCGACCAGACGATGCGTTCCTTGATGCAATGGGTAGTCGAGGACGTACCAGTCCAGTTCCCGGTTGAAGTCCCATTCCTCGCCCTGGCCGAACTCGCAGCCCATGAATAACAGCTTCTTGCCGGGGTACGTGAAGAGATATGTGTACAGGCACCGCAGGTTCGCGAAGCGTTGCCATTCGTCGCCCGGCATGCGATAAAGCAGCGAGCGTTTGCCGTGCACGACCTCGTCGTGGGAGAACGGCAGGATGAAGTTCTCGGTGAATGCATACAGCAGGCCGAACGTGAGCTGATCGTGATGATGGTGTCGGTGGATGGGGTCTTTACCCATGTACAT
>CAZXXC010000015.1:0-53360 GCA_964644665.1 uncultured Methylococcaceae bacterium
CACTAGAACGAGGAAAATCCGCAAGCCGCACAAGTGCGGATGGAGCCGCTTGTTCATCGTTTGGTATTCAGAGTTGGTTGAAATTTGGTGCAATCGACATTCGGCATGGAGCCGTCGCTGCCGCGCCGGTCGGGAGGTTGCTGTCCGCCGATGCTCGAACCGCACGACCGTCGGCAGCGGGAAGTCAGCCTCTGCCCGAGTGACCACGGCATCGTTGGCAGACTTCCAGAAGCAATCATTCCGCCGATCGGCGCGATGCCGCGAAGCGTCCGCGCTCGGACATCTTGAGCAATAAGGACGCCACCGCCGGCTTACCGGAAAATCATGGACTTGCCCTCTTCACCAGCGATGTTGCGAGTATCGGCCGGACCAAATCAACCACCACCCGGCTGCAACCACCTGCTGGACTCGCCGGATACCGGGAGTCCAGGGACCCGATGGCCGCACGGCCCAAATAATGTTGGAACGGGATCGGGCTTTTTCGCAGGAGTCTTGCCGAGGAACCCTGATCAAACGCAGACTTTCAGTCGCCGCGGGAGTCGGGTCCAGTCGGGTTCATTTGCCCCGGCGCAAGCCGTGGCTTGACCATCCCGCGAATCGCAAGCAGCTGATTCGTATAGTGCAATCACTCTTGGCACGGAAGGCGCTTAGGTCGCGGATCAAGGGTCAGGCACATCCGCGCCCTGCCCGAATGATGCTTGGCTGATTTGAATTTCCAGGGCTCATCAATCATATGTCATTGGTATACCCCCTCGCGTTGTTGTTGATCATGGCTTGCAGCCCGGTAGCCCACGCCGTCGACCTGTGGGGCCCGCAAGGTTTTGCAGGCTTCAGCAACGCTCTCCCGGCCGCGACCGAGTCCAGTCTGCGGGACGCGACCAGGAACTATTGGCCCGTGCTGCAACACCGTGCGGGGCTGGACCCCGTCAGGATCCGGGTCGCGAAATTCAAGGATATCGATCCGCTGCTGGATCGTGCGAGCCGATCGGCGCTCGGCACTTTGGAGTTGTTCACCCAGAAGGATCTGGCCGATCCCTCCGCACGGTCTCTATTTCTGGACGGGGCCACGCTCCGTCAGATCGACGCAAAGTACAGCCTGAACGGTATCTGGATGATCTCCGCCCGTACGCTGCAGCCAGATCATCGCCCGATGAGAATGGACTACATGATTGTCGGACAGGGCCGGTTGATCATCGGCTACCCATACGAGTCGCCGGTGGAAATCATGGACGAAGGCAAGTCGCTGGAATATCGCTACGAACCTTCCCTCGAAGCCAATATCGTCAACAACGGTGCGCGGTCGGGCCTCTTCGGCATCAGGGCGCTGAACAATCCTGCGGGTGAGTTCCTGCCGTTCCGGGGACCGATGGGTGCAATAGTGCAATCGCTGCAAGTCGAAGGCGACGCCGTCGTGGTGAACTACCATTTGGGCTTCGATCGGCAAGCCCACAGCGATAAGACACCCATAGTAGTGAAGCCAACGCATCTGGCACACGCATCATGAACGGCACATCGAACTTGCCGAACTTTGTCGGAACTTCCTGTCGGCAAATGAGACCGTCGTTGGATCGTCACCGACACCGCTGTCCCGCCACCGTGGCCAGAAGACGAGCAGGGCAGTGGCACTTCCTGCCGGCAGCGCTGCTGACCCTCGGCACATTCTTGGCCGGGTGCGTCAGTGATTCGACGCTGTTGGAGGAAAACGCCAGAATTGCGCTGCGATCGGCACGGATTCAGGCGCGAAAGGATCTGCAGTGCCCGCAGTTGGCGGAAACCATCGAATCCGAACAGCTCGTCTCCGGGGCGCCTTGGGGCCATTTCTATAGCGATTACGACATCCGGGCAGAGGGCTGCGGCCGTAGCGCGAATTACCGGGTGCAATGCCGGAACGAACGGCTATGCCGGGTCACACGGCAGACCCAGTGACGAACGGCCCTCCGGGAATAGTCTCTTGCCTGTCATACCCGACCGAAAACTTCCCGGACCAGCAACCGGTCCGCGCAGCAGCCCGATTGGAGTACCGATGTATCAGCCCGTAGCCGCCCTCTTCACTTTGCGGGCAGACTGGCAACCGTTTTGCGTTTCCGCACCACCCCTGTTCAAGATCACCGCTTGGCTGCTGTTCTGGGCCGCGGTTTGTGCAGCCACCCTGGTATCGACAGCCCCTCCGGCAATGGCGGACGTGACCACGAGTTGGGGAAGCTGGGCGCAACTGGTCGCCGAGGGCGATCTCGGATTCGTCGACCCCGGCCTGAAGGATGCGCGGTTGTGGCTGGAAGGCCAGTCCCGCTGGAACGAGGACTGGCAGCACTGGTATCAAGGCATGGCGCGTGCCGCGCTGGGATATTCGCTGAACGACCGGGCGACGATCTGGCTGGGCTACACCTTCCTGCCGACCCAACTGCAGGGCAAGCCGTACATTGCACAGCAGGATCTGTGGCCGGCTTTCCGCTACCTGCTCCCGACCGAATACGGCACGTTCATGTTCCGGACCATATTCGAAACCAACTTTATCCGCGGCGACGACCCGCGGTTCCGGCCGCGCCAGATGATCCGCTTCCTGCATCCGTTCGATTTCGAACCGCGGCTGAGCCTGGTCGCCTGGGATGAATTCTTCGTCCGCGTGAACAGCACGCAATGGGGCGGCAAAGCCGGGTTCGATCAGAACCGCGCTTTTCTCGGACTGGGCTGGTCCTTCAATCCCGGCATTCGTGCCGAGCTGGGCTATCTGAATCAGTACGTGGAGGACCGCAACCTGATCAACGAGACCGACAACAACCTGATCGTGGGTTCGCTGTTCGTCAATTGGTAAGCGCCGCGACGCCACCCGCCGGCACGAATCCGCCGTTTCGGGCAACCGGGCGCAGCCCGTTTCAACCAGACCTCGGGCCATGCAGGTCTTTGACGGAAGAGCAAATTCCACTAAGCTCAGCGCTGACCGAGCGTCCATCTTCCAGCCAGATCAGGGTCGGGAACTCTGCTCCATGAATTTCACAGAAACTCACTCCCCACACCGCGCAAGCATCCGGTGCTTGCGGATCCGAAGCCTGTTGTTGCTGGCTGCGACGGGATTGTCGGGGTGCATCAGCGACTCCACATTGCTGCAAGAGAATTCCGCCATCGCTCTCCGATCAGCGCGGATTCAGGCACGCAGCGACTTGGACTGCGAGGCGGCAACCGTGACGATGATGTCCGAGCAGGAAGTACCGGGAGCGCCGTGGGGATTTCTCTACAGCGACTACCGGATACAGGCGGCCGGCTGTGGCCGCAGCGCGATCTATCGAGCCGAATGCCGGGACCGGCAACTGTGCGACATGACCAGGGAAACGCCGTGACGGCACCGGTCACCAATCGCGACGGCCGGGCCGTACCCACCGTCAGCCGCCTGCTCCGACATCGACTCGCCCCGGGGAGTGGTCTGCACGGCGCCGAACTCGACCGTTCCGCTTCTGTGCCGCCTGCGACCTGAACGACTCGCCCGCTGTCGGACCAGCCAGAACGCCGCGGACGCAGCGGCTTCCGCTTCTTCTTGTGTCATTGGGACAGTCTGACGCAAAGCGTCGGATCAGGAAGCGAGACGGTGTCGCGGTACGATGCTTTCACCACAATCCCTCGGGCCGCGTCCTCCACTACCCCTATGATCAACCTGGCCAAAGACGGTTGATTTGCACCACCCTCTCGGCCCCAGCCACCCTACCGACTCGCTTTCCGTCTTGAGTTTTCACATTTTTTTCGGCTGCGGTGGAGGTGGCACCAGAGTTGCCTGACAGCAGTCCAGTCAAAACTGCCAGTCACGAAAACCGTGCTCGTCGAATCCGCTACGCACAACGTTCGAAATGAGTCATCCAGCGCTTAGGGTGATGCCCAAGGGTTGATCCTGCCGAAGGACTGCGCAGCCCAGCGTCCCATGCCCGCCACCGGGGCGCTCCCCGCTACAGTGCCCGCCGCAACGTCAATCCTCTCCGCCCACGTTCGAGCCTGCCCATGAACAAGATTGTCATCATCGCCCTGCGAAGGCCGTATACCTTTGTCGTGCTTTCGATCCTGATCCTCCTGTACGGAATCATGTCGGTGTTCAAGTCGCCGACCGACGTATTCCCGAACATCAAGATCCCGGTCGTTTCGGTCGTCTGGTCCTATGCCGGTCTGATGCCGAGCGATGTTTCCGGTCGCATCACGTTCGTGTTCGAGCGCAACCTGACCGCGACCGTGGAAGGGATCGAGCACTTGGTCAGCCACTCGTATTACGGCAGCAGCATCATCAACATCTTCCTGCATCCGGAAATCAACCTGGCCGGAGCCGAGGCGGAGATCGACGCAATCTCGCAGACGGTGACCAAGATGCTGCCGCCCGACATCTCGCCGCCGATGATCATGCGGCTGGAGCCGTCCTCGGTGCCGGTCGCAACGCTACAGGTCACCTCGGAGACGTTGACGCCGGCCGAGCTCTACAACCTGTCCGTCACACAAATCCGGAATCAGCTCGTCACGATATCGGGCGCGATCGTGCCGCATCCGTACGGCGGACAGCCGGCCCAACTGTTGGTTTCGTTGGATCAGCAGAAACTGCAGGCCCATCACTTGACGGCGATGGACGTTCACAAAGCCTTCGGCGATCAGAGCCTGGTACTACCAGCCGGCGACCAGAAGATCGGCACGACCGACTGGATGGTGCAGACCAACGCCTCACCGCTCGAGATCGAGTCCTTCAACAAGATCCCGATCAAGCGCGTGGGCAATGCCACGATCTACATCCGCGACGTCGCCGACGTGCGCGTGGCCGGACCACCGCAGACCAATGCCGTGCTGGTCGACGGCAAACAATCGGTCTTGATCGTCGTGATGAAGAGCGGCGAAGCCTCGACGCTGGATGTAGTCGACGGCATCAAGAAGGCGATTCCGCGCATCGAACGCATGGTGCCCGGCGACGTGCAACTGAAGCTGCTGAATGACGCGTCGGTGTTCGTCAAGGACTCGATCAAGGACGTGCTGCACGAGATGCTCACGGCATCGGCCCTGACCGGTCTGGTGGTGCTGCTGTTCCTGGGGTCCTGGCGGGCGACGACGATCATCGCGACCTCGATTCCGCTGTCGATCCTGACGTCCATCATCTGTCTGCACTGGCTGGGGCAATCGATCAACGTGATGACGCTGGGCGGCCTGGCGCTGGCCGTCGGCATTCTGGTCGATGACGCGACGGTGATGATCGAAAACATCGATACCCACATGGAGATGGGCAAACCGCTGGAAGTCGCGATCATCGACGCTGCGAATCAGATCGTGATTCCGACGTTCGTCGCCACGTTGTGCATCATGATCGTCTGGCTTCCGCTGTTCGAACTGAGCGGCGTATCCGGCTGGCTGTTCATGCCGATGGCCGAGGCCGTGATGTTCGCGATGCTGGCATCGTTCATCCTGTCGCGCACGCTGGTGCCGACCATGGCGAAGTTCATCCTGATGGACCACAATGCTCCCCGCCATGATCACGCGACCCGGTCGGAAGCCGACCGGGCCTATGCCGCCGCAAACAGAAGCGCCGAGGGCGGCGCGTTGGCCGGTGAGGGCGGCGCCCACTTCGCCGATGCCGTGCCGGATCAGGGCATTTCCTACCAGCCCACACCCGGCTTTTTCAGCCGCATCCAGCAAGCGTTCGAGCGCGGCTTCCAGCGATTCCGCTCGCGCTACAACGATCTGCTGAAACAAGCCATTGCCCACCGTGGCCGCTTCGTGGCCGGATTTCTCGGCTTCGCCGTCGGATCGCTGGTGTTGTTCTATTTCAACGGACAGGACTTCTTTCCGGAGATCCGGTCCGGCACGCTGCAGATGCACCTGCGGGCGCCGCTCGGTACCCGTATCGAGGTCGCCGGCCGGATCGCCTCGTTGGTGACGCACGACATAGCCGAACTGTTGCCCGGCCAGATCGAGGGCGTCGTCAGCAATTGCGGCCTGCCGGTCGGCCCCCACAACTTGGCGTTCATCCCGACGCCGACGATCGGTACGCAAGACTGCGATCTGACGATCGCGTTGAAGAACGAAGAATCTCCGGTATGGGACTACCGGCGGATCCTCCGCGAGGGTTTGAAAGAGCGCTATCCCGGCACCGAGTTCACCTTTCAACCGGCCGACCTGACCGCGAAGATTCTGAACTTCGGTTCACCTTCACCGATCGACGTGCAGATCAACGGCATGGACATGGAAGCCAACTACGCATTCGCCCGCAAACTCGCGCACGCATTCCGCCGCATCCCCGGTGCCAGCGACGTGACGATCCAGCAGACGATGCGGACGCCGACGCTATTGGTGAACGGCAACCGCAGCCTCGGTCTCGGCATCGACCTCACGGCCAAGGACATCGCCGATAACCTGCTGCTGACGACTTCCGGCAGCCAGCAGGTGGATCAGGAGTACTGGCTCGACCACAAGACCGGGAATTCCTACCAGGTCAACATCTATACGCCGCAACCCCAGATCACGCGCATCCAGGATCTGCTGACCATCCCGATGGACAAAGGCGACATGCAATCCGCCGACAACAAGACCCAGTTGTTGGCCAACGTCGCGACGCTCTCCGCGGTGGGCACGCCGGGCGAGATCACGCACTGGAACGGTATGCCGCTGTTCGACATCTACGTATCCGCAGAAGGGCGCGACCTCGGCGGCGTATTGGCCGACGTCGAACGCGCGATCGAGTCGCTCAGGGACCAGCTTCCGCGCAGCGCTTCGATCGAAATCCATGGCCAGGCGGAAACGATGCACGGCGCCTACCTGGAATTGCTGGGCGGCCTGGTCGCGGCGATCGTGCTGGTCTACCTGCTGATCGTCGTCAATTTCCAGTCGTGGCTGGACCCGTTCATCATCATCATGGCGCTTCCGGGAGCCCTGGCCGGCATCGCCTGGTCGCTGTTCATCACGCATACGAACATTTCGGTGCCCGCGCTGACCGGGGCGATCATGTCGATGGGTACCGCCACCGCCAATTCGATACTCGTCGTTTCCTACGCGCGAGAACGGCTGGAACTGCATGGCGACGCCCTGCTGGCCGCGGTCGAGGCGGGGTATGCCCGTATCCGGCCCGTCATCATGACCGCTTCGGCGATGATCATCGGCATGTTGCCGATGTCGCTCGGCAATTCCCAAAACGCACCTCTGGGCCGGGCGGTGATGGGCGGTTTGACGGTCGCCACGTTTGCCACCTTGTTCTTCGTTCCGTGCGTGTACGCGATCGTCTACGGACGGCGGCGGCGTCACGCGAAACTCATGATGGAGACCATCTGATGCGGAAACTCGCACACGGGCTCGGCTTCCGAGTCATGGCCCTGCTGATTCTGGTGTTCGTCGGCTATCAGTTCTATGCGCGCAAGCGTGCGGCCGACGCCTTGCGCGTGGAAACCTTGGAGCACGCCGTGCCCACGGTGTCCGTCACGCAACCAAAGCCACTGCCGCCGGTCGAGACGATCACGCTGCCGGGCACGATCGAGGCGTGGTTCCAGGCGCCGATCTACGCGCAGGTCTCAGGCTATGTGAAGATGTGGTACCGGGATTATGGCGCGCAGGTCAAGAAGGGCGACATCCTCGCCGAGATCAGCGCGCCGGCCCTCGACGCTCAGTACGAACAGGCCAAGGCGGACATGGAGGCCGAGCGCGCCCAGTACAATCTCGCCCTCGTGACCGCTCAACGCTACGCCGCGCTGCGCAAGTCACAAGCCGTCGCAGAACAATCCATCACAGTCCAGGAGGCGAACGCCAAGGCGGAACAAGCCAAGCTGAACGCGGCCCAGCACAACGTCAACAACTTCGCCGCGCAGATCAAGTTCAAGACGATCGTCGCGCCGTACGACGGCGTCGTGACCGAACGCAACATCAATGCCGGCGACTATATCAGCAAGGAAGGCAGCATCAGCGACCGCAGCGCGATCACCAACCTGTTCTCGGTTGCGGACATCCACAAGATGCGCTTGTTCATCTCGGTTCCGGGCACGTTCGCCTATTTCATCAAGCCGGACCTGACCGCCGACGTCACGGTCCCGCAATTCCAGGGCCGCCACTTCACGGCAGACTTCCTGACGGTCGCGAACGCCTTCGACCCGAATACCCGCACCGTGTTGACCGAGTTCACGATCGACAACCCCGACAAGGCCTTGTGGCCGGGATCCTATGCCTCGGTGACCTTGACGGTGCCGACCGATGGCAACGTCCTGACGATCCCTTCCAGCTCGATGGTCTTCGACGAGAAAGGTACGCAGGTCGCGATCGTGACCGACGACGAGCGCATCCATTTCAAGCCGATCAAAGTCGGCAAAATCTTGGATGCCGTCGTCGAAGTGACCGAGGGCATATCGAAGAGCGACCACATCGTCAACAACCCGAGCGCCGCCTTGCTCGAAGGCGACCGGGTGCGACTCGTCACGCCCAGGCGGGGTTACGACCTCGTCAGCGATGCCGGCGTCGAGACGGCAGGCGCCACGACCGGCTCGCGGACGATGCCAGAATGAACACCAGCGATACTCACGGAAGCGTCGCTTCCGGCGCCGGAATCCGTAAATCCAGCGGCCGGGTGATGGTACTCGTCATGGCCTCGACCCTGTCCGCTTGCATCAATGGCCCGGCGGTCGATCTCGCGCCGGCCTACCGGCCGCCCGACTTCATCGTTCCCGATTCCTGGCATGGCGCCAGTCCGTTTGTCGAAGCGAAACCATCCGATGCCGCCTTGCGTCCGGACTGGTGGAAGCTCTTCGACGACCCGCTACTGAACGAACTCGAGGCACAGGCGATGGCCTCCAATCCGGACCTGCAGGCGGCTGCCGAGCGCTTCGTACAGGCCCGAGACGAAATGATGAAGGCACGGTCGGATCTGATACCGCATGTCGGCATCGAGTTCGGGATGTCGAACAACCGGCAATCCGACAACGCCTTGTTCCGCGGACTCGGCGAACCGAATCGGGATGCCAGCGTGGCCGCCGGCGGCATCGCTTCCTGGGAGCCGGACTTCTGGTCAGCCATTCGCAATCGGGCACGCATGGAGATTTACCGCGCCGAGGAACGGGCGGCCGATTATGGTTTGGCCCGCCTCAGTCTGCAGGCGGAAATCGCCGCCAACTACTTCGCGCTACGCGGCTTCGACGCCCAGGATGCGATCTACAAGCAATCGATCGAGACCTACAAACGCTCGCTCGAGATCGTCTATGACCAGTTCACCGGTCTGATCGGCTCCGGCCTCGACGTCGCGCGCGCGGAATACTTGCTGTCGAGCACCGAGGCCAAGGAACTCGACATCCAGGGCAGCCGCCAGGTCTCCGAGCACGCGATCGCGATTCTGGTGAATCGCTCGCCCTCGACGTTCGCGATTGCTCCGGTCGATGAACTGAAAGTCTCGCATTTCACGATCCCGAGGGCGATCCCTGCCACCTTTCTGGAACGTCGCCCCGATGTCGCCAGCATGGAACGACAGATGGCCGAAGCGAATCGCGCGATCGGGATCGCGCGCGCCGCATTCTTTCCGAATGTGTCCTTTCGGCTCGACGGCGGGTTCGAGGACAACGGCTTCAACCTGATCAAGCTGGCCAATGCCTACTGGTCATACGGATCCTCGGTGTCCTTGCCGCTGTTCGAAGGCGGGTATCGCCGTGCGCAGTTGCAGCAAACCTGGGCCGCCTACCGGGAAACCGAAGACAAGTACCGGGCGACGGTGCTCAACGCGTTTCGCGAAGTCGAGAATGGGCTGAGCTTGACCAGCCGACTGACGGCCGCCGCGGCGCGCCAGGATTCCGCCGTCGGCGCGGCACTGAAGACGCAGAACCTGACCATGGAGTTGTTCAAGGGGGGACTGATCTCGTCCCTGGACTTGCTCTACGCCCAAATCGCCACGTTGTCGGCCCGAATCGACGAGGTACAGATCAAGACCGCTCTGCTGCGATCCTCGGTCGAACTGATCCGTGCCCTCGGCGGCGGATGGAACCGACAGATGTTGCCGACGGACGATCAGATTCAGCCTTTCGGTGTCTTCCAGTACACCGATCTCGACCAACCTGCGCCCGCTGGTGGGATCGAGGTGAGGACCGACAACAGAAAGTCAAACCAGGACCTGACGAAACCGGTACCGCCAGCACACTCGAATCCTTGACGTATCACGGTATGTCCATGCACAGGCCAGGCAGACATGGGCAAGACGCAGGCGGCCGTGGTTGTAATCGACCAGTACCACCGGCGAAAGCCACCAGCAGCCCGCGACAATCTGGCGGCTCTCGCCACGACACCCGCGGCGCTCGCGGTCGCGATCCAGTGGCACGCCCCATGCTTGATGAATCACACTGACCACTCTGGAGCTTGCTTCGTGACGACCGCAACCGCCGCATCCCGCGCGCTGCCGAAAGCCGGCTGGCCCGGCCTGATCGAGAACTGGCGTTCCGATCTGATCTCCGGCTTCCTCGTCTTCCTGATCGCGTTGCCGCTGTGCCTCGGTATCGCGATGGCCTCCGGCTTTCCGCCGATGGCGGGCATCATCACCGCGATCATCGGCGGCCTGCTGGTCTCCCGGATCAGCGGGTCCTATGTGACCATCAACGGCCCGGCCGCCGGCCTGATCGTCGTGATCTATTCTGCGGTGCAGTCGTTGAGTGAAGGCGATGCGATGGCGGCCTACCGCTACACGCTGGCGGCGATCGTCGTCGCCAGCCTGCTGCAGGTCCTGATGGGATTGTTAAAGGCCGGCCGCTTGAATGCGTTCTTCCCGTCATCGGTCGTCCACGGCATGCTCGCCGCAATCGGCATCATCATCATGGCGAAGCAGATCCACACGCTGGTCGGCGTGAAACCGGAAGCGACGGAACTGCTGGACACCATCTCCGAGATTCCGCACAGCCTCGCCAATTTCAATCCGGAAATCGCGCTGATCGGCGGCGTCGGCCTGCTGATCCTGATGCTGTGGTCACGCCTTCGGAACCGCTATCTGAAAATGGTGCCGGCGCCTCTGATCGTCGTCTTGGTGGGGATGGCGCTGGGTCAATACTTCGACCTCGATCACCAGCATGTCTTCATGTTCCTACCCGGCGATCCGATTCTACCGCACCACGAATTCACGGTCGGCCCGGCATTTCTGGTCACCGTGCCGGAACACTTTTTCAGCGGTTTTTACTTTCCCGACTTCTCGCGGATCGGCACGCTGCCGTTCTGGGTCGCGGTCATCAGCATCTGCCTGGTCGGCAGCCTGGAATCGCTACTCAGCGCAACCGCGGTCGACAAACTCGACCCGTATCGACGTTATTCCGATCTGAATCGCGATCTGACGGCGGTAGGAATCGGCAATACCTTGGCGGGCTTGTTGGGCGGTCTGCCGATGATCGCCGAGATCGTCCGCAGTTCAGCCAACATCGGCAACGGCGCACGCACCGGTTGGTCGAATTTTTTTCACGGCGCGTTCCTGCTGTTCTTCGTCGCCCTGTTTCCGCATTTCATCCATGAAATTCCGTTGGCATCGCTCGCCGCGCTGCTGGTGTATACCGGCTTCCGGCTGGCTTCACCGAAGGAGTTCGCGAAAACGATGGACATCGGCTGGGAACAACTGGCCCTGTTCGTGATCACCATCATCGGTGTACTGGCGACCGACCTGCTGATCGGTGTGCTGATCGGCATCGCCGCCAAGCTGATGCTACACCTGGCGCGCGGCGTGCCGTTTGGCAACCTTTTCAAGATCAACTACGTGGTCCGACAGACCGAACCCCACGTGTTTCATGTGCGCGTCAACGGCGCCGCGATCTTTTCGAACTTCATCGCCCTCAAGAGCGAGGTGACAGGCCTGCCGGATCGCGCGACCGTCATATTCGACCTGTCGGATACCTACCTGATCGACCATACCGTGATGGAATTCATCGAGCACTTCCGCGAAGACTACGTCCGGCGCGGCGGCCAGTGCCTTGTCCGGGGGCTCGAGAACCACCGGCCGTACTCGGGTCATCCGTTGGCTGCGCGACGGCAGCAAGGCTGACGCGCCCGGCCGGGCACTCAGCGCCGGACCTGGAACGGGCTCGTTCTCCCCGTAACCACCCGGCAAGCGTGCGGCCGGACACGCGGTCGCGAGACCAAGGCCGCGCCGTCCCACACCCGCTCGAGAACTCTCGTCATGCACCCGATTCGCCCATTCTGAGGTTCCTACACCCCAATATCCCCGCAGAAAGCTTGGTGAAAGCTTGGCGGGTTAGACTGCGGTCCGGAAGGTCCGGCGATCCGGATGCCAGACCCCACACCCTTGCATTATAATTTCGACCCGACTCCATCTCGACCGCGACGCCGTCGCTGCAGTTCTGTTGTGATCCGTGCTCTTTCCTCAGTATTCCCGTTGGCCGGCGCGCTGCTGTTGTCCTTCGGCCTCTCGGGTTGCGGCGAACACGCGTCCGGCTCACCGGATGACGCGCGCGCTTCGTCCGATCCCGCCACCCAGGCCGACGTGGATCGCGGACCTCGCGTCATCCGGGCGCGTCCGGAATCGCTGGCGCACATCCGAGTCGAGACGATCACACCGCAGCGTTTCGCCAGCGTGATCTCGGCGCCGGCGCGGGTGGATTTCCGCGCGAAAGCGGTGTCCAGCGCCGGTACGGTCGTCGCGGGCCGGGTCAGCAAGATCTACGTACAGATCGGCGACCGGGTCAAAGCCGGCGCGCCGCTCGCGACTCTGGCATCGGTCGAGGCCGCGCAGATGCGCGCGGACTTCGACCGGGCCAAAGCTGAACTGGAGCATGCCGAAGACCGCTACCGCCGCCAACTCGAAATGCAGCGCACCGGCGTGGGGCTGGACGTCGAGCGCATGGAGGCGCAGACGCGATTGAGTGAAGCGCGTGCCGATTTCGAGCGCAGCCGCGACTATTTGCGTCTGCTGGGCGAGGGCAAGGCCGAGACCGTCACCGTACGCGCTCCGGCGGACAGCACCGTGCTGCGCAGCCATACCAGCGCGGGCGCCGCCGTCGCGGCCGGAGCCGCGTTGTTCGATCTGGGGGAACCCAGTGCCCTCTGGATCGTCGCCGACGTGTTTGAAAAGGACTTGCTGGTGGTCGAGAAAGGCGCCGAGGTCAGTGTCCGGTTCGGTTCGCTGCAGCAGCCGGTACCGGGGCGGGTGGTGGCCGAAAGCGTCGCGCTTCAGGCCGGCATGCGGCGCGCGGAAGTGTTCATCGAACCGACGGCGGCAGAGCCGCTGTTGCGCCCCGGCATGTATGCCCGCGCGTATATCCAGGCGGCCGGCCCGAGGCATATCGTACTGCCCACCAGCGCGGTCCTGATCAAGGACGGCCGGCACAACATCGTCTATGTCGAATCGGCACCGGGCGTGTTCGAGGAGCGGCCGGTGGTAGTCGGGCCGGCCCGCGAAGGCATGACGCCGGTACTCGAGGGCCTTGCCGGCGGCGAGCGGGTCGTGACCTCCGGCGCGCTGCTGCTCGATACCGAGGCTGCGCTGCTGCTCTGACGGTCGCGATGCTGAAACTGCTGATCGAGCAATGCGTCCGCCGCCGGGTGGCGACACTGGTCCTGGCGACGCTGATCGCGGCGTACGGGCTGCATGCGTTCCGGGAAACGCCGATCGAAGCCTATCCGGACGTCACCAACACCCAGGTGACCGTGATCACGCTGATGCCGGGATATGCCCCCGAGGAAGTCGAACGGCAGGTCACGATCCCGTTGGAGCGTGTCCTGAACGGCACCCCCGGCATGATTCAGATGCGCAGCCAAAGCCTGTTCGGCCTGTCGCTGGTCACGCTGACCTTCGATGACGATATCGACAGCTTTCATTCGCGCACACTGATCAGCCAGCGCATCAGCGGCGCCGATCTGCCCGACATCGTCACTCCGGTGCTGGCCCCGGATTACACGCCGCTCGGCGAGATCTACAAATTCATGCTGGTCAGCGACCGGCATTCGCTGTACGAGTTGCGCTCCGAACTCGAATGGAACGTCTCGCGGACGCTGAGGCAGGTTCAGGGAGTCGCCGACGTACTGACGTTCGGCGGCTACTACAAGGAAATCCATGTCGAGGTCGACCCGCTGCGGTTGGAGTCGTTCGACCTGACCCTGGATGAAGTGAATCAGGCCATCGCCCGCTCCAATCGCAATGTCGGCGCCGGCTTCCTGCGCCACGGCGACCAGGAGCTGATCGTACGCGGCGTGGGTCTGCTAAGTTCGCCCGAGGATGTCAAGAACATCGTGCTGAAAAGCGAAGGCGGAACGCCGGTCACGGTCGGCGAAATCGCCCGATTGGTGCAGTCTTACACACCACGGCGCGGGACGGTCGGCCTGGACGAACAGAAGGAGGCGGTGGAAGGCATCGTGCTGCTGCGACGCGGCCAGAACCCTTCGCGTGTGCTCGATGCGATCCACGCCAAGGTCGACGAACTGAACACCGGCATCCTGCCGGCCGGAATGCGCGTCGAGCCGTTCCTGGACCGCACCGAACTGGTCCACAATACCCTGCACACGGTGTTCGACAACCTGCTGCACGGCTTCCTGCTGGTAGTGGGGGTCGTCTGGCTGTTCCTGCGCAGCCTGCGCGGTTCGCTGATCGTCGCCGCGGTGATTCCGCTGTCGCTGCTGGTCGCATTCGGCGGCCTCTACCACATGGGGCTGCCGGCCAACCTGATTTCGCTGGGCGCGATCGATTTCGGCATCATCCTGGACGGCGCCGTGGTGCTGGTCGAAAACGTGATCCATCAGGCCACCGACCAGCGGCCTCAGTCCCCGCGGGAGATGCTGCGGTTGATCGTCACCGCCGCAGTGGACGTCTCGCGCCCGACCTTCTACGCGATGCTGATCATCATCGCCGCACTGATCCCGGTGTTCACGCTGGAGCGTGTGGAGGGACGCATCTTCCGGCCCCTGGCCCTGACCTACAGCTTCGCGCTGACCGGCGGTCTAGTGTTTGCTCTGACGCTGGTGCCGGCTTTGTGCGGCATCCTGCTCCATGGCCGCCACGCGATCATCGAGGAACCGCGCTTCCTGCAACGGCTGCGCGACCTTTACCGTCGCGGCCTGGCCGCCTGCTTCGAGCGGCGTCGTTTGAGTCTGAGTGCCGCCGCTCTGCTGCTTGCGCTGGGGGCAGCCGCGGCGGCCCGGCTGGGTTCGGAATTCCTGCCGGAACTGGACGAGGGCGACGTCCACCTGTTCGTCGAGATGCCGGCCAGCATCGCGCTGGCCAAAGGGCAGGAGCTGCTGCTGGAAACCCGCAAGCGCCTGCTGCGGTTTCCCGAGGTCAGGAGCATTCTGAGTCAGCAGGGACGCTCGGAAGACGGTACCGACAACGAAGGCGTCAACATGAGCGAGACCTTCGTGCACTTGAAACCCCGGTCGGAGTGGCGCCAAGGGTGGGACAAGCCGCGGCTGGTCGAGGCCATGCGGGCCGCACTCGCGGACCTGCCCGGCATCCGCTTCAATTTTTCGCAACCGATCAAAGACAACGTGGAGGAATCGGTCAGCGGCGTGCGCGGCAAAGTGGTGTTGAAGATTTACGGCCGTGATCTGGAGCGGATGCGCGCGACACTGGAGAATGCCCAGACGGCGATCAGAGACTTGCCCGGCGTGATCGATTTGGGTCTGTACCGCGAGGCGCGAGTCCCGCAACTGCAGATCCACCTCGACCGGTCGGCCCTGGCACGCGAGGGCATCGCCATCGACGACGCCCAGGACACGATCGAAACGGCCTTCGCGGGGCGCATCGTGACCGAATTGTGGCAGGCAGAACGACCCGTTCCGGTGCGAGTGATGCTCCCCGAGCGTGAGCGCAGTGACAGCGAGCGAATCGCCGATCTGCCGCTGGCGGCTCCTTCCGGTGCGCGCATCCCGCTGCGCGAGGTCAGCCAACTGACGATCGAGCGGGGGCGGACCTCCATCGAGCGCGAAGCAAACCGGCGCTTTCTGGCTTTGAAATTCAACGTCGAAGGGCGTGACATGGGTTCGGTCGTGCAAGATGCCATCGCGGCTGTCGCTGCCAAGGTGGAGATTCCCGACGGCCACTTCCTGGTCTGGGGAGGAGAGTTCGAAAATCAGCAGCGGGCCATGAAACGGCTCGCGGTGATCGTGCCGATTGCGGTATTGATCGTGTTCGGATTGTTGTACAGCGCTCTGGGATCGGCCCGCAGCGCGTTCACGATTCTGTTGTCGACCCCGTTTGCACTGACCGGCGGCGTGTTCGTGCTGCTGGGCTCCGGCATTCCGCTGTCGGTCAGCGCCGCAATCGGCTTCATCGCCCTGCTCGGACAGGTTTCATTGATGGGCCTTCTGGTTCTGACGGCGATCGAGCAGCGACTCTACCGCGGCATGGCGCTGAGCCTCGCGCTGCGAGAGGGACCGACCGAGCGCCTGCGCGCCGTGCTGATGGCCTCGTTGCTGGCCCTGCTCGGATTGCTGCCGATGGCGGTCTCGACCGGCATCGGCAGCGAAACGCAGCGGCCGTTCGCGCTGGTGATCGTCGGCGGCATGCTGACGACCTTCCTGGTCGCGATGTTTCTGCTGCCGCTGCTTTATTCCTCTATCGCCCCGAAGCGGCTGTCGATGCCGGGCCCGCAGGATCCTCTCGCGGATGGACCCTGACCATGCGTGAGCGTCGCCGTTCATTGGCGTCACGGCTGGCCGCCATGGTGCTTTGTCACGGCGTCTGGTTCGGGCCGGGTTGGGCCGACGCCCCCTCCGCGACGGCCAGCCGCGAACTTCCCGGCAGCGTCACCATCCGGCAACTGCTGCAGGTCGCACGGGATCAGAGCCCCCGCTATGCGGCGCTGCGCTCGCGCATCGAGATCGCGCAGGCGGACGTCGTCGCCGCCGACGTACTGCCCAATCCCAGTTTCAAGTACGAGCGTTGGGATCTCAGCACCCAGCGCAACACGATGTTCGAGGGCCGCACCCAGGAGCAGGTCACCGTCGAAATCCCGCTGCTGATCGCCGGTCAGCGGGGCGCGCGGGTGGATGCCGCAGAACGTCTGGTGGAAGCCGCCGAAGCCGAGACGGATGCGGAAATCGCCGGTGTCAACTTCGAATTGTGGATGCTGTACCTGAAATTGCTGGCTCAGCAGCAGCGGGTTGCGGCTCTGGAGGAGGAGCACGAAGAGCTGGAACGACTGAAAAACATCGTCAGCGGCCGCGAGCAGGCCGGCAATGCCAGCCCCTATGACGTGCTCCGGATGGATGTCGAGTTGAAAAGTATCGAGACGCGCATCGACGAAGCGCGCAGCGAGGTCGACAACGCGGCCGGCAGCATCGGTGCCGCGCTCGGGCTGGCCGGATGGAAGCCGCGGGTGGTCGGCACCTTCACGTCGTTGGGGGTCACCACCGAGATCGACAAGCTCTGGCGCTACGCCGAGTCGCTGAATCCGGAACTGGATGCGGCCAGGCGCACCGAGATCGCCGCCAACGCCGGCATCGAGCGCGCCAGCCGCGAGCGGTGGCCGGTGCCGTCGCTGCTGGTTGGCACAACCTGGACCCCCCACCCCTACGGCAACACGCCGTACAGCGGCATCGCCGTCGACATTCCGATCTTCGACTACGGCCAAGGCGGCATGGCGCGGGCCGAAGCGGAGAAGCAGGCCGCGGTGCTCCAGCGCCAACTGACCGCCGCCAGGACGCGCAGAGACTTGGAGCGAGCGGCGGAGCTGCTGGCACAGCGGCGCCAGACCCTGGACCGGTTCTCGGAGCAGGTCTTGTCGCGCGTACCGAAACTGCACCAAATGGCGGAGGACGCCTACCGACTGGGAAAAGGGGATCTGCTCGACCTGCTCGACGCCTCGCGCTCCCGAACCACGCTACGAATCAATTATCTGGACTTGCTGGAGGCGGAAACCCAAGCGGAACTGGAAGTCCTCAGGGCGGCGGGGCTGCTGGCCGACCGTGCCGAGAGGGACAAGGGTTGAGGAAGCCGCTACCGCCGCTGCTCTCTTTAAACCACCGGCGCAACGGTGGTTTCCCGTCACCCCCAACATCGGTTCATTTGAACCACTCGGAACCTTCGGCACCAGCGGCGGATCGAATCGGACCATGATAATGCGGTCGATTGACCACTGGCCAGGAAGTTGCTTTACGATTGGCGCCGGCCCATCATGCCGGGCGAGGGCAGATCACTTGAAATGCCGTCGAGGTTCATCCATGTTCCCGATCATCCACGGCAGAGATCACCGCAAGCGGCATGGCACGCGCTAAGGCGAAGACTAGGGTATTCTTTCCGGCACCGTCCGACACGGTATCGATGCCGGCAACTGGCCTACCCGCGACCCAGCTCCTCAAGCGACCCGCGCAGCTCCGCGCATGGGCATTGCTGGGCCTGCTGCTACTCGCGCTGTTGATCCTGGTCGGCATGATCTGGCGCAACCTGGAGCGGGTCGACTCTCTGGGCTCGTATGTCAGCTACTGGCACCGGATTCAGATCGTGAATCAGGGCATGAAGAAGGCGCTGATGGACCATCTGTCGCACACGGACGTGATCGACCGGTCGGAGTTGATCGCGCTGTCGGACCAGGTACAAACCCTCGTCACCCTGGAAGGCCATCTCGATCCGGACACGCCGGCCAAGCTGCTCGCCGTCGAGCATGCGCTGGCAGCCGCGGGCTCCGACAAGGAGACACCCGAGGCTCTGCAGGGCAGACTGCTGGCGGCGATGGCGAACATGAATGCGGTGCTCGACGGCGAGGTCGGATTGCGCGAGAAGACCCTTTCGGACATCAACCGCAGCACGCATTACGAGGTCGCTTGGGCCAGCGCCACGCTGACTGCGATCCTGCTGTTTTCCTGGTTCTTCCTGCGGCTGCGCATCCTGGCGCCGCTGCAGGCATTGCGGGAGTTGTTGCTGCGGCTGGCGCAGGAAGACTTCCGGCCCATCGAGACCGAACGGCTCGATCCGCTGTTGCTGCCGGTCTTCAACAGCTACAACGATATGGTCCACCGGCTCGCCGAGTTGGAGGAGGTCAAGCGACTGCATGCGGAATCACTGGAAGCAGAGGTACGAGCAGCCACTCGCGCGCTGCTGGAGCAGCAACGCAGTCTGGCGGAAGCCGAAAAACTTGCCGCGGTCGGCGAGCTGGCGGCAGGCATCGCGCACGAGCTGCGGAATCCGCTGGCCGGTATCCAGATGAGCTGCGCCAATCTGCGCCGCGAGGTGGAGGATCCCGATCAGGCCCAACGGCTCGATCTGATCGGCGCGGAGTTGAAGCGAATGAGCCGCTTGCTCACGGACCTGATCGAAAAAGGAAAACAGACGCCCGCTCCGGCCCGAGAATGCAGGATCGAACAACTGGTGCGGGAGTTGGTCGCGTTGACGCGGTACCAGATTCCGTCACAAGTCAGGCTTCGGTACGACGTTCACAGCGAACTGGTGTGCCGGCTGCCCGACTCCAATGTCCGCCAGGCGCTGCTGAATCTGGTGCTGAATGCGGCCCAAGCACTGGACGGCAACAAGGGGGAGATCATGATTCGGGCCTGGCGCGATGGCGACTGGCTGCATCTGAGCGTCAGCGACGATGGCCCCGGTTTCAGCGCAGAGCTGTTGCAGCGCGGCGTGCGTCCATTTGTCAGCGGTTCTCCGCAAGGCACCGGCCTGGGCCTTGCGATCGTTCAGCGCGTGGTCCGCGACATCGGCGGCCACCTCCAGCTCACGAATCAACTTCCCAAGGGTGCCCGCGTCGTCTTGACGCTTCCATTCCAACCGGCCTGACTCATGCCCCAAAGCGCATTGTTGATCATCGAAGACGAAGCCCTGCTCGGTGCCGAACTCTCGCGCCACTATGCCAAGAACGGCTGGGAGGTCGAGTGGGCGACGACCCTGGCGGAGGCCGACCAACTGGTCAGAAAGCAGGGCTATGACCCGCTGCTGGTACTTTCCGACATGAATCTTCCCGACGGCAATGCGCTGGATTTCATGGTGCAGATCCGCGATCGGCTAACCTACGCGGAATGGCTGCTGCTGACCGGTTACGGCAGTGTGCCGGATTCGGTCCGCGCATTGCGGATCGGTGCCTACGACTTCATCGAAAAGCCGTGTGAACTGGAACGTCTGGATCTGGTCGTCGCGAGCGCGGCGCGCTCCTCGCTGGCGCATCGACGTCTGCTCGATCAAGCCCAGTTGCGGCATCGGCGCTATGGGCCGGAAGCTTACGTCGGCCGCAGCACGGCTGCCCGCCACGTACGCGAGTTGCTGGCCCGGCTGACGCAGGTCTCGTTCAGTGCGCTGATCATCGACGGAGAGACCGGCACCGGCAAAGGGCTGGTTGCGCGCATCCTGCATCATGGCGGGCTGCGCGCGCAGGGGCCCCTGGTCGAGCTGAATTGTGCGGCCTTACCCCGTGAGCTGCTGGAATCCGAACTGTTCGGACACGAGGCAGGCGCCTTCACCGGCGCCACCAGCCGACATCGCGGGCTGATCGAACAGGCCGACGGCGGCACGCTGTTTCTCGACGAGATCGGCGAGATGCAGCTCGACTTGCAGGCCAAACTGCTGAAGGCGATCGAGGACCGAAAATTCCGCCGCCTGGGATCGGAGAAGGAGATCGCGGTCGACGTCCAGATCATCGCCGCCAGCAACCGGGACCTGGCGGAACTGGCCCGTCGTGGCGAGTTTCGTAATGACCTCTATCACCGCCTCAGTGTGTTTCGTCTGCATCTGCCTGCGCTCCGCGATGTCAAGGACGATCTGGATGATCTGGTTCCGATGCTGATCGCCGAGTTCAACGCCAAATCGAACCGCCAGGTCAAGGTCGTTCCCGATTCGGTCTGGAAGCAGTTGAAACGCTACGACTGGCCCGGAAACGTGCGGGAACTGCGGAACGTCATCGAGCGTTGCGTGCTGCTGTCGGACGGCGCGATGCTGCCGGGTCAGTGGCTGCAGCTTCCCGGCGTGCCGCCGGCCGACGGCAGGACGGCCGACGGCAGCGGTCCCAGCCTGTTGATTCCGTTGGACGGCAGCATGGCATTGGATGACATGGACTGCTATATCATTCGAACGGTGCTGGAGCGGGTGGACGGCAATGTCACCGCCGCGGCACGCGCACTGGGGACAACCCGAGAAACCCTCCGCTACCGCGTTCGAAAGTATGGGCTCGCGACTTCCGGATAGCATGGACCACCGGTCTCGTGTCGGAGCCGGCAAATAGCAGCGACTTCCATGCAACATGCGACACTGATCTGCCATCCCTCTACACCCGCTACCTGCATCGAGCGCTTCGATGTCCGGACCGGCTTGATCGACGAGGCGAAGCTGTTCCTGCAATACATCATCGAAGGAGAGCTGACCGCGATCCGGATGCCCGTGCGCGCAGCGCCGCGTCGCGCGGAGCGGCTGTGGGAACACACCTGCCTGGAGGCGTTCCTGTCGACAGCCGGTTCGACGGCCTATTGCGAGTTCAATCTCGCCCCATCGACTGCGTGGGCGGCGTATGCCTTCGACCGCTACCGCGACGGCATGAAGCGGTTGCAGATGCGATGTCCGCCCGAACTGACGATCCGCGCTGGCCGTTACCGTTGGGAAATGGACGCGCGGATCGGACCGCCGGCCGACTGGCTGAAGATCGGTGACGATAGCGCTGCGCTGCTCGGTGCCTGCGCGGTGATCGAGTCGGTCCGCGGCACGCTTTCCTACTGGGCGCTGAAACATCCTTCCGACCATCCCGATTTCCACCACCCGGACGGCTTTGCGCTGAAGCTCGATTGGCCTTCGTCGCCAGGACGCCCCACCAGGAGACCATGATGAAGTTCGGCATCGAGCGACTGTTGGAAGATCCGGCCGCACGCGGTCCGCTGGCCGGCCGCCGGCTGGCGCTACTCGCCCATCCCGCGTCCGTCACCGGCGATCTTACCCATTCGCTCGACGCGCTGGCCGCCTGTGCCGATCTGAATCTCGTCGCCGCATTCGGACCGCAGCACGGCCTGCGCGGCGACAAGCAGGACAACATGGTGGAGTCCCAGGACTTCGTCGATCCGGCGCTCCAAATTCCTGTGTTCAGCCTCTACGGCGAAGTCCGGAGGCCGACGGCTGCCATGATGGATCACTTCGACGTGTTGCTGGTCGACCTGCAGGATCTCGGCTGCCGCATCTATACGTTCATCACAACGCTACGGTATGTACTCGAAGAGGCGGCACAGCGCGGCAAGGCAGTCTGGGTTCTGGACCGGCCGAATCCCGTCGGCCGTCCGGTCGAAGGCCTGAAGCTTCAGCACGGTTGGGAGAGCTTCGTCGGCGCCGGACCCTTGCCGATGAGGCACGGCCTGACGCTGGGCGAACTGGGCTCCTGGTTCGTTCGGACACGGCGGCTGGACGTGGACTACCGAGTGATTCCGATGGAGGGCTGGGAACCGGATGCATCGCCCGGATTCGGCTGGCCTCTGGGCGAGCGGACCTGGGTCAACCCGAGTCCGAACGCGCCCAACCTCTGGATGGCCCGATGTTACGCCGGAACCGTGATGCTGGAAGGCACGACCTTGTCGGAAGGCCGCGGAACCACCCGACCGCTGGAATGGTTCGGGGCATCCGATCTGGATGCAAGCCGACTGCTGAAGGAAATGAAGGCGATCGCCGCCGACTGGCTAGCCGGCTGCCGGCTGCGCATCTGCTGGTTTGAACCCACATTCCACAAACATGCGGGGCATTTGTGCCAGGGCATTCAGATTCACGTCGAGGATACCGCGTACCGGCACCAGGCGTTCCGGCCCTGGCGGCTGCAAGCCTTGGCATTCAAGGCGATTCGCCGGTTGTGGCCGGACTACCCGCTATGGCGCGACTTCCCGTATGAATATGAGTATGACCGGCTGGCGATCGATCTGATCAACGGCAGCGAACGGCTCCGGGAGTGGGTCGATGACGCCGCGGCCGACCCTGCCGACCTCGATCGGCTCGCCTCACCCGACGAGGCTGCCTGGCAGGAAGAGCGCCAGGCCGTGCTGATTTATCGTTGAACGCACACCCCGCGGTCTTCCGCTCCGCCCTCGCCTCTGCGCTGCGCGCCTACCCGCCGCCGGATGGCGACCCGAACGACTTGTCGCACGGTGAACCGACGCAGGCCGAGAGGAACGATCGCGGACCATCACTGCATCGTTCGGTCGAACCGTTGCGGCCGATCCCGAGACCTCGGGCGCGGTGCCAGACCGACCGGACTTCGAGCTTCACACCCTAAGCATTTCAGCCTGCCAGGACCGATCGATGAAACGGGACTCGACCTCCCTCAACGTTCCAGAAGCCGCAACCGACTCCAAAGAGCTTTCGGCAGCGAAACGCGCACTGCTCCGGCTGCGCCTCCATCGGCGTCTCCCTTCCACCGCCGCCGGGCAGTCCATACATCGGGCCGATCGCGGCGCCCCGCTCCCTTTGTCTTTCGCCCAACAAAGGCTCTGGTTTCTGGACCGCCTGCTGGGGAACAGCGCGCTCTACAACATTCCGCTGGCTTACAGGCTGAAGGGAAAACTCGACGTTGAAGCTCTGGTGACCGGCATCAATGAAATTGTCCGAAGACACGAAGCGCTCCGCACGACGTTCGTCACGCAACAGGAAGAGCCGAGGCAGATCATCGAGGCTTCCGTTCATATCCCCCTGTCCTGTGTTGATCTGTCGGCCCATTCCGCCGGTCGGAAGGAGGAGCTGTCCCTGAGGCTGATCGCCGAAGAAGCAACGGACCCCTTCGATCTGCAGCGGGGACCGCTTCTCAGGGCGAAAGTAGTGCGGCTTTCGGAGCACGACCAGATCCTGATGCTGACGATGCATCACATCGTGTCCGATGGTTGGTCACGGGAGGTGTTTTGCCGAGAGCTGGCGTCGCTGTATTCCTCATGCATCGACGGACGCCCTTCGTCGTTGCCGGAATTGCCGATCCAATATGCCGATTATGCCGTTTGGCAGCGCAAATGGCTGCGAGGCGAACGGTTGGAACGGCAGCTGGCCTATTGGCGGCGGCAACTCGAAGGCATCGGCCCGCTCGAATTGCCCACCGACCAGCCGCGGCCGATGCTGCCTTCCCACCGCGGCGCGACGCTGCGTCTGCAGTTGTCTCCGGAGCTGTCGGACGCGCTCCAAAATTTGAGCCGGCGGGAGGGCATGACCTTGTTCATGACCCTGCTCGCCGCGTTCCAGATGCTGTTGCACCGGTACAGCGGACAGGACGACATCGCCGTCGGCACACCAATCGCCGGGCGTATCCGCCCGGAATTGGAGGGTTTGATCGGCTTCTTCGTCAACACCCTGGTGCTGAGAACCAGTCTGTCCGGGAACCCCAGCTTCCGGGAGTTGCTGAACCGGGTTCGCGATGTGACGCTCGGTGCCTACAGCCATCAGGATCTGCCGTTCGAAAAACTGGTGGAAGAACTTCACCCGCAGCGCGACCCCACTCGTCATCCGCTGTTCGATGTGCTGATCAACCTCTTCACGGAGTCCGCCGTTTCTCTGGACCTCCGCGGCCTGGAAGCCCAGTTGGTGAACCAGGAGGAGCGGTTGTCGAAGTTCGCGCTGACACTCTACATCGGCGTTCAGGCATCCGGCATTCAATTGACCCTCGTCTACCAAACCGAATTGTTTGCGGCCGCCCGCATGACGCATCTGCTGGATCAATACCGCCATCTGCTCGAGCAAGTCGTCGCGGCACCGGAGCAGCCGCTTCATCGGTTCAGCCTGGTGACACCGGCGGCCGCGGCCCTGCTGCCCGATCCGACCGCAGCAATCCCCGAACCCTCTCACGAACCGGTGACCACGCAGATACTCAGGTGGGCGAAGCGGACGCCCCGGAAAGCGGCCATCATGCAAGGGGATCAGCACTGGGACTATCACGAAGTCGCGATGCAGGCTATGGCTGTTGCCGCGACACTCCGCGCACACGGAATCGGCCGAGGAGACGTCGTCGCACTGGTCGGCCACCCGACCGCCGGATTGATCGTCTCAATGTGTGCGGTGCTGATGAGCGGAGGCGTGTTCGTCACCATCGACCCGGCATTGCCACTCGCTCGCCAACGACTGATGCGAACGGAATCGGGCGCAAAGATCTCGTGCCGGATCGGCCCCTCACATTCGGAAGAGGGCGAAGCGATGGTGGGAGCGGATGTCCCGTTTCTGCAATGGCGTGCCGACCTTTCCGATGCCCTTCCGCCGCCCGGTGCAGCCGGCTCCAAACATGATTTGCCGGACGTTGACGGTAACGACCCTGCGTACGTGTTTTTCACCTCCGGGAGCACCGGAAACCCCAAAGCCATTCTCGGTTGCCACAAAGGCCTGAGTCACTTTCTGCAGTGGCAGCGGGCGACTTTCCTGATCGGCCCGGACGATCGGATCGCACAACTGGCCGGTCTATCCTTTGACGTGGTCCTCCGGGAAGTCTTTCTTCCGTTGACCAGCGGCGCGACGCTGTGCCTGCCGGAGGAGCGCGATCGTCTGTCCGTACTGGCCTGGTTGGAGCGGGAGCGCATCTCGTTGGCTCATGCGACACCGACCTTGCTGCAATCGTGGATGCTGCAAGACACGAGGGATTTTGACTTGTCCGGACTGAGATGGCTGCTGATATCGGGCGAGCCGTTGGCCGACTCGCTGGTCCGTCGCTGGCGCGAGCGCTTTTCCGGGTCCGGCCAACTGGTCAACCTCTACGGGCCGACCGAAACGACCATGATCAAGTGCTTCCATCGAGTGCCGGAGGAAGCGGCGCCTGGGATCCAGCCAATCGGTCGGCCACTTCCAGAAACCCAAGTACTGATACTGAGTCCCGAGGGGCGCCTGTGCGCCCCCGGCGAGCTGGGCGAGATCGTGCTACGCACCCCGTTTCGCACACTGGGCTATCTCAATCTTCCCGAGGAAACTCGGCAAAGGTTCCGCCCCAATCCATTCCGCCAAGACGCCGACGACCTGCTCTACTTCACCGGCGACAGCGGCCGGTGTCGGGTCGACGGAATCCTGGAGTTCGTCGGGCGCCTCGACGATCAGGTGAAGATCCGCGGGGTCCGCGTCGAGCCGGCCGAGGTCACGGCGACTCTCACCCGTCACCAAGCCGTGCGTCGCGGGTTGGTGGTGGCGTCCGCAGATGCTGAGGGACAGTATGACTTGGTGGCGTATGTCGTCACCGACAGTCGGGATCCGATCACTGCGGGACAGCTCCGAACGTACCTCGGAAGTCACCTGCCGTCGGCGCTGATTCCGAGGCATTTCGTTTTTCTCGATGAATTACCGCTGACCGCGACGGGCAAAGTGGACCGCCGGGCGCTGCCGGCACCGGAACGCGGGGAACCGGCAACGTCCGATGACGCCGTGGCGCCGCAAGACCGGACCGAGAAATCCTTGCGCGACATCTTCGCGCACGTGCTCCGGATGGAACGTGTCGGACTTCACGACGGCTTCTTCGACCTCGGCGGCCACTCCTTGCTGGCGATGCAGGTCTTGGCGCGGATCCGGGAGTTCTTCGGGATCGAGTTGCCGCTGCGGACACTGTTCGAAAAACCGACCGTGGCGGAACTGGCCAATGCGATCCGCCAACTCAGGGAAACGACCGACCTCGAAGGACGAGCGCTGACGCCGATCGGTCGCCAAGTACGATCCCCCGACCGACATTGACGCAGCTTGCCGATGGCGGCGTTCATTCTTCCGAGGGCGCGGGATCGCGGTTGCAATCAGTAAGCTCCCGCCGGTTCCAGTGAATTGCTCACATCTTCGAACGGGCCGATGCACCGGATTTGGCTGAAGTCTCCGGGTAACGTTTGGCTCGGCACATACGGCGCGAAGCGCGTGATTTGCCGCACCGGCTGAGGTATCGCGCGCGCCGGTCGCGCCCGCTGCGAACCGAATCGGCATCTGGTCGAAGCAGCGAAGGAAAGCGCAGCCGACCAGTGTCGACACGGAACGGACGCCAACCGAGGTGGTCCAACTGAGGATCGAACCAGAAAATGCAGGACCGGCCCATCGATTTGATGGCCCAACTATTGCTTCAATATCTATCTTCCTGAACCGTTCACCACCAGGCGAACTTCAAACACCCATGAACAACAAGAGTCAGACGCATTCGCCCAGGCATTCTCGAACCGACCACCCCCCCAATGCGGATGTCGTCGGCCCGGAACTGCTGACACAACACCTCGGTGCCGATGCCGCCCGGAGAACACTTCGGCGCCGGCTTTCCGGTATGATCGACAAGGGTCACATGCCGAACGCGCCGCTCGGCAGCTCGTCGGGCACGACGGCGGCCAAGCGGAGCACGCGGCGCAACAGCACACCCTGATCCGGCGTGCACCCCGCGGGAATCGAAGGAACGCCGATGCGAACCGCATCGGACGTTCCGATGCATCGGTCAGAACCCCGCAGACGCGGCTATCGAGCACGTCAGCCGCCGCACGACTCGGGCGCCTGCCCCCCGGAGGCCCGCCGGCCGACGTTGACGAATCGGTGCCGGTAACCCTTCGGCATTCTGAGGGGCCTACGGCGAACCTGCAGTTGCGAATTCGTTCCCATACGGGCGGATGGATTCGCTCATCCGCCCGAATTTCGGAACATGCGAGCCGTTCACTGGTGTTGAATTCGCCGCGATTTGGCCGCAAGATTTTCTGCAGCGACGCTGATGGTGACCCAACCCGGGGATCGGCCCCCGACGCCGGCCCCATCGACATGACCGCGGAGTACGACGATGGCGATACGGAAGCGAGGCGGTATGACTGCCGGGCGAATGGAACAGATCGTGGCCGAAGCGCGGCGGACCCAGGAGGAACGCGAAAGAGGTTACCGGGAACGCGCACTGAAGATGTACCCGTGGGTGTGCGGCCGCTGCGCCCGCGAATTCACTTTGAAAAACCTGCACGAACTGACGGTTCATCACCGCGACCACAATCACGACAACAATCCGCCGGACGGCAGCAACTGGGAGCTGCTCTGTCTGTACTGTCATGACAACGAGCATTCGCGCTATCTGGAAGCCGGCACCGCGTCGGCCGGCAGCGGATCCACGGCCGCGAACGCACCGGCGACATTCAAACCGTTCGCCGACCTGGGTACTCTGCTGAAGAAATAGCCGCCTTTTTGGTTGCACATCCGCATAGGCGCTCCGCCGACATGGACCGACGACTGGTCGACATCGAAACGAAACTGGCATTCCTGGAAGATTCGCTGCTGGCCTTGAATCAGTCCTTGTGCCGGCAGCAGGAACAGATCAGCCAGCTCGAATCGACGTGCAGGTTGCTGCTGGCCCGGGTGCAGGAACTCGCGGCGATCGGCGACCGATCAAAGACTTCGGAAGAAACGCCGCCGCATTATTGATCGCGGCTCACGAACACCGACGGCGCACCGATTTGGCGGATCGGCAAGACTCGACGAGTCCATTCGGACAAGCTGTCATCGAGGCGGCCCGTCGGAGTCCCCGGGTGCGCCACCCGGCCTGGATCGTCGGTCCCGCTCGTACTGCAGGAAACGCTGCTCGGCATCGCGGTTCGGGTCATAGACCGGCAACGATCGCGTGGGGTGTTTGCCGTCACTGCACATGAAGCTTGCCGCGACGTCCTGCAATGACTGGGGTTGGATGGGCGACCGGTCGGGTGCCAAATTCCGAAACTGGTGCACCACTCCGCCGAATGAGGAGTAGAACGTTCCCGAATTCGGGCCGTACTCCCTCTTCTCGCAGTCCACGGTCAGCCGAATCTTCCCGCTCCGGTAGCTACCGAAGTCCGCTTCCTGGTCAGCTCGGTGTATGCTCCAGACCTGCGCCGTGACCGTTCCGGTACCGCGAACTCGCAGCATGCTGGACCTTTCCACGTATACGACCGCTGACCGGTCCTGATCCGGATCGGCCGGAACGAACCACCAATCGGCCGCACACGCGCCGTGCGACACACCCAGCGCAGCGGTCAACACCAGCGCACTCTGCCAAAACTTCTTTTTCAAACGGAGCACAACCGTAGCCGCGGCAAGCGGCACGGCCGCACATCAAGAGCCCCCGGTAAGCATCGATCGGCACGACGAAGCCGCCCGAACAGGGAGCGACGAGCAGTCGATGATGGAGTAGGAGGATTCACGGTCACGAACCAAGCCACTGCGACCGGCTGCCGCGCCCGTCTTGCACGTTCAATGGACCGGACATGGGCCGGTACGCCCATCGGTACGCTTCGAAATCAATATCACCGTCGGCGCGGTCGACGTCTTGATGCGGCAATCGCGCCGGCATTCCGGACACGAATACACCTGTTCCTCTTGCCCGGACTTGTAAGAGTAAGATGTTCGCCAGGTGATCTCAACCCGGAAAACGCAACCACAGAACCCGCACGTTTGCTGGAAATTACTCGCGGTGCGCAGCGAATGACAGGGCGTCAGAGTGGTCGACGACATCTCAACCTCCGGGCTTTGAACAGACATGAGATCGGCCATCCGGTGGAATCCAAACGGCGGATCGCTGGTGGGCATGGGTACCCCCCGACATCACCAGCAGCCTGCAAATGCAGCCCGCTCGGTCATGGCGGCGGCATCATGGCCGCATTGGACAGGGTCATCATCACCCGCGAAGAGCGTGAAGCCGGATCAGGCGGAGCCGTGCGACTGGAGTGCTCTGACGGCAGATTGAAATTGCCACAATCCATTGATGGGTCTCATCCCGTGCTCGCAATCTAACACATCTGCAACGTGATCTGAGATTTTTCTCGATGGCGAGGTCGGACCGTTCGGATCATTGCCGGCGTCGGGATGGCAGAGGTGCGGCAGTGCCGGGGCGGCGTGTCCCCGATCCGCACCCGAAACGAATGACTGGACAAACCCGTTGAAACAACGTAGCCTGTCCCCAGTTTGTCGCGGCGCAAGAATCGGTCTTCGCCTCGAGGATTCGGAATTCCCCTGTCAGTCCCTGCCATCCGGCACCTGCTAGCCCCCGCCTCCTCTCGCCAAATCTCCAGGCGCGTCTTGTCCGACCCGCCCGGCGGTTGCTGCAGCCCTCAAGCTCACGCTTCAAACCGGCGCCACGCCGACGTGGCAAGCACCACTCGTTTTTCCTTCCAAGGAGTCATCTTATGAGCAAAAAGTTATACGTGGGCAATCTGAGCTACAACGTCAGCAGCCGTGATCTTGAAACCCTGTTCGCCGCGCATGGTGCGGTGGAATCTGCCAATGTGATCATGGATCGCGATTCCGGCCGGTCGAAGGGTTTCGGTTTCGTCGAGATGGGCACCGACCAGCAGGCGAAAGCCGCGATCTCCGCATTGCACGGTAAGGATTTCGACGGCCGTGATTTGACGGTCAACGAAGCAAGGCCGCGCGACGATCGCAGCGGTGGCGCTTTCGGCAGCCGCAGCGGCTTCGGCGGCGGCCGACGCTTCTAGTTCCCGTTCCCGGGCCGATCCCTTCGGCCCCGGAGATCGACTGAAAAAGGGCCCGCAGGTGCTGTTTCATGCATCTCCGGGCCTTTTCGCTGTCGCGGCCTGAACCGCCGCGATATTCAGCCGGTCGTTCCAATCGACCCGGAAGCCGCAAGGTTTGGAGTGAGCCTTTCCAGCACACCGAACAGGAAGCGGAAATGGAACGCGACGCCAGCGATCACGCCGAGGTGCAGCAATTCGTGTGGCCCCACGACGCCGGGGATGATCACCGGCATCCTGAGAAACTCCAGGACACCACCGACGGTGTAGGCGAGGCCGCTGCAGACCAGCGGCCGAATCAGACCGAAGCCGAACCGGCGCCAGAGCACGAAGCCGGACGCCAGACCGATCCACCCCAGGCCGAGGTAAGTGGCCAGACCCAACCATTCCGGGATTTCGTCGAAGAACACCACCTTCAGCGTAATGCCGGTGATCGCCAGCGCCCAGACCAATAGCAGAACGCCCCAACGTCCCCATCCGGCGAACAGAATCCAGTGAATGGGAGTGAAACTGCCGGCGATGACCGCAAATATCCCGGCATGGTCCAGCCGTTGCAGCACGCGGTGTGCCGCTCCGGCATCGAGCAGGTGATAGACGCCGCTCATCGACAGCAGAAAGACGCAGCAGAAAACGAACACACCCAGCGCGACGATACGCGCCATGTCGCCCCTGCCTCGACGCAACAGGAAGCCTCCCGCCACCGCGAAAATTCCGGCAGACAACAGATGAGTCAACGAGCTGACCGGTTCCGCAAACCCGGGGATCGGGTAGGTTTCCATGGTCAGCGCTCGGACGCACGAGCGATGCGCGCGAATCGCTCGAACACCGACGTCGCCATTTCCCTGATCAAGCCGGCCGGCTGACCGGTCAGTATCTCGATCGCCTGATCGACCGACTGCACCGGATGGATCGCGAAGCGCTCCGCACGTACCGCTTCCACCACTTGTTCCGCCAGCACCAGGTTGTCCACATTCGCGCTCGGGATCACTACTCCTTGCCGACCCGTCAGGCCACGTGCCGAACAGACGTCGAAAAAACCCTCGATCCTCTCGTTGACACCGCCGACGGCTTGCACTTCACCGTATTGGTTCACCGAACCGGTCACCGCGAACGACTGGCTCAGCGGCACACCGGTCGTCGCCGACAACAGCGCGCACAGTTCGGCCAGCGCCGCGGAGTCGCCGTCGATATAGCCGTAGCTCTGCTCCAGCGCGATGTTCGCGGACATCGCCAATGGCAAGCGGCGAGCGAACTGCTGACCGAGGTAGCCGGCGAGTATCATCACGCCTTTCGAATGAACCGGCTGTCCGAGTTCGACTTCCCGTTCGATATCGACGACACCGCGGCCGCCGACGTGAACCGTGGCGGTGATCCTTGCCGGGGATCCGATCACACTGTCGCCGATCTGCAGCAGCGTGAGCGCATTGACACGCCCCGGCGCGAAGCCCTCCGTCGCGATCAGCACCACGCCGTCCAGAATTTCGGCCATCAAGGCCTCCCGGAGTCGGCCGCTGCGCCGCTCTTTCGCAGCGAGGGCTTCCCGCACATGACGACCGCCAATCACCGCATCGCCGCCGCGGCTGCGGAAAAGATCGGCTTCCGCCGCAACCTCGGCAATCCGTCCGACCCGCGCCGACAAGCGGTGCTGGTGCTCGGCCAGCCGCGACCCGTAGGTCATCAGCACCGCCACCGCTTCCGCATCCAGCGGCGGTAATCCCTGGCGATCGGCCAACGTCTTCAGGAGTCGCGCAAAGTCGATCATCGACTCCGCATTGCGCGGAAAATACTGATCGAACTCCGCCAGTACCCGAAACAACTCTGGAAATTCCGGGTCCAGCTCGCGTAGCGCGTAGAACAGGTCCGGCGCCCCGACCAGCGCGACCTTGACCGTCAGAGGAATCGGCTCTGGGTTCAACGTTGCGACAGCCGGAGCGCCCTGGTCGGGCGCCGGCATCTCGAACCGCACCGCGCCGCTTTGCAGGCACCGCTTCAGCGCGTTCCAAACCTCCGGGTCGGCCAATACCTTGGCGGCCTCGAGGATCAGATAGCCACCGTTGGCAAGATGCAGCGCTCCGGGATAGATGCGGTGAAAGTCGGTGGTCAGCGCGCCTTGCTCGCTGGCGTACTCGATCCGCCCGATCAGATTCTGGAGACTTGGATCGGGCTCGCACACGACCGGCGCACCCCGGTCCGGCGTTCGCCCGACCAGCAGCCGCGGCACGTAACGACGCCGGAATACACTGCGCCCCTCCCGCTCGGCCGCGGCGTCATGGCTGGCCTGGCTGAGTATGGCAGGAACGACCGCCTCGGCGAAATCCATACCAAGCCGATCCAGGTAGTCCACCACCCCGGTACTCGTCGCATATTTCTCTCGGATGCCGGACAGCAGCGGAGCGACGGCCTGCTGAACCAGCTCACCGGCCAGCAGCCGCAGCCCATCGTCGGTTTCCCGGCGCCACTGCGGCAACTCGATCAACGCCTCGCCCAGCTGCTGCTCCAACAGGCGCACTTCTTTGTGGAAGCGGTCCCGCTCTTCCTCGCCGAGTTCGCCGAATCCCGCCTCATCGACCGGCACACCGTCCTTCAACGGCGAAAAAGAAACGCTCTCTCCATTGCGGAACATCACGATTCCGGCGACGCTGGCACGTTCCGCGACGTGATCGAGCGCGGCATCGTAACGCTCCTTGAAGTTGCGCTCGAGATTGGTCTTTCGGCGCAAATAGGCGGGGTTTTCGAACGCGGTCCAGACCGAAACCAGCAGCCCGTCAATCAGCGCCTCGATGTCGGCCACCAGCACCGGCCCCTGCCCGGCCGGAAGCGGCAGCGGCACCGGTTCCCGCGCCTCTTCGAAATGGTTCAGATACAGCCAGTCCGAGGGCGTCGCCTGGTCCTTCGCGGCCTGATCGAGTAGGTATTGAAGCAGGCTGACGCGACCGGTTCCGGGCTCGCCGAGCACGAACAGATGGTAACCCTTGCCGGGCATCGCAACCGCGAATTCGATCGCCTCGGATGCGCGCCGGTGCCCCAGGAAGCCGGGCCAGGCGGGCAGATCGGCCGTCGTGCGGAACGGCAACGCCGCAGGATCCAACGGCGGCGACAAACGCTCCGCAGGCAGCGGCGACGGGACCATTGCACTCCTTCCGGCTGACGTCGATCAGTGCAGCGGACGCACCGCGCCGGGAAAATCCGTACGGCCCTTCTGCTGCAGTCGCAGCAATGCCCGGTGGAATTCACCTTGCAATCGCGGCAGCAGATTCAGCGACGACGGCATGTAGTACAAGACGCGAAAGGCCACGGGATCGTCCAGGCCGGCACGATCGCACGCACGAAAATCCTGCCAGACCAACTGGATCTCGCGGTGCGAGACGGCACCGTCGATGAACAGGATTTCCGCTTCGTCGATCACCGCCAGATACAGCATCGGCCGGATCGGCACGAACAGCGGCTCTGGGTGATGCCGGCGCTGTAGGATGCGGAACAGGTTGTAGGTGGGGGCCGCCAAGGTCCGCCGCTCCGCGTGAATGGCGGCGTTTCGAACGAAAGACTCATACGTCACCATCGTCTGCCATCCCGCTGTCAGCCATTTCCGATACGCTAACGCTCTGACCAGTCACTGGCAAGAACCAAACTGGACGCAGAACGCCTCGATTTGCTATTATCGGGCGCAAATCAGGCTCTTCCAGGCGCGTTCACAGCCGGGATGAAAAGGGTTCCGGCCAGCGGAGGGCCGGACGCCGATTCGGCTGTGCTCGTCGAAACATTCCGCTTCGATCTCTCAGGCCGAGTCTCTTCATTCCGCCGCCTCGGCAGTCGCACTTTTAACCTCTGATCACATTCAACCACAGCGGGAGACAGCTATGTCGATCAAAATTGCCATCAACGGTTATGGACGTATCGGTCGCAACATCCTGCGCGCGATCTATGAAAACAAGCGGGAATCCGAGTTTCAGATCGTCGCCATCAACGATTTGGGGGATGCCAACACCAACGCCCACCTGACCAAGTACGACACCGTGCACGGACGCTTTCAGGCGGACGTCTCGGTCGACGGCGACTACATGATCGTCAACGGCGACCGAATTCGGGTACTGGCCGAACGGGACCCGGCCAAGCTGCCCTGGGCATCGCTGGGCGTCGATGTCATCCACGAATGTACCGGCATTTTCAGCTCCAAGGCCAAAGCTTCCGCTCATCTGACCGCCGGCGCGAAGAAGGTCATCATCTCCGCACCGGGCGGCTCCGACGTCGACGCGACCATCGTTTACGGTGTCAACCACGACACGTTGAAGGCCAGCGACACAGTGATTTCCAATGCCTCGTGCACGACCAACTGCCTGGCTCCGCTGGTCAAGCCGCTGCACGACAAGATCGGCCTGCTCAGCGGCTTGATGACGACGATTCACTCCTATACCAATGACCAGGTGCTGACCGACGTGTTCCACAAGGATCTGCGCCGCGCGCGTGCCGCCACGATGTCGATGATCCCGACCAAGACCGGCGCCGCCGCGGCGGTGGGTCTGGTACTGCCGGAATTGAACGGCAAGCTCGACGGTTTTGCGGTGCGCGTGCCGACCATCAACGTGTCGCTGGTCGACCTGGTGTTCGTCGCCGCGCGTCCGACCAGCAAGGATGAAGTCAACGGCGTCCTGAAAGCGGCTTCGGAAGGCGAGCTGAAGGGCATTCTGGAATATAACGCGCTGCCATTGGTCTCGATGGACTTCAACCACTCCAACGCGTCTTCGGTGTTCGACTCGACCCTGACCAAGGTCAGCGCCGAGGGAACGCTGGTGAAGGTCCTTTCGTGGTACGACAACGAATGGGGATTTTCCAACCGCATGTTGGACACCACCAACGCTCTGATGAAGGCTGCTTGAGACCCTATGATCAGCATCCGCCGGACCAAGATCCTCGCTACCTTGGGACCGTCCACCGACGATCCCAAAGTTCTCCGCTCGGTGCTCGCCGCTGGCGCCGACACCGTGCGGCTCAACTTTTCCCACGGCACCAAGGAGGAGCACCGGGCGCGTGCCGAACTCGTGCGCAGCATCGCGCGGGATCTGCAGCGCCACATCGCGATCCTGGCGGACCTGCAAGGTCCGAAGATACGGATTGCGCGCTTTCGTGACAATCGCAAGGTCCTGCTCGAGGAGAATGCGAGCTTCGACATCGATCCGGGCCTGCCGGCGGATGCCGGCGACGAACACCAGGTCGGCTGCAGCTATCAGCAGTTGCCGGACGATGTCGCCGCCGGGGATCACCTGCTACTCAACGACGGCTTGATCGAACTGCGGGTCGAGTCGGTGCAGGGCACGCGGGTCTGCTGCAAGGTCGTGATCGGCGGCGAACTGTCAAACCACAAAGGCATCAACAAGAAGGGCGGCGGTCTGTCGGCGGCCGCCCTGACCGGAAAGGACAAGGAAGACCTGCTCACTGCCGTCGAATTGGGCGCGGATTTTCTCGCAATCTCGTTCCCCCGCTGCGCCGACGACGTCCGCGAGGCACGCCAGTTGCTCAGGCAGGCGGGCAGCGACGCGGCGATCGTCGCCAAGATCGAACGCGCCGAGGCCTTGAACCCCGGCGTGATCGAGGAAATCATCGACGCTTCGGACGCCATCATGGTGGCGCGCGGCGATCTCGGCGTCGAGATCGGCGATGCACAATTGCCATGGGTCCAGAAGGATCTGATCAAGATGGCGCGGGCGCGCAACCGCGTCGTGATCACCGCGACGCAGATGATGGAATCGATGATCTACAACCCACAGCCGACGCGGGCCGAGGTGTTCGACGTGGCGAATGCCGTGATCGACGGCACCGACGCGGTGATGCTGTCGGCCGAGACCGCCAGCGGAAAGTATCCGGACCGGGCCGTCGCCGCCATGCATCGCGTGTGCCTGGAAGCGGAAAAGCATCCCCGAGCGCGCCAATCCGACCACCGCATGGACGAGCATTTCGAGCGGGTGGACGAAGCCATTGCGATGTCGGCCATGTATATCGCGAATCACCTGCAGGTCCGCGCCATCGGCGCATTGACCGAGACCGGATCGACGCCGCTGTGGATGTCGCGCATCAGTTCCGGGATTCCGATCTTCGCGCTGACTCCACACGAGAAGGTCTGCCGCAAAATGACCTTGTACCGCGGGGTTTATCCCATCACCTTCCATCATCAAACCTCGGACCACGCCGTCCTGAACAAGGCGATCGTCGAGGAGTTCCTGAAGCGCGGCCTGGCCAAGCTGGAAGATTTGGTGATCCTCACCAAAGGCGACCTGACCGGCGTCAAGGGCGGCACCAACGCGCTGAAGATCTCCCGCATCGAGGATGTATTGACCGTCGCGTCCGGCGCCGGATCCAACTGAACCGTGACCGGTCGCCGCCGCTGATGAAAGGTGAGTCGCTGACCCAGTTCATCATTCATGAACAACGCAAGAACCCGGCGGCCACTGGCGAGTTCACGCTGCTGTTGAGCGACATCGCAACCGCCTGCAAGGCGATCGCGCACGAGGTCAATCGCGGCGCTCTGGCCGGGAATCTGGGTTTGGCCGGTTCCGACAACATCCAGGGCGAAGCGCAACGAAAGCTGGACGTCATCACCCACGAGATCTTCGTCCGCTCGCTCGAGTGGACGGGTCATCTCGCTGCGATGGCGTCGGAGGAGAGCGACGAGATCATCAAGATCCCGTCCGGCTATCCACAGGGCAGATATTTGATCTGCTTTGACCCCCTGGATGGTTCCTCCAACATCGACGTCAATCTGTCAGTCGGCACCATCTTCTCCATCTTGCGCTGCCCGGAAGGTGTCGCGGCGCCCGGTCAGCGTGATTTCCTGCAGCCGGGACACCAACAGATCGGTGCCGGCTTCTGTATCTACGGACCCACCACGATCATGGTGTTGACGACAGGAAACGGCGTCAACGGCTTTACACTCGATCGGGACATCGGGGAGTTCGTGCTGACCCATCCGAACATGCGGATCCCCGCCGACACTTCCGAATTCGCCATCAACGTCTCCAATCGGCGCTACTGGGAACAGCCGGTGCAGCGCTACGTGGAAGAGTGCATTCGGGGCGTGGACGGCGGACGGGAAAAGAACTTCAATATGCGATGGATCGCGTCGATGGTGGCGGAAATCTACCGGTTGCTGACCCGCGGAGGAATCTTCATGTATCCGCTCGATAGCAAGGAACCGCGTCAACCCGGCAGGCTTCGGCTGATGTACGAAGCGAACCCGATGAGCTTTCTCGTGGAACAGGCCGGCGGCATGTCATCCACCGGACGCGAGCGCATCCTGGACCTCGTACCCGAACACATCCACCAGCGCGTACCGGTGATTCTCGGTTCCAGGAACGAGGTCCAGCGCCTCGTTTCGTATCATCTGGAATGAGCCATCACCCAAGGCGAAGGTGCAACGGGCTGCGCCGCGGAAAATGGCTGCGCAGGAATTCCATCTGATCGGTCAGTACCCGCCGGCCTTGTAGATAGATGTATTCGGCGTGGGTCGGCGTGAACGGAATCGCCAACAACTGCATCCCGGCCTCTTCCGGCAGACGGCCCGCCTTGTGGTTGTTGCAGCGCTTGCAGGCGGTCACCACGTTGTTCCAGACATCCGCTCCGCCGCGACTGATCGGCGTGATATGGTCCCGTGACAGGTGGGCATGACCGAACCGCTGACCACAGTACAGGCAAAAATGACCGTCGCGTCGAAACAGCGCCGGGTTGTTCAGCGGCGGAACATAGCCGGTCTCCGCACGATATCCGCTGTGTGCGTGATTGACCGTGGCCAGGATCGAATTCACCGTGATCACGCTGCGCTGGCCGGTCCTGGCATTGACTCCGCCTCGCAGCTGATACAACACGCTGCCGCAGGCATAGGCAACCTGATTCAGATAATACAGCTTGGCCGCCTCCTGATAGCCGATCCACTCGAGCGGCATGCCCGATGCATCCGTCCGCAACACCTGTAGCTGATGATACCGACCAACCTGCATGATTCCTCCAGACGCTATCGTGTGTCCCCGCTGAGCGCTTGAGCCGACGATGGACCGATGTCAGCCCGACCGGTCGCCGCAACCTCCACTGCCATTCCTGCACAGGCCACCGAACGGCCCGAGCCGGTGCCGGCCGACGCGGCGCAGATGTTTTCGCGCCATTATAAGTGGCTGTTTTGTATAAATCCCCATGTTCGACAAAATTTGCCGGGCAGGCATCTGCACCCGGCTCACTGGCCGCATCCGCGGCGCTTCGCGTGTGCTGTCTGCACACCTTTATCCCCAACCGCCTGTGGATAAAGCTTGAACGATCGGCCGGCCCGTCCGGCTGGCGCCGTTCGTTCGAGCCGCGCCCCCCCGTGACTCCGCCGTGACCTCCCGCTCCTCGTCCGATCGCCCGGCGAGTACGCTCGGTCCGGTGCTGCGCATTGCCGTGCCGGTGCCGCTCCGCAAGACTTTCGACTATTTGCCGCTGCCCGGTCAAGTGCCGGCAACACTGCAACCGGGAATCCGCCTGCTGGTGCCTTTCGGAAATCGGGTACGCACGGGTTATCTGATCGAAATCAGCGAGCGGACCGAAGCCGACCCGTCCCGCCTCAAGCCCTTGATGGCGGTTCTCGACGACGTCACGCTGTTGTCGGCCAAGGACATCGCTCTGCTGAAATGGGCTTCCCGCTACTACCATCATCCGCTCGGCGAAGTGATGGCAGCCGCGTTTCCCCGTCTACTCCGGGGCGGGCGGGCGGCCGAGACCCCCGGCGAGCCGCACGTGGTGCTGACGGAGGCCGGATGGGCCCTCTCAACCGACACGCTGACGCGCGCTCCTCGGCTGCGGTCGATGTTGGCTCTGCTGAAATCCGCACCGGACGGCCTGTCGGCAAGCTGCCTGCGCGCCAGCAACCCTTCCTGGAAAAAGACGTTCGGGAGCCTCAGCAAGAGAGGCCTCGCAGAACTCCGTGTTCCGCCTCAGGGGAGATCATGCGTCCGGAATCCCGCGATCGTTTCGCCTCGGCTGAACCCGGCGCAGTCCGAAGCGGTGCAGACCGTCGCCGCCACGTTCGGCCGCCATGCGCGCTTCCTGCTCGACGGGGTCACCGGAAGTGGAAAGACCGAAGTGTATCTGCGTCTGGCCGAAGCGGCGTTGCAGCGCGATGAACAGGTGATGATTCTGCTTCCAGAGATCAGCCTGACCCCGCAATTCGAGCAGCGATTCCGGGAGCGATTCGCGGTACCCATCGCGGTGTTTCACTCACGCCTGCGCGAGACCGAACGCCTCGCCGCATGGCTGCAAATCCAGCGTGGCGACTCGCCGATCCTGCTCGGGACCCGCTCGGCAGTATGGATTCCGATGCAACGGCCCGGCCTGATCATCGTCGATGAAGAACATGACACCTCGTTCAAGCAACAGGAAAACTTCCGATTCTCGGCCCGCGACGTCGCAATCCAGAAGGCTCGCTATCTCGATGTCCCGGTATTGCTGGGCTCGGCAACCCCGTCGCTGGAAAGCCTATGGAATGTCGCACGCGGTCGCTATCGGGCGATCGCCTTACCGGACCGGGCGGGTGGTGCGGCGACGCCGCGCTTCCAGCTGTTGGACATTCGCCATCAGCGCCTGAGCGAGGGCCTGTCACCGCCCTTGATCACCCTGATTCGGAAGACGCTGCAACAGCGCGAGCAGATCCTGCTGTTCCTGAACCGGCGTGGCTATGCGCCGACACTGATCTGTGACGACTGCGGCTGGGTGGCACCTTGTTCGCGCTGCGATGCGCGGCTGGTGGTGCACCTCCGCGACGGGCGTCTCCGCTGTCACTACTGCGGTCTCGAGCGGCGTATGCCGCCGGCGTGCCCGGAGTGTACCGGGTCGGAATTGCGCCCTCTCGGCCAGGGTACCGAGCGGCTGGAACAGGCCCTCGCCGACCTGTTTCCCGAACAACGCGTCCTGCGCATCGACCGCGACAGCACCAGCCGCGTCGGCAGTCTGCAGCGGAACCTGGAGCGGGTGCAGCGCGGCGAAGTCGACATCCTTGTGGGCACCCAGATGCTGGCGAAAGGCCATCACTTTCCGCGTGTGACGCTGGTGGCCGTGATCGATGCCGATGCGCTGCTGTTCGCTACGGATTTTCGCGCAAGCGAACGGATGTCGCAGCTCATCGTGCAAGTCGCCGGTCGCGCCGGTCGCGCCGAGCGGGCTGGTACCGTGGTGTTGCAGACCCGGCAACCGCAACACCCGCTGCTGCACACGCTGATCACCGGAGGATACGGCCGCTTCGCCCAAGTCGCTCTGGAAGAGCGCCGGCTGGCACGACTGCCGCCGGTCCACCATCTGGTCCTGTGGCGCGCCGAGGCGAGGGATGATCCGATCGCGCTACAGTTCCTGCAACGGCTCCGACAGCTCGCATTCGAGCGGGCGGGAACCAGCATCACCCCGCTCGGACCGGCCCCCGCACCGATGGCGCGCCAAGCCGGCCGCTACCGCTACCAGCTCATGCTGTCAGGCCCCGAACGAAGACCGTTGCACGAGCTGGTCGACCGACTGCTGCTGGAGATTCCAGACATCCCCCAGGTCGGCCGGGTACGATGGTCGCTCGACGTCGATCCGGTCGACTGCTACTGACAGTCCGCGCCGCTCAGCCGCTCAGTCGTTCAAGCTTGCGATGATCGCCGCCGTCATTTGCTGCGTTCCGTGACCGGAATCCTTACGCAGATCTGGCGTCAGAACGCGGCCTTCGCGGATCACCGCCCGAACCGCTTGCTCGATCCGGCGGGCAGCGTCCCGTTCGCCCAGATGCTCCAGCATCATCGATGACGCCAGAATCATGGCAGTCGGATTCGCGATTCCGAGATCGGCGATGTCCGGCGCGCTGCCATGTACGGCTTCGAAGATCGCGGCATCCGTTCCGATGTTGGCACCTGCGGTCAAACCCAGACCACCGATCAAACCGGCCGCCAGATCCGAAAGGATGTCACCGAACAGGTTGGTGGTCACGATCACATCGAAATGCTCCGGCTTCATGACCAGTTGCATGCAGCAGGCATCCACGATCCGCTCGTCGAAATCGATCTCCGGATATTCCTTCGCGATATCACGGCCGATCTCCAGAAACAGACCAGACGTACATTTCAGAATGTTCGCCTTGTGGACCAACGTCACCTTCTTCCTGCCGGCCCCGCGTGCGTAATCGAATGCAAACCGGATCACGCGCTCCGATCCCTGGCGGGTGATCACTGCGATACTCTCGGCGGCGATCTTTTCTTCCCCGAATTTGATGAAATGCTCGATGCCGGCATACAAGCCTTCGGTGTTTTCGCGAATCGTCACCAGGTTGACATCGCGGAATGGGGAATCCGTTCCCTCGAACGAGATCGCGGGGCGCACGTTCGCATACAGATTGAAGGTTTGCCGCAGCGTGACGTTCACGCTGCGGTAACCGCCGCCCACCGGCGTCGTCAGCGGCCCTTTCAGGCAAACCCGGGTGCGTCTGATCGAGTCCAGAGTCTCGTCTGGAAGCGGGGTCGCATGCTCCTCGACCGCTGCCATGCCGGCGAGTCGCGTGTCCCAGTCGACTTTCACACCGGCCGCCTCGATGACTTGAACCGAGGCATCGACGATGGCCGGGCCGATGCCGTCGCCGGGGATGAGGGTGATTTGATGCATAGATAGATACCTGTCAGACAGTTCGGAATTGCAGCTTGCCGTCAATCGGCCGTGCTGTGACGGCCGGTTCGGTGGATTCGTGTTGCGCTGAAGCCTTCAGTCAAAGACAGCCCAGACCGGGGTGTGGTCTGACGGCCGTTCCCGTTTGCGCGGAGCGAGGTCGATGCGACAGCTCTCCAGACGTCGGCGCATCGCATTGCTGACCAAGATGTGATCGATCCTGAGACCGTGGTTGCGGCGAAATGCGCCGGTGCGGTAGTCCCACCACGTGTAGCTCGATTCGGGTTGTTCGAATGATCGAAAGGCATCGCTAAGACCCAACTCGAGCCAATTGCCGAACGCACCCCTTTCGGCTGAACTGCACAGAATCTTCTCGCGCCAGGCTTCCGGATCGTAAACATCGCGGTCCTCGGGTGCCACGTTGAAATCACCCAACACCACCAACTCCGACCAATCGGCCAACTGGCTCGAAAGGAAATCCGCAATCTTCGCCATCCAATCGAGTTTGTAGTCGTATTTGTCCGACCCCACCTCGCTGCCGTTTGGAACATAGAGATTGACGATCCGGACGGAGCCTAAGGTAGCCGCCAGAATGCGCCGTTGAGGGTCGCAAAGTTGCGACGGATCGGTCAGGTGATCTTCGAGTCGGGCGCGGCTCAGCAACGCGACTCCGTTGTAGGTTTTCTGCCCGCTGTAGCTGCAGTGATAACCGAGCGCCTGCAGCGGAGCCGCCGGAAAATCTCCATCCGGCACCTTGGTCTCCTGGAGCGCCAGCACATCGGGTTGACTGTCCCGCAGCCAGTCCAGCAACTGCGGTAGACGCACTCGCAGCGAATTGACGTTCCAAGTCGCGATTTTCATCCGCCGAAACTGCTGTACTTCAACACCGCCGATGCCCCGGCATGGGGCAGTTCTGGCGCATTGTGGACCGGGCGATCGGCGGCTTTCTCAAGGCGCCAGCACGATGCGAAGCGACAAGTCGACGGCTGAAACATTCTTGGTCAGATCTCCTACGGAGATGAAATCCACACCGGTTTCCGCGATCTCCCTGACGTTCTCCAGAGATACGTTTCCCGAGACTTCCAGCTGTGCCCGCCCTGCGGCGATCGCCACCGCCTCGCGAACCAGCGTCATGTCGAAATTATCCAGCAAAATGCGTTCCGCTCCAGCGTCCAGCGCCTGCAGCAACTCGTCGAGGTTCTCGACCTCGACTTCGATCAGCACGCCCGACCGCAGCGATTGGGCAGCGGCCACCGCCTGCGCGATCGACCCGGCGGCGAGGATGTGATTCTCTTTGATCAGAATGCCGTCATACAAACCGGTGCGATGATTGAAACATCCGCCGCAGCGAACCGCGTACTTCTGCGCCAGCCTGAGGCCCGGCAGGGTCTTGCGCGTATCGAGAATCTTGCATGGCGTTCCGGCCACCGCGCGCGCGTACCGCCGCGCGCGGGTCGCCGTTCCACAGAGCGTCTGTATCAGATTCAGCGCAGTTCGTTCCCCGGTCAGCAGCAACCGCGCAGGTCCCTCCAGCCGGCAAAGCAATTCGCCAGCGGCCACTTCCGCACCATCGGTGAAGAGCCAGTGGCTGGACACCCCGGAACCCAGTCGTGCAAACACCGCATCGAACCACGCCCTGCCGCACAGCACCGTGTCCTCACGAGTCGTCAGCAGCGCCGTCGCCTGCCGGCTTTCCGGCAGGATTCGCGCGGTCAGGTCACCGCCGCCGATGTCCTCGGCGAGAGCCAGATCAATGATGGCGGTGTCGACCGCCGTCTTGTCGTCCATTGGTCGCATCAGCGGCGATCACCTCGTCAGCGTTGAGCTTGCCGGGCAACGAACCGCGCACGGATACGTTCGACCCGCCGCCGATTGACCCCAAGGTCCCAGTAGCCGACTCTGGAGGCCGACCGGACTTCGATGAGCTTTCGATCCGGCACCAATTCCAGGATCACATCATCGACGAAGCGGAACACCAGACTCACCGACTCCGCCCGAAGCACCGTCGGCAGCTCCGCCACGATGGCCGTGCGTGCCTCCTCCAGCAACGCGGCCCGGGCATCGCTCCAGGCTTGATCCGCCGGGCCGTCGAAAGACAGCGGGCGGACATGGTGCCGTTGGTCCCGGTCACGGCTGGACACGCAATTGGGGGTATCCGGGCAGAGCGGCAGCGAAGACTCGGCCGAAGCCATCCCCGCGGCGCCGGCCATGATCGACATCGCCGCGACCGCCGCAAGCATCAGCTGTCGCTCGACGCCACCGAAACGATTGTTTTTCATTTCCCCTGCTGATCGTCAGGCCGATACCGGTCTCCCGCCGGTGTACGGAGGCCGCGGCTGGAACCCCGGCCTCCCATCCAGTGCCGGACCGGTTTCCTGCCGTGCTACGGCGCGAATGCCGGCGCCAACAACTTCGCGATGTCGGTGGACACCTTGCGATCCACCTTATTCAGTGGGATCAAGCCCTTCGACAGAAGGTAGCCTTTGTCGCCGAAAGCCTTCTCGCTGGTGAACTCGTCGATAAACTTTTGCAGGCCCGGGATTTTGGCCACATGCGACTTCTTGACATAGAAATACAGGGTGCCGCTCAGCGGATAGGTCGCAGAGGAAACCGTAGCCTCGGTCGGGGTGACGCCATCCACTTCCAGAGCGGCCAGTTTGTCCTTCTGCTCCTTGAAGAAACCGAAGTTCATCAGGCCGATCGCTGCCGGGTTGGTGGTCAATTCACGCACCGTGGTCGGGTCGTTGACCGCGACATCCAGATAGGTGCCGTCGGTTCGGACGTCCTGGCAAGCCCGCTTGTAGTCGTTGGAGTTCTTGTTCGCCTGAGTCTTCAACCAAGGGAACCCGTCACATCCCGGTTCCAGCAGCAAATCCCTGAACACCTCCCGCAGTCCGGCATTCGCCGGCGGACCGACGTAAGAAATCTTGCGGTCCGGAAATACCGAGTTGATCTGCTTCCAGTTCTTGTTCGTGTTCGGTTTGGTGGTCTTGGTCAGGGCGTCGGGTACCATTCGGCTCAGCGACAGATACACGTCCCGACGTGTGAGCTTCATCTCCGGGCTGTTCTTCGACTGGGCCAGTACCAGCGCGTCACGACCAACCGCCACTTCGATGATGTCCCGAACACCGTTGTTCTGGCACTGCTCCCATTCCTTCCTGGTCATCCTCCGTGCGGCATTGGCGATATCCGCGAAGTCGTCGCCTTCGCCCTCGCAGAAGAGCTGAATCCCGCCTTTCGTGCCGGTCGACTCCAGCCACGGCGACTTCAACCCTGGCGATTTCTTGCTGCCTTTGGCCAACTGCTCGGCGACCGCCTTGGAGAACGGTGCCAGCGTCGACGAACCGACGATGTGGATGTAATCGCGGGCGGCAGAGACCCCTTCAGCATGCAGCGTCAACGCCAATCCAAGAGCCAAAGGGGTCAGAAAGATCTTGCTGTAACTCATTATTTCCTCGTATTGATAGCAATGCCGGACTGCCTACTGCCGATGAAGCAGCGCCATGCAACCACAAGCCCCCACAAAAAGCAAACCCGCCGGGAGGCGGGTTTGCATTGGCACATCCCGGCTCGCCGGGACCGTCCCTGGTGTCGGCCGATCAGTCGCCCATCCAGACCAACTCGACGCGACGGTTCACCGAACGCTCCGCTTCCGTCTTGTCCGGAGAGACCTTCGGATACGATTCGCCGTAGCCCTTCGGATACAGGTTGTTGGTGACACCCTTCAGCTTCAGGTAATCCACCACCGACGCCGCACGACGCTGCGACAGACGCATGTTGTACTGGTCGGTGCCCTCGGTGCTGGTGTGTCCCTGCACCTCGATGTCCTTCTTCTCGTCCGAAGCGATCAGACCGGCCGAAACTTCATCCAGGATCGCCTTCGCCTGCTCGGTCAACTCGGCCGAATCGTAATGGAAGTTCACACCGCGCAATTCGATCCGCACCAGACAGCCGTACTCGTCGACTTTTGCACCCTTCATCGTGCCCGGGCACTTGTCGTCGCAGTCGTTCACGCCGTCACCGTCGGAATCACGCGTCGAGCAGTCGTCCACCGGCGCCGGTGCCGCCGCCGCGATCGGTTGCGGCTTGTCGCCCAACGGAATCACGAAGCCCGCATTCACCACCAGGTCGTTCAGAACGTCGGCATTCCAGGTACAACCGTTGCAGTTGGTCGCCTGGCCCTGATAGCGGACATCGCCGCGCAGCAGGAAATTGTCGGCCAGTTCATACGTGGCACCGAGACCCAACTGCCACAGGAAGGACGCTCCTTGTCCTCCGGTACCGAAATCGGTCCGATAGCTGTAGTTGATTCCGCCGAGCGCCAGAACCGCGTACGGCGAAAACGGATTGTCGGCCGAACGCATGAAATGGTACTGCAGGTCGACGGTACCACCGGTCAGGTCGGTATGTCCGCCAATGTTGGGGCGGTTGTTGCCGTAATCGAGCCAAAAACCGCGGAGCTCGATGTTCAGGTATTGATTGATGATCTTGCCGATACCGAGACCGCCGCCCCAGCCGGCGAACGCCTTGCGGTCGCCGCCCGGCTGCATGAAGAGGCCGAAAGGCGCCAGGTAGAACCGGTCGTCCAGCCACTCATCGCTGCTGATCGGTGCTGCAGCCATCTCTTCCGACGCTGCCACGGGCTCCTCGCTCGTATATTCTGACTGCGTCGCGGAGAGATCCTGCACGGATTCCGCCGCTTGCGAGGCCGGAACCATCAGCCAGGTCAATAGCATTCCATACCAAAATCGCTTATTCATGACCTCCCCCCATTGCTCTAAACACAACAAAAAATTCCACTTTGACAACACAAATACTAACTGAGCAATGCGAACAACACAAGAGACGACTTTTCGAAGCCACAAAAAAGCAAACCCGCCGGGAGGCGGGTTTGCATTGGCACATCCCGGCTCGCCGGGACCGTCCCTGGTGTCGGCCGATCAGTCGCCCATCCAGACCAACTCGACGCGACGGTTCACCGAACGCTCCGCTTCCGTCTTGTCCGGAGAGACCTTCGGATACGATTCGCCGTAGCCCTTCGGATACAGGTTGTTGGTGACACCCTTCAGCTTCAGGTAATCCACCACCGACGCCGCACGACGCTGCGACAGACGCATGTTGTACTGGTCGGTGCCCTCGGTGCTGGTGTGTCCCTGCACCTCGATGTCCTTCTTCTCGTCCGAAGCGATCAGACCGGCCGAAACTTCATCCAGGATCGCCTTCGCCTGCTCGGTCAACTCGGCCGAATCGTAATGGAAGTTCACACCGCGCAATTCGATCCGCACCAGACAGCCGTACTCGTCGACTTTTGCACCCTTCATCGTGCCCGGGCACTTGTCGTCGCAGTCGTTCACGCCGTCACCGTCGGAATCACGCGTCGAGCAGTCGTCCACCGGCGCCGGTGCCGCCGCCGCGATCGGTTGCGGCTTGTCGCCCAACGGAATCACGAAGCCCGCATTCACCACCAGGTCGTTGTAGACATCGGGTCCCCACTGCCGGGTGTCCCCGGTGACCGGGTTGGTCAGAGTGCGGTTTGGCGCCGTCTGCAACTGATAACGCACATCGCCGCGCAACAGGAAATTGTCGGCCAGTTCATACGTGGCACCGAGACCGGTCTGGAACAGGAACTGCGAAGTCGCTTGTCCGCGGCCCTGTCCGGTACGGAAGCTCTCGTTCAGACCGCCCACGGCTGCGACCACGTATGGCGAGAACGGATTGTCCGCCGAACGCATGAAATGGTACTGCAGGTCGACGGTACCACCGGTCAGGTCGGTGTTGCCCCCGATCGCATCGCCTTGCGGGATGTTGTTGCCGTAGCCGAGCCAGAAGCCACGCAGCTCAACGTTGAAGTACTGGTTGATGACCTTGCCGATCGCGAGACCACCGCCCCAGCCGCCGAATGCCTTGCGGTCGCCCCCGGGCTGCATGAAAGTTCCGAAAGGCGCCAGGTAGAATCGGTCGTCCAGCCACTCATCGCTGGCCGCAGGGGCCGCCTCAGTGACCGCAGACGTCTCGCCCGTCGCCGAATAGTCTTCGGATACCGGAGCGGACTCCGGCGTAGCGGCTTCCGGCGCCGCGTAAATGTCTTGTCCCTGCTCCGCGGCGTAAACCCCGGAGGTGGCAAGACTGGTAAGCGCCATCGCGCACAAGTATTTCTTAATCATTACCGTCTCCTTCCACCAAAAAACAACAGCCAATATACATCGAGCAACAACATACTAGACCGCGGTTCGAGAGAAATCAAGCATTGCGAAATCCAATTTGCCGATGTCAAGCAAATTTAACGCGAATCTCGGCACTCCAGCAACGCCTTTGCGGCATCGCGCGAGGCCGATCGTCGTTCGAAGGGACAGGAATCTGGTGGATTCCGCAACAACGCTGCCGTCAGTCGGCTCCGACGCCTGGTTGTCGGCCATCGCGGTTCACACGAGTCTCTGGAAAACAACAACTGAAACGACTCCCCTTGCCGACCCTGCTGGCAATCTGCAGCACCGCCTCGTGGCGGCCCAACGCGTGCTTGACGATGGCAAGCCCCAAACCGCTTCCACCCTTGTTGGGTGAACCCGCGACGTCGACGCGATAGAAGCGTTCGGTCAACCGCGACAAATGTTCGGGCGGAATGCCCGGGCCGGTGTCTTCCACATCGAGCCGGCAACCGCCGGTCGGCTGATCAGACCAGCGCACGATGACCCGGCCTTGCGCCGGCGTGTACTTCATCGCGTTCACGACCAGATTCGAAAATGCGCTCCGCAGCTCCTGCTCGACGCCCAATACCTCGGCCGTGCTCTCGATCATCAGTTCCAATTCCGGCCCACGCTCCACCAGAAATTCCGCTTCTTCGCACACCGAACCCAGTAGCCTGCCGACGTTCACGCGGCTTTGCGTGGTGCTGTGGTGGCTGGATTCCAGGCGGGTCAATACCAGCAGACCGTCGATCAGGTTCTGCATGCGCGAGGTCTGCTCCTCGATTCGGCGGAAGATCCTCCGGTATCGATCCGGCAGGTCGTGATCGCCTTCGCAACAGGCTTCGATGTAACCCCGCAGCACGGTAATCGGAGTGCGCAATTCGTGAGACACGTTCGCCACGAAATCGCTTCGCACACGCTCCATCTGCCGGAGTTGGGTCACGTCGCGCGCGACCAATAGACGGGAGTTTGCATCACCATAGGGCACGATCCGGACTTCCAGTTCCCGGGTATCGTCGATCGGGGAGGGCATCGCCATCGTCAGTCCCGGTTCGTTGCTGGCCAGATAGCGGGAGAAGCTGGGACTGCGGACGAGATTGTTGATCTGTTGGCCGACGTCGGATCGGCGCAGGCCCAGCAGATTCGCCGCCGAGTCGTTGAACCAGTCGATCTGATGCCGCGATCCCAGCAGCACGGTGGCATCGGGAAGCGCTGCGGTGGCCGTGCGAAACCGGTCGAGCATCTTCAGAAGCTGCTTCTTGCGGTGCTTGTTACGCCGCCTGACGCGAAAAATGAGGTAGTAGATTTCCTCCCAGACACCGTCTCCTTGCGGCAACTGGGAACTCTTGCCGCTGCGCAGCCATTTCAACAGGCGATTGGCGAAGAACAGGTGACGAACCAGATAGGAGGTCGTGCACACCCAAAGTGCGAGACCCCAGTCGTCGGTCAGTCGACCGAGGAACGCGACGCCGAGGACAAACAGAATCAGCCAGAAGAACTCGGCGCGCCAGGCGTACGACATCAATACGAATGTCGCCTTAATCGCGGCGAGGAGCGGCTCCTGCCGGCCGGGCAGAGGCTGCAACCCGTCGAACCGGAGATCGATCGAATGCGGTCCGATCGCTTTGCGCCGAACCAGCGATGCAACGAACGCTCCGTGCCCATCGACGATCCGCGACGATGGTTCAAGGTTCGCGGTGACACGAACGCCATGATGGGCTAAACCACCGCGGAGAAACGGTAACCGAAACCGCGGACCGTCTGAATCATTTCTTCGCGCTGGTGCTCGGCGAGGATCTTCCGCAGCCTCCGAATATGCACATCCACGGTCCGCTCCTCGATATAGGTACTGCGACCCCAGACCTGATCCAACAACTGATTGCGGCTGTAGACCTTATCCGGATGGGTCAAGAAAAACTCGAGCAGCCGGTATTCGGTCGGGCTCAGGGTGACCTGGATCTGGCCGATCGAGACCCGATGCTCGTCGGTATCGAGTGCGATCCCGCCCAGCTCGATCCGGCTGGACTTCCCGATACGACCGCTGCGGCGCAACACCGCCTTGATCCGGGCGATCAGCTCGCGGGTCGAAAACGGCTTGGTCACGTAATCGTCTGCGCCCACTTCGAAACCGCGCACCCGATCCTCCTCCTCCCCGCGCGCGGTCAGCAGGATGATCGGAATCTCGCTGTAGGACTCGTCCTTCTTCAGCCGCCTGGCCCATTCGACTCCGCTCAGGCCAGGCAACATCCAGTCGAGCAGGATCAGGTCCGGCTCGGTCTGGTTCATCAAGGCCAGGGCTTGGTGCGCATCGGATGCCGACTGGACGGCAAAGTCCGCCTGTTCCAGAACCATGCCGAGCATCTCCCGAATCGCGTCCTCGTCTTCGACCACCAGCACGTTGACATCAGACATGTTGACTCCGCGTCTGCCAAAGCCGCGATCGTAATGCGCCGATGTTACGAGTCCATGACACTCCGGAATCGGCCCGCCGGCCCAGACGGCGTCACGCCGCCTTTTCGAATACCAGTTCGGAACCGCGGGCCGCCACCGACACCGTGTCGCCATTCTCGAACTTGCCGGCCAGAATGTCGAGCGCCAGCGGATTCTCCAGCTGCTGCTGAATCGCTCGTTTGAGCGGCCTCGCCCCGTATACCGGATCGAATCCGGCTTCGCCCAAACGATCCAGCACCGCCTCGGAAACCAGAAGACCGAAATCCCTGCCCTCCAGGCGCTTGCGGAGCTGATCGATCTGGATGCGGGTGATCGCCCGAATCTGTTCTTTGGCCAGCGGATGGAACACGACCACTTCGTCGATCCGATTGATGAACTCCGGTTTGAAATACTGCGTCACGATCGTCATGACTTCCGCCTTCATGCGTGCGTAATTGGCCTCTCCGGCGAGCTCCTGAATCTGCGATGAACCGAGGTTCGACGTCATCGCGATCACGGTATTGCGAAAATCGACCGTTCGGCCGTGCCCGTCGGTCAAGCGGCCATCATCCAACACCTGCAGCAGCACATTGAACACGTCCGGATGCGCCTTTTCCACTTCATCCAGCAGGATCACCGAATAGGGCTTGCGCCGCACCAATTCCGTCAGATAGCCCCCTTCCTCGTATCCCACGTAACCCGGCGGGGCACCGATCAGTCGGGCCACCGAATGCTTTTCCATGAATTCGGACATGTCGATCCGCACCATGGCTTCTTCGGTATCGAACAGGAACTCCGCCAGCGCCTTGCACAATTCCGTCTTGCCGACGCCGGTCGGACCCAGAAACAGGAACGACCCGCTGGGCCGATTGGGATCGGATAGACCCGCACGGGCACGCCGGATCGCATCGCTGACCGCCTTGATCGCCTCGCTCTGGCCGACTACCCGCTTGCCGATGTTCTCCTCCATGTGCAGCAGTTTCTCGCGCTCGCCCTCCAGCATCTTGGCGACTGGAATGCCGGTCCACTTGGAAACGACCTCGGCGATCTCCTCGTCGGTCACCTTGTTGCGCAATAACTGCTTTTCCCGGGTCTCCGCCTGCTCGGCCTGCTGCAACTCCTTCTCCAGTTGCGGGATGACGCCGTACTGCAGTTCGCCCATCTTGTCGTAATTGGGATTTTCCGCACGCTTCAACATGTCCAACTGCTGCCGCGCCTGTTCCAACTTCTCCTTGACGCTGGCGGTTCCCTGCAGCGACGCTTTCTCGGCCTTCCAGATCTCCTCCAGATCGGCATAATCCCTTTCGGCTTCGTCGATGTTTTCCTGTAACGCCTCCAAACGCCTGCGCGAGGCTTCATCACTTTCCTTCTTCAGAGCCTCGCGTTCGATCTTCAGTTGGATCAGGCGCCTTTCCAGCCGGTCCATTTCCTCCGGCTTGGAGTCGATTTCCATCCGGATGCGGCTGGCCGCCTCGTCGATCAGGTCGATCGCCTTGTCGGGAAGGTTCCGATCAGTGATGTAGCGGTGCGACAGAACCGCGGCGGCAACGATCGCAGGATCGGTGATGGTCACGCCGTGATGCAGCTCGTAACGTTCCTTCAATCCGCGCAGAATCGCCACCGAGTCCTCCACCGACGGCTCGTCGACCAACACCTTCTGGAATCGGCGCTCCAGGGCCGCATCCTTTTCAATGTACTGCCGATACTCGTCCAGCGTGGTCGCGCCGATGCAGTGCAGTTCTCCACGCGCAAGTGCCGGCTTCAGCATGTTCCCGGCGTCGATTGCACCCTCGGCCTTGCCGGCACCGACCAGCGTATGCAACTCGTCGATGAACAGAATGACTTTGCCCTCCTGCTTGGCGATGTCGTTCAGAACGGCTTTCATGCGCTCCTCGAACTCACCGCGAAACTTTGCACCCGCGATCAAACCGGCCATATCGAGCACCAACAGACGCTTTCCCTTGACGCCTTCCGGCACTTCTCCGTTGACGATCCGCTGCGCCAGACCCTCGACGATCGCCGTCTTCCCGACGCCTGGCTCCCCGATCAGCACTGGATTGTTCTTGGTGCGGCGCTGCAGCACCTGGATGGTTCGCCGGATCTCGTCATCGCGGCCGATGACCGGGTCGAGTTTGCCTTGCTCCGCCCGCTCGGTCAGATCGATCGTGTATTTCTTGAGGGCCTGACGTTGTTCCTCGATGTTCGGGTCGTCGACCTTCTGACCGGCACGCAGCCCGTCGATTGCGCGCTCCAGCGTGGCCCGGTCGAGACTCTGCTTCCGCAGCAAGTCACCCAGTTGCCCGCGCTCCTCCAGCGCCGCCAGCACGAACAACTCGCTGCTGATGTAGCTGTCACCGCGCTTCTGCGCCAGCTTATCGCTGAGATTCAGCAGTCGCGCCAGATCGGCGGAGATCTGTACGTCGCCGCCGACTCCTTCGACGCGCGGCATCCGGTCGATCACCGCGCCCAGCGCGGCCCGCAGTTGCGACACGTTGACTCCGGCTTGAGCCAGCAACGGCTTGACCGAACCACCGTCCTGATCCAGCAAGGCGACCAACACGTGGATCGGTTCGATGAATTGATGATCGTGACCGAGCGCCAGACTCTGAGCGTCGGCGAGGGCCATCTGGAATTTGCTGGTCAGTTTGTCCATGCGCATGGGAATACTCGCAAGTCATCAATTGTAAGGGGTCGATGCGTAGCGTTGTGAGGTTGCAAGCCCCTGTTTTCAAGCCGGTCGAATCGCTCGGGCTGCGACAGTGAAAGGCTATCCAACGGTAAAACGGCTGTGTGACAATGAAAAAGGTGTTCCGT
>CAZXXC010000016.1:0-52264 GCA_964644665.1 uncultured Methylococcaceae bacterium
ATTGTCGTTGCCAATCCTTCGAGGAGGTCATCATGTCCCGAGAACCGACCCTGACCCAACAAACCAAGAAAATCTTCTCCGAAACCGTCGACATCTACCGGAACGATTTCTTCAACATCATCAAGAATCCGGTGCCCATCGTGATCCTGGCCGCGGTGATGATCCTGTTCTGGCTGGCGCTCGGTTGGGTGTGATCTCTTGGTCCGGCAGCCGGGCAGGAGTGGACGCCTGAGGTTCCGCCGCTCCGCGATCGAACAGGGCGGGGAGGGGTGATCGCCGGTTCAATTCACTTCCGTTCGGGCTTTTCGCCCGAAGGAAGCGACCCTCGACCGAGCCGAGTCGGAGTCGCGGCTTCCGGGGATGGTTGATCCGGGCACCGAGATGTCGAAGCCTTCGTGACGGGCGTCGTTCGGCCCGATCATCATGGACCTTGATGCCGGCCGATCGCGACCGGGCTCTCGGTCAGACCGTTCACCGATCCGTGACGTGTAATCGCCGATCTGCCGGGTTCCTTCTGCCGTCGCGGGATCGCCGTGGACTTCGTTACATCCGAACCGCGAAAATGCGGTGATTCCGCGTTCTGCGCCACAGCCCGATGCAACGTGAGCTGCTGCTGACCGGACTGGACCCGGCCGATACGATTTGGGACTTCATCGTCATCGGTGGGGGTGCCACCGGACTCGGTACGGCCGTCGAGGCGGCGGCGCGCGGCTTCAAGACATTGCTGCTGGAACGGAAGGATTTCGCCGCGGGCACATCGAGTCGCAGCAGTAAACTGATTCACGGAGGGCTCCGCTATCTGCGGCAAGGCAGGGTCGGACTGGTTCGTCAGGCCTTGCACGAGCGCGGCGTGCTGTTCCGAAACGCACCGCATCGGGTGCATCGTATCGGCTGCGTGATCCCGCTCTATCGGTGGTGGGAGGTCCCATTCTACCGGGTGGGTGTCCGGTGCTATGACCTGTTGTCCGGCGGCTTGGGTCTGGAGCGATCGCGCCATCTGTCGCGGGCCGATACGCTGGGGCTGCTGCCGACTCTCGATCCTTCGGGATTGCTCGGCGGCATCCTGTATTGGGACGGTACATTCGACGACGCGCGGCTGGCGGTGTCGCTCGCGCGAACCTTGCTTGATCTGGGGGGTATTCCGCTGAACTACTTCGAGGTGACCGGCCTGCTGAAGGCGGACGGACGGATCGCCGGCGTCGAGGCTCGCGATCGGGACAGCGGCAGGGCTTACGAAATCCGTTCCCGCAGCGTGATCAATGCGACCGGCGTGTTCACCGATGCGGTGCGGCGGCTGGACGAGCCGACCTCGGCCGCGCTGATGTCCCCCAGCCAGGGTGCACACCTGGTGCTCGACGGATCGTTCCTGCCCGGCTGCTGCGCGATGGTCATTCCGCGTACCGATGACGGCCGGATGATGTTTGCGATCCCGTGGCAGGGCAGGGTGCTGCTCGGCACCACCGACACACCGGTCACGACGGTCTCGCCGGAGCCGCTGCCGCTGGCGGAGGAGATCGACTTTCTGTTGTCCCATGCCGGCCGGTATCTAAGCGGAAGGCCCGCTCGCTCGGATGTGTCCAGCGCATTTGCGGGTCTCAGGCCGTTGGTCGGGCGAGGCCGGCATCGCCAGACGGCCTCGCTGTCTCGCGATCATACGATCGTGGTCAGCACTTCCGGGTTGGTCAGTGTGACCGGGGGCAAATGGACCACCTACCGGCGCATGGCGCAGGATGCGGTCGATCGTGCGTCGGTCGTCGCCCGGCTGGATGCGAGGCCTTCGATCACCGACCGTCTGCCGCTTCACGGCTGGCAGGAAGGCCCGACGGACGACCCTGGCAGTGTCGACGGTTTCGATATCGATGCCGTTCGGCGATCGGCCGAAGCGCTGCCGGAGGGCGACGAGCGGCTGCATCCCAGGCTTCCCTACCGGGCGTGTGAAGTCGTCCGGGCGGTGCGCGAAGAGTTTGCCCGCACCGTCGAGGATGTGCTCGCCAGGCGCACCCGGGCGCTGTTTCTCGATGCCGCGGCCAGCATGGCGATGGCTCCGCGGGTCGCCGAGCTGATGGCCGCGGAACTGGGCCGCGACGAGACCTGGCGACAAGGCCAGATCACCGAATTTCAGACGCTTGCTCGGGGTTACCGGATCGACGGCTGAGGGACTAATCCTCCGGATAGAGGTCAAAGGCACGCGTCATGCCAGGGGGACCCCACCATCACAAGCGCTCGCCGGCGCGCCAGGCGCGGTACTTCAACACGAACCACTTCGGCGTCAACAGCCGACGCGGCAGGGTCAACACCCGCGGCACCTGAAAGCGGATGAACCAGTACGGCGCGAGCGCGTAGCGCCACGCGCGCCGCGACCGGCTTCGCTGCATGAGTCCGAACCACAACCGGGCACCAATGGAACGTTCCAGGCCGGCCGGAAACGGCTGGCCGTAGGCCTCTTCCGCTGCCAATAAATACACCGCGAAGGCGCGACGGCGCTCCGGCCGAAGGCGTTGTTGGAGCGTCGTCCAATCCCACGCCGCGCCATACGCCTCCCGCAATTGCGCGAATTCCAGCAATGGCCGCAGCACGGTCGACAAACCGGCATGGTGGCGGTCCTGGATCTGGGTATGCAGAAAATTGTGCAGCAAACGGGTCGCCGAATCGGGAACCCGCAGCCGCACGTCGGGTCCGCACCGCTCGACGCCCACCTCCGTAGCGCCAACACGCAGTCGGGCATCATCCCGCACGTCGTGCAACAGGCGCTTATGGAACTCGATCGCGACCGGTAGTTCCCGGTGCAGTAGCGGCGTTGCATGATGGTGCCGATCACGGCTGCCGGGCAACATTCGCTGATCCGACGCCAGTCGATATCCTTCGTCGAGTAACGCCGCCGATGCCGCATCGATGCGGTCGGCCGGCAGCAGCAAATCCAGGTCACCGACGACCCGGTCCTCGGCACCCGGATGCGCCTGCGGCAACAAGGCGATCGCCCCTTTCAGCAAAAGCGGTTCGATGCCGATGCCGTTCAAACGGCGCGTGACGGCGATCAGTTCGTCATACAGCATCCGGTTGCGCGCGCGATTCAGTTCCTGCATCCCATCGAGGTACTGCTGCACGTCGGCTGGCAGCGCGGGGAATACACCTGCGCGGCGCAATGCACCCGCCAGGGCCGGCGTCACCAGATGGTTGCCGGCAATCCGGATCACTCGGGGCCAATCCACCGAACCGAGCGAGACGTGAGCGAACACCGCCGGATCACCCGTCGTGCCCGGCGCGAGACACGCGGTCAGGAAACGGCGTGCCGCTTCGCGATCCATACCATCAGAGATTCAGCCGCGGTGGCTCAATGCCGCAAGGGCTCGGCCGAGGAAACCGTGTCGATACGATCACGCACCAGCCGGAGCCCGGTTTCCAGGTCGGGATAGACCAGCGAGTAGGCCGGAGCCGACGAAACCCAGCGCACCAACGCGTCGAGGCGGGATTGTGACATCTCCGGGAACACCATGTTGACCTCGATGAGTCGACGCAGCGTTTCCTCGGGCCGCAGCGGTTGCACGCTGGGACGGCCGCCCGCTACGTAGTCGGGGAACAGGAACAATCCCAACGGCACCGGCCGTTCCGGCCGAGCACCGAGCGGAGAGACGAAACGCACTCGCTGGCCGTAGCGTTCGAACACCCGACAGGCCGCCAGAGATGGGATCAGCGCTTCCAGCACCGGCCAACTTCCCTCCTTCAGACAGGAAGGCGCGCCCATCCTCACCAGGCGGCCGTCGGGCATCACCGGGACGACGTCGTCGCCCAACAGCCTATAACCCGTGCGGTTCAGCGCGACGGCCAGAGTGGTCTTGCCTGCGCCGCTGCGCCCGCTGAGTACCACACCGCGGCCGTCCGGTGACACGATGCCTGCCGCATGCAGGACCAACAGACGCTTCCCTGCGCGGCAACCCAGTGCCACCAGTTCGGAGAACAACTGCGCCGCCGCAGCGTCCGGTCCTTCGCCGGATGCGCAGATGGCTCCGTCGATCAGCAAGCGCCAGTCGCCGCGATTCCCTTCCAGGCCCACGTGATGATCGATGGTGCGGCCGTGATGCCGTGGCAGAACCGCGAGCAAGTGACCCACGGGAACCGCCAAGTCGGTCCCGGATAGGGTCACTGTGATCGCCGCATCGGCAACGCGCACATTCCATCCGGCCTGTGAGACCGACCGGAGCGGCTGGGTCGCGGATTGCCTGTGCGCCGTCTCCGCCGCGCCGGCCCGTTTGCAGGGTGGCTCCTGGCATTCCTGGTACCACTGCGCGTAGAGATTCCTGACCTCGGTGATTCCCTGTTCCGCGTCAAGACCGAACCGGGCCGCCAAAGCCCGTCCCGCTTCTTCGACGGTCAGTCCAGCGGCCCCCGCTTCCCATACCCAACGTGCGGTCGGCGACAGCAGGAGCACACGCGATCCACCTTCGTGTGCCAGCACCAGCCAGTCACCGATGGGTGCTCGCAACATGGCGGAATGTCTGACGAAGGTTCATCACCCGGGTCTGTCCGGATTGCTGCCGAATTCGTCGGCCTTGACGCCCCGGGATACCATCATGCCGAGCATGATCGGCGGCGTATAGGCCGCGAGGGTGCCCAGTTTCTCCAACACTGCGCGGCGATCCGGGCGCTCGCACCGTTGCTTCGTTACCGCATCGTGTTCGCACCGTTGCGGTGCTTCGTGCGCAGCGGTTTTCTCTGGATTCTCGTTCATGACTGATTTGCTCCTGGCGGGGAACAGCGAAGTGGCCATCACCTCGCTGCGACTCCCGCTCTCGATGATTTCGTTGAATGACATTTTGCCAACCCACCCTTACCGGCCCAGGTAGCGCCAAGTATAGCGAGCCACCTTTTCGATCGGCATGGTCACCGTCAGGCCGTCGGTCATCTTCATGACCGGCAAGCCTTTGCCGGAATCGCGGTCGGTCAGCCGCGAGTACTTCAGAATCTCCACATCCGTCGCTTCCCAGCGCAGCCGCACGTCCACATTGCTCTGGCTCGAGCGGATCTCGAAGTCCCAGCGGCCTGCGGTCTTGCTTTTTTCGATCGGAGACTTGCTGTTCTTGAGCGGACGATAATCGACCGTGTAGTCCCCCTTCGCATCGCCCCAGCCGGGATGAGGGAAGACGATCGTCAGATAAGGCTCGCCGAAAGGCGGCAGTTCGGGTGCGTCGTGTCCGTCGTAGCCGACCTTGGCGCCGGTCAACTGACCCAGGATGTTGTTGTCGTCCTTGATGCGCTGATCCGGGATCTCCACGATCAGGCGGACATACCAGCCCTTGTTGCCTACGGCTTTGGCCGCAGCGGTGGACGGTTCCGGCTGATCCCGGACGGCCTGGGCCGGCCGCTGTTCCGGTTGCCGGTGCCGTCCCGGGAAGAACGGCTTCGGCGGCATCGGTGCACTGGAGAAGTCTGAATCATCAGATGGCGCCGCTTCGGTTGCCGGCACCAGCCAGTCCAGCCAGCCCAGATACCAGGGCATCTCAGCGGAGGCCGGATGTCCGTCGACAGGCGAGGTCTGCGATGTCTTCAGGCTCGGTTTGGCCGGTATCAGCAGGCTGATGCTGTCGGCACCGGTGCCTGCCTTGACTTCCAGCCAGAAGCCCTGGAACACCCGCAACATGCCCTCCGAGCCGGGACTCGTGTTGTAGGAGTCGTATTTGGCCTGCGAGCCGTTCCATACGTAGATGGTGTTGACGATCACGCCGGCAGTGGCCGCGACGTCCGGCGACGAGTAGACACCGGCCTTACTTCCGCCGACGACCTTCACGCGCACAGCCGACCAGTCCACGTTGAACGGCATGTTGCTGCCGATGAAGTTCATCAGATCGTTGCCGTCCGACGGCAGGATCAGCGGAACCGCATAGCAGCCATCGGGATTGATCGACGTGTCGCAGTCCGCATCCTTGGTTACCGCCGTTGCGTTGGCAGTGCCCGATTCGACCTGCAGTACGCCGGCATCCTTGCCGCGATACCAGTAGCTCCGGCCCTGGGTCAAGGGTTCCGTTCCACTCAAGTTGGTGGTCGTATTGGTCGCTTCCGAGTAGCTGCGGATGACCCAGCGGGTGCCGTAATTCGGCACGCTGGCAAAGGCGGTGCCGACACCCGAGGTCACATGGCAGGGACTGGCCAGCATGCCCCATTTGTCCGTTTGCACGGCGGGGTCGGCGGGGATCGAAACGCCGAAGCCGCAGGGGTAGATCAGCGAATAGATAGCACCCACGTTGGAATCTGCACCGGAACTTTCGCCCGGCGCGCCGACGATGGCGTTGTAGCCGGACAGCGCGACGGCCTGGCCGAAATTGTTCGAGGCCGCCGGGGTCGTCGAGGTCAATTCGGCCTGCTGGCTCCAGGTCGCGCGGGACCCGCTGAACAGATAGGCTGCGCCGGACGCGGAGTTACTACTGACCGTGGAGTTGTAGGCACCGACCAGCGCGGTATCCTGATACAGCGCTACCGCCGAGCCGAACTGGCTGACGGTCACACCGCTGCCCGGTGTCGCCGTCAGCGTCGTGTCCGATGTCGGCGTCCCGCCGACATCGGAGTAGACATAGGCCGCTCCCGCACCACTGGTGCCCGGCGCGCCGATCAGCGCGCTGTCGCCGAACAGCGAAACCGCCGAACCGAACGCAGAGGCGCCGGAAGGCGCGGCAATCGTGGTTGCGCCGGACCAGGTCGTCGCACCTGTCCGCAGGTACCGGGATACCACACCGTTGGTGGCCTGGCCGGGCGCGCCGATCAGGGCGATGTTCCCGGACGCGGCCACGCCGGCACCGAAGCGGTCGTTATTGGCACTGCCGCCTGCCGCGACGCGCTGGGTCCAGTTCGAACCAGAGCCAGTGAACACATAACCCTTGCCGCGGCTGCTGCCGCCGTTGGCCGCGTTGGGCGCTCCGATCACGGCGACGTAATCGCTGTGATCGCTGTTGTCGCTCAGCGCTAGCGCGGTGCCGAAGCGGTCACCGTTTGCGGCGTTGGGGGCGGTCAGAGATGCGCTAGCCCCACTCGGCCACGTTCCACCACTTCGGTTCACGATGAAAACTCTACCCTGATAATTACGCACCAACCCGATAATTAGGATTTCATCCTGACCCGCCTCGGGCGCTCCGATCAGCAAGGTATCGCCCTGCAAGGCCACCGATGCGCCGAACCTGGCGTCATAGTCCAATATCCTCAAGATACCGAGTGCCCCCAACAGCGAAGTGTTCAGCATATAGCTGGTGGACTCCGTCCAAGTTGCGTCTCCCGTGTCGGCGGTCAACGCGCGGTTGAACAGATACACCTTTCCGTAGCAGGTTCCGAGGAGACCACAAGGGCCGATCAAATCAGTCTGCCTATGATCCGGCGCACCCACCGCCGCCGTGTTGCCGGAAATCGCCACCGAATAGCCGTACTGATCGTCGTTGGCTTCTCCCGTGAGTCGCTGAGTACTCTGGATCAGCGGGTCGACCACGATCGGCCAGACCGCACCTTCGGTGCGCACTTCGATGTGCAGGGCGTCGTCCGCCACCGCCAGCTTCGCCGGCAATGCCGCGCCGTTGGCGTCGACGACCTTCAGCTCTGTGTAGCGCAGGGCCGGCGTGCCGTCCGCGCCCCGGAACACGGCCGAACGCGCCGAGGCATCCAACTGCGGCCTGAGTCCGCCCTGAATCGCCATGCGCAGCACCACGGCATCGGCGCCGGGACGCGGTGGCGCCGCCAGCGTGAAGCCCTGTTCCAGTCCTTCCGGCCGGTTCTCGTACCATTCGGTGACCGGTCCGCGCCGGTATTCCAGCCGGTTGCCGCGGATTTCGGCCCCGGCGGCTCCTACCGGCTCGATCCGGCCGGGCGTGCCATAGCCGGTCAGCTTCAGGCCCCATTGCCAGGTCTGATCGTGCGCGCCCGGCCGAACCTCGAGCGCGTCGGCCTCGAAGCGCAGTTGGAGCCTGTTGCCCGGATTCCACGCGTAGTGGCTGTCGCCGGACGCCTCGATCCGGTGCTGGGCCTCGGTGACGGCGGCCCAGAGGTCCGCCGGGAGGTCGGTCGCCGCCTCGGCCCATGGCCTGGGCGAAACGGCGGATAGCAGGGCGAGAAGCCAGACGCGTCCTGCGGCATGGAAAGGATGGGTGGTCATGGCAACCTCCGACGGCCCGGTTCAAAAAGCTGCCTGGTCATCGGCCGCAGGTCGAGAGACTTAACGACGCCATGGCAAACTGACCATTGCACTAAGATCAGACAATCGCCTGCACTATGCGTCCGAACGGCTCCGGGCCGTGCGGTTCACCGTCCGGTGAGTTGGTCCACTTGGACGAGGAGAGCCGCTCGTCGTGGAACCGGGACTGCATCCGGTAAAGGGCGGCTCCGTTGCAACGGGCGCCGTCCTCGCGTCGCTTCATCCGCTACGCATTGCAAGGGGCGATCGCCGTGGTGCACGACAACGCCGAAAGCGCGTCGGTGACCCACTGTCCGATGTCGTCGGACTCTAGGACGTGCCGCTGCGCATCGCGCTTTGCGAATGATTCTTGTAGGTGGGCCAGTCGGGGTGGTAGCCGTCCGCCTGATTTCCCCAGGTCGTCCATCCCGGTCGCGTGCCTCTGGCGAATAGCTCGAGGTAAGGACCACGCGAGCACGATTCGATGACATCATAGGCTTCGTCCGGCTTGCGCGAGTGTTCTCGTTTCCGGGTCTTGATGATGTTGGCCTGACGGCGGCCCGGTGGCAGCGTCCTTGCGTACTTTCCTCGGACTCCAAACAGCAGAAGTTCCGTCACGTTGCGAAAGTAGAAGCCGACACCACGACCATCGGGTCCGCCATCCTTACGAATCTTGTGCCAGACGATATTCGACTTGTATTGGAAACCCCAAGCCGCCATGACCTGAAGACCTTCCGGCAACAGCGCGTTCGGTACCCAGAGGTACAAGTGGGCGGGTTCGAGCGTGATCTCTGAAATCGGAAGTCGTTGGATGTCATCCAGCGACATCGTACCGTAGCGGCTCAGGCGCTTATGCTCCGGAGCAACTTTTCCGGTCTTGTTTTGAAATTGCCACGGCGGGTCGGCCAGCACGGTATGAAATCGCTGTGTTCCGACTTTTTCGAGAATGTCGTTTGCTGCTGCATTCGTCATGACGGCCAGTCGGTGATCTATCTTGATGTCATACCGGGTACCAGAACCGGGCAGCCGTCCATCACCCCGAAAACGTTGCCGCAGTGCTTATAATGAGCGCGGCGATGCCGGTTCCGCACAGGGCGGTTTAGCGTAAAGCGCCATGCGGAGCCACGACCCGCGGACTTGCGCAGTTCCGCGCCCGATCACGCGATCTGAAGGAATGGCCAAGGGGATGAACCGACGTGAGCCATTGTGGCAACTGATGGGGCTGTTGTTCAAGGCGCACCCGTGGCACGGCGTGCAGATCGGCAAGGAAGCTCCCGACGTCCTGACGACCTACATCGAGATCGTGCCCAGCGACACGGTGAAGTACGAACTGGACAAGCACACGGGCTTGTTGAAGGTCGATCGGCCGCAGCAGTTCTCGAACATCTGTCCGTCCCCTTATGGACTGGTGCCGCAAACCTATTGCGGCGAGCGGGTGGCCGAACGTTTCAGCCGGCGATCCGGCCGTGGCCAGATCGTCGGGGACGGCGATCCGCTCGATATCTGTGTGCTGACCGAGAAGGTGATCACCCACGGCGACATCCTGCTGCGGGCGATTCCGATCGGCGGCTTGAGCATGATCGACGGCGACGAAGCCGACGACAAGATCATCGCGGTGATGGAGGGGGATGCCGCCTACGGCACCTGGCGGGATGTCGCGCAATGCCCGGCCTCGCTGATCGAGCGCTTGCGTCACTACTTTCTGACCTACAAGAATGTTCCGCACGAACAACCGGCCCGGGTCGAGATCACCGAAGTGTACGGGCGCGATGAAGCCTTGGCGGTGATCGAGGCCAGCCATCGCGATTACATGGACCGGCTTGCCGACCTCGAGGGTCTGCTGTCCGCCGCCCTTTGGGATTGACCGGCAGCGTTTCGGAGAAGGGCCGGGGCCGGCCGTTCCGCCGCGGCGGAGGGCGGTTGTGCCCGAATTCATCGGCAATCTCGACTCGGTGGAGACTTCGGCGTCTTGAGCGATAGGGGTTCCAGTATTCCGACAGTGCCGCAGTTATCGGAAGGCCATGCCGTCGAGGTGAACCGGCAGGGGTTCAGCATTTCCTTCCGACGGTTGAGCGAGCGCCAGGTCGCCGAGCAGTCCCTGCCGCTCCGCGAGCGGATCTACCAGCGGGAACTCGGGTGGTTCATCAAGCCGATCAACCAGATCGGGGATGTGCGGGACCAGTTCGACGAGCGCAGTCTGCACTTGGGCGTGGTCATCGACGGCGGCGTGCTGGCGGCGAGTGCCAGGCTCGTCCATGCAGGCACCGTGCAGGAGCTTCCCTCCGGCCCCTACATCCAGCATGGAATCCCCATCGGGGTCGGCCGTGTCTGTGAAATGTCCCGCGTGCTGGTGGATCGGACCTATCGGCACGGCGGACTGTTCAAGGTGCTGCTGAAAGGATGCGTGCTGGCTGCAGCGCAACTGGGCGCGGACTACCTCTTCATCAGCGAGGCCAAGAGCGAACGTTCGGCGCGGTACCTGGGCCGGAACGGATTCGGTGTGATCAATACGGATTTCTACTTTCGGGACGGCGTCATCGAACCGCCGAATCTGTCGACCGTATACGGTCTCGATCTGGGTGGCGATGCGGCGCCGGATGGCTGGGAGGTGTTGGTCGAGGAGATGCGTACCGAACTTGCCCAGGCGGCATCGCGGCTGCCGCGTTCCGAGGATCTATAACCCCGGCGGGATTGATCGGCGGTGGGCCGCCGAAGGCGTGAACCATGCCCGGCAGAGCGGCCGGTCGCGTTGTGGTCCCTACTTGCGCGCACAGATCAGCATGGACTGCCCGGCGTAGACCTCCTCCGAGGCGTATGCGATCGATGCAAAGCCGACCGAGCGTAACCGGTCGATCATTTCATCGGTCGTCCAACGGTGGAGATGGGGAACGAGTACCTGTGTATTGAAACGCTGAACGGCGTCGAAATCCGCCCACAGCGCGGAGTCGGCTGCGTGATCGAGTGCGAGCTGCCGCCTCAAGGCGGCCATCAGGACGCTGGCATCCGTGTCACGCCGCGGTTCACTCAGGCGGAGTTCGCCGCCGGGGCGCAAGAGCGTGAAGACCGTCCGGAGCAGCACCTCGGGTCGCTCCATCGCATACAATACGTGGACCAGAAACACCAGGTCCCAACTGCGGTCGCCGAACCGAACCAGATCATCGCTGTTGGACAGGTCGGCGGCCACGATCCGGACGCCGGCCGAATCCGGCCGGTGCACCAGATGGCGTGCGCAGTTCCGGCGGGATAGATCCAGCATCGTCGGGTCGTTGTCGACCAGCGTGACGTGAAAGGAATCATCGGCCGAGACCAGTTTCCGGGCCAAGTGCCCGGTGCCGCCGCCGAGGTCGAGCGCCTTGCCGCCTGGGGGAGGTCGGGACAGTCGTCCGTCGCCGCCGGTCAATCGGTCCAGCAGCGCATGGTAGATTCGGTTGCGGCAGACCACCCGGTCATACTGCCGGGCGTAGACATTCCAGTCGATGAACGCCGCCTGTCGGAGATTCGGCGATCCGGAATCCCGCGCCGGCGTGCCGAGCGGTGCGTCGTGAGCATCCATTCGAACCACCGCTACGGAGCCTTCGCGGCGAAGAACGGAAATCCCTTGTAATCCTTTCCTCCCACCTGATAGCCGGCGAATTCCTTCTTCACTCGGTAGCCGGCGCTCGTGAAATGCTGCTCGACATCGTCCTCGGTATATTTCCCGATGATGTCGAGGTCGATCAGGTCGTCGACGGCTTTGAGATATTGCGAAAATCCTGCCGACGTTCCATTCTCCGGGCTTTTTGCGCGAAATCGGTTCAGCGCTCCGAAGTAGTTCTCGACCTCCGAGCGGGGAGTGGCCAGTGCCAGCGTGACCGTTGCTCCTGGGCGGATGATGTCCTCGGTCAGCAGCCGTCTTAGGAATTCCGCCGGATCATTCAGCCAGAAGTAAAGGTTGTGGATGCAAACGCCGTCATAAGGCGGGTGGATGCCGATCTTGCCATTGTCGTAGAACGGGTTGGGCGCGTGCAGACTGTCGACGTTGGCCTTCAGAATCGACAGGCCCGGCAATGCGCCGCAGCGCCGACGCAGGGCTTGCAGCATGGCATCGTTCGGCTCGACCGCAGTGACGGACTTGTTCTGCAACAGCAACGCGTGCGTCAGCAGGCCGGGTCCCGCGCCGAGGTCGAGAATCTTGGCACAATCGCGCAAGTGGCGAACATAGACCTGCAACAGCGCCGAAAGCCCCGGAAAGCCCGCCTGGAAGCGGTCGAATCCTTGCGCATACGCGCTGATCAGCGCCTGCTCCCTGTTGACCGTTCGCAGATCCGCCTCGTACTGTCCGCGGTGCTCGACGTGGTTGATGTTGAGCGCGACGATCCAGCCGCAGGTGTTCTTGAACTCGACCCGCGATGCGATCTTGGTGAACGCCATGCTGCCGTAGACCGGCGACGTGTACTTCAACGGCTCCAGCAGCAGTTCGGATCCATCACCCGTCGATTCCCGGATGATTCTCTTGGCTTCCTTCTTGACCTCGTCCTTGTTGTCGAGCACTTCGACGAACTCCTTCGCGCTTTCGTTGCGGTAGAACCGGTCGGTCGGGAAGATCAGCTCGAATGCCGCATTCCAGTCGAGCATTTCAAACTGGTCGTTCAGCAGGTAGGAAGGCACGTTCGGGTCGAACAGCTTTTCCTTCAACTGCGTGATCAGCGTGAGCGCGGTCGTATCCTGATGCGTGTTGGGGCCATCCGCGCGTTTCTGCCGATCGAGAATGCCGTCATCCGCCGCTGTCGGAGACGTCGGCGTGCCGACGAAATCGGTCAGCGAGACGGCTTTGTCCGGCTTGTAGTACTCGCGCCAGATGTCCTGGAGTTCGGAACAGAGCATCCGGTCCGAGCTTTCCAGAAAGTACTGATATTCCCAAATGATGTCGGACTCGCCGGTGGTGTATCCGGGAGCCCACGAGAACGGCTGGCACAGCGGTACCAGATGGGCGAGCGGCAGGTACTCGCCTTCTGCCGGATCACTCCCGCAGCGGACCATCGCAAACGCCAGACTGGAGCAGGCGCGAGACGGCGTCGTGGAAGCGTTCTCCAGGATCTGGCAGACCTGAAAGCGGTCCAGCAGCCCCGGAAAGTTTTTCGTGACTTCATCGCGAATCGCCAGCAGATATTTGCGCAAACGGTTGAGCTTGTAGTCGAACAGCAGAAAGACGACCTTACCGATCGTGTCGTTGCGCTCGCCGAGAAGAAAGGACCAGGTCTGTTTGAACGTGGTGAAGTCCTTGAATCCGTTCAGCTCCGTGTTGTAGAAGAGCAGGCAGTGTCGCTGCGAGGAATCCGCGATCGGCCTGGCCAGCGTCTCGAAGTTCCATGGCATCGGGTAGCTTGCCAGTAGCGCGGTCGGATGTTCCATTGCCGGCACGGCCCAGCCGTCGAGCTGATCGCGCACTTTTTGCGCGAGGTCTTCGGGGTCGCTGTAAAGACGCGACAACCCACCGTTGGCCGAGTTGAACCGTTCCTTGAATGCCCGGAGCCGGTTAAATTGTTCGAATTGCTCCTGGACATCGGGAACGTTGGTGTCGATCGGCGGTGTCGGGTGGCAGAAAAAGACGGCGGCTTTGCCGTTTCTGCGTGCCAATTCTTCGATCGTGCCGCCGGGATAGTCCTGTGTCGGCGTTCCGATACGGCTTCGAAAAATCGCGATGACGTAATCCGACCGAGCGAGCAGCTGCTGGTTGATGGCGTCCTGCGGTCCGTTGCTGTCCGCATCTGCGATCGCATGTTTTTCCCACATCAGCGGGATGAACAGGATTTGCCGGCGGGCCTTACCGTTCCACTCCGAGATCGCATCGAAAACCCGCCTGCGCTCCGCTTGGGCATCGCTCGACGACGCGATCAGCACATTGTAGTAGCATGCACATCCAGCCATCCGTCACCCCCGCTTGTCTGGGCCCGACGGTACGAGAATCGGTCCCGGTTCGGTTTGGTCCCAGTGTTACATCGCCTGCGGGACCATGTTAACCGGCGTGGTACGGGGGTTTGCTGTGAAGTATTCCCCGATCTGTACCCCAGATTCTGGACATCGGTCGATGTCGGCTGGCGCTTGGTTCCGGCGCAACCAGGGGCCCACCGTCGGGGAGGGCGGGACGCCGCCGGCGTGGGGCGACGACCGATCGCGGCAGTCATACTTGAGTGCAGATGGAACGAATACCCGAACCCGATTTGATGGATGATCCGGCGCAGGCCGAAGCCTACTTCCGAGCCGATTTCAGCGAAGCGCACGACCGGTTCGTCGCGCTGTTTCGGCAATCCTTCGAGCCCGGCAGTTGGGTGGGTCCGGTGCTGGATCTGGGCTGCGGCACCGCAGATGTGACCAGGCGATTCGCTAGGGCTTTCGACGGCATCGTGATCCACGGTATCGATGGCGCCGAAAGCATGCTCCGTCTTGGGCGGGAAGCGCTGGTTCGCGAGGGATGGTGCGATCGCGTCACACTGTTCTGCCGTTATCTTCCCGACGACGAACCGCCCGAATCGCGATACGGTGCGTTGATATCCAACTCGCTGCTGCACCACCTGCGGATTCCAGCGATGTTATGGGAAGCCGTCCGCCGTTATGCGGCACCGGGAGCGCCCGTTCTGGTGATGGACTTGCTCCGACCGGATACGCCGGAGCGGGCCGCCGAACTGGTGGATCTCTATGCCGGCCGGGAAGCGGAGATGTTGCGCCGGGACTTCTTCAATTCGCTGTGTGCGGCGTATCGGCCGCAGGAAGTGGAGCAACAACTTCGTGCTGCCGGTTTGTCCGGGCTGAATGTTCAAGTGGTCAGCGACCGGCATTGGATCGCCGTGGGACGCGTCTAGTGCTCGTCGAAGTCCCGCTGCCGGACGAGCCGGTCGGCCCAGTTCAGTATGGCTTGCACACGTGCCACCAGCAGCGGCTGCGCTTCTTCAAAGCGAGCCCAGCGAAATGCGTGATGTTCGGCACGCCCTGTGTCCGGGTTGATACCCAGGACCACTTCCCCCTGGGGAGATTCCGCCAGGTAGTAGCGCGCAATTTTCCCGTTGCCGTAGCGAGGCGTCTCCCGGTACTTTGCGCCCCAGTGGAAGATCAGCGCGCGGAGACTCGTTTCTTCGAACAATTCGCGGCGTGCCGCTTGCAGCGGCTCCTCACCGGGTTCCACGATCCCTTTGGGAAAATCCCAGTAGTTGAATGCCCGAAGTATCAGGTAGCGGGGACCGTCCGGAAACCGGCGGACCGGTACGATGCCGGCCGACAGCACTGGAGGCTTGGGGAACCGTCGTGAGGCCATGGCTCATGATACCGGGATGGCGTGCTTGGCCGGTTCGGTACGAGCCCGTCCTTCGCTGTTTGTGCACCATGGATGCAGCAGCGACGCCGGTTTGATCCGGCCGACGTCGAATCGGATCGTTTGCGGTTCGAGCCGCTCGATCGCGGCCGAATTCGAGGGTTTCCTGGTTGCTGGGAGATGGTTCGCATGGAGATACAACGTCTAGCGCCCGGTCGTGGATTGACTTGGATCGCCGAGGGATTTGCGCTGTTTCGGGCGGAGCCGCTGATTTGGATCGTCGAGATCGTGCTGTTGATCGTGGCGTTGAGTCTGCTGTCGATGGTACCGCTGCTGGGTTCGCTGGTTGCGACGGTGTTGCAGCCGGTCTTCCTGGCGGGATTGTTGCGGGGCTGCCGCGATCTCGATCAGGGGCAGGAATTCCGGCTCGAACACCTCTTCGTCGGCTTCCGCGAAAACACCAGATCACTGTTGGCGCTGGGTCTGTGGTTGGCTCTGGCCTGGGTCGGCATCGCGGCGATGCTGGTGGTGGCCGCTCTGGGGGCCGGCCTGTTCGGCTCTGCGCTGTTCGACTCGGCCGAGTGGCCGGACGGACTGCCACGATGGGCCGATCAAGCGGCGCTGCTAGGTGTGCTGTTGATGGCCAGCCTGGGCTTGTTGGCGTATTTGCCGGTCGCGATGGCGGCCTGGTTTGCGCCGGCCCTGGTGCTATTCGACGATCTCGACGCGTGGAAAGCGCTGAAGGCGAGCTTCCTCGGCTGTCTCCGCAATGCCTGGCCGCTGTTGGTCTATGGTGCCGCGCTGCTGTTGTTGCTGCTGGTTGCCGTCATTCCGTTCGGGCTGGGGTTGCTGGTGTGGGTGCCGGTGCTGCTGGCGTCGGTCTATGTCTCGTACCGGGAGATCTACGCATCCCATGGGTGCGGGAACTGACGCAGTGCTTGCGGGCTAGGTCGCAATGGGATGGCCGCTTGCCGTGCGAGAGCTCACGGAAAGCCGCGACGTTTCGGAGTGCATCAGATTGGCATGAGCTTTGATAGGGAATATCACGCATAACCTCAACTTGCATGCGGGCGGCTGCCGCGAATCGCGTCGGGGATTCCGAGGATTCGTCGATCAAGGCCGCCTCTTTTTTTGCTCGCCGCGCCTTCTGGTTGCTACAATTCGCGCGAAGCGACGGCGAGGTCTCGGACTGTACGACTCATCGGTCGCCTGTACCAAGAACAACGGAAGCGGAAAACCATGAACATCAAACCGATCAAAACTCTTGCCTTGTTGGGTACCTTTGCGGCGGCTTTGGCCATGCAGAGCGCAGCGCGAGCTGAAACGCCTTATCAGGTCGACGGCAACAAGGTGGACAAGATCACCTTCAGCGGTTGGAAGGTCTATAAGCGGCAGCGCTGCGAAACCTGCCACGGGCCGGCCGGCGAGGGTGCCGCGGCGTTCCCGAACCTGTTGAACAGTCTGAAGACGCTGGACAAGGCCGCTTTCTCCGAAGTCGTGCTGAACGGCCGCAACGCGATGCCGGCGTTCAAAGACAACCAGGCGGTTGCCGGTGGCATCGACGGCTTGTATGCCTTCCTGAAAGGCCGTTCGGACGGAGCGATCCCGGCCGGCGAACTGCAGGAAATGCAGTAATCGGCACGCGGCGGGAGCCCGCTTCCCGGTGGGAAGCCGGTCCTGCCGCAGCCCGTCGCTATCGCGCTGCTGACGCCGTCGGCTCATGCGGCGTCATATGCTTCAGTCGATCAGATCGGTTGCAGGTTGGCGTAGGCCAGCATCAGCCACTTGGAGCCGGCTTCAGCGAAATTGACCTGGACGCGCGCTTGCGCACCGTCTCCTTCCTGCTGCAGGATCACCCCTTCCCCAAATTTGGCATGGCGGACTCGCTGGCCAAGTCGCAGACCGGTAGTCTCGGAAGGCGCGCCGGACCGTGGTGTCGCAGGCTGGTACACCGGGCGGCTGACGTTTCCCCGAGCGCGCACCTCTTCCAGACACTCCGTCGGGATCTCCCGAACGAAGCGGGAAGGGCGCGGGTAGCTTTCCTTGCCGTACAACCGCCGACATTCGGCGTGCGTCAGATAGAGTTTTTTTCGTGCGCGCGTGATGCCCACGTAGCACAGGCGCCTTTCCTCCTCCAGACGTCCCGCTTCCTGGAGTGATTGGAGGCTGGGGAACAGCCCTTCTTCCATGCCCACCAGGAAGACCAGGTCGAATTCCAGCCCCTTGGCGGAGTGTAACGTCATCAACTGGACGCAATCCCGGGCATCCTCGCCCTGATTTTCGCCGGATTCCAGCGCCGCGTGTGCCAGGAACTGATCGAGCCGGCTCATGTCTTCGCCGGTGGATTCGAGTTCGAACTGCCGCGCGGCATTGATCAGCTCATCGAGATTCTCCAGTCGGGCTTCCGCCTGGTCGCCTTTCTCCTTGCGGTAGTGCTCGACGAGACCGCTGCCGGATACGACCCGCTGTACTCGCTCCCAGAGGGGCCGGTCGATCGTGTCGGACGCCAACGTGCGAATCAGATCCAGGAACACCGACACCGGCTGGCGCGCACGTGCCGGCAGGTCGGAACTCAGGCACAGCCGCTCCGCCGCCTGCCACAACGAGCAGCCGTCGGCGCGTGCGGTCTCGCGTATCACGTCCAAAGTCTTGATGCCGATGCCGCGTACCGGGGTATTGATGATGCGCTCGAATGAGGCATCGTCGGCGTGGTGGGCGATCAGTCGAAGATAGGCCAGCGCGTCCTTGATTTCTGCACGCTCGAAGAAACGCAGGCCGCCGTAGACGCGGTACGGTATGCCCATTGCCACAAGCTTTTCTTCGAACTGTCGTGACTGGGCGTTGGAGCGATACAGGATGGCGATTTCGGAACGCCGGTGGCCCTGTTCGATCCACTGTCTCAGCCGCTCGGTCACGAACAGTGCTTCTTCCTGTTCGTTGAATGCCGCGTACACCGAGATCGGCTCGCCGCTGCCGCCTTCGGTCCAAAGCGATTTACCGAGACGCCCCTCGTTGTGGGCGATCAGTGCGTTCGCTGCGTTCAGGATGGTGGCGCTGGAGCGGTAGTTCTGTTCCAGGCGAATCAGCTGATGGTCGGGGTAATCCTTCTGAAAGCTGTACAGATTTTCGATCTGTGCGCCGCGCCAGCCATAGATCGACTGGTCGTCGTCGCCGACCACGAACAGGTTGTCACGCCCCCGGGTCAACAGCCGGAGCCAGGCGTATTGCAGGCGGTTGGTGTCCTGAAACTCATCGACCAGCACATGGTGGAAGCGTCGGCGATAATGCTCCAGCACGTCCGGCTGTTCGCGCAGGAATTCATGCGTGCGCAGCAACAATTCGGCAAAGTCTACCAGTCCGCTGCGCTGGCAGGTCTGCTCATAGGCGAGATAGACCCGTTGCAGGGTTTGCAGATGCGGGTCATAGCTCTCCGCCAGATGGCGGGCACGCCGGCCCTCGTCCTTGCAGCCATTGATATACCACTGAATCTGCCGCGGCGGCCATTTGGCCTCGTCCAGATCGAGACTGCGCAGAAGACGCCGGATCAGTCGGTATTGATCGTCGGAATCGAGGATCTGGAAAGTCGGTGGCAGACCCGCCTCCCTGGCGTGGCGCCGCAGCAATCGATGGGCCAGACCGTGAAAGGTACCCATCCACAAATCGCGTGCGTTCAGTTCCAGCAGGCTTTCGATTCGGCCTCGCATCTCCAGCGACGCTTTGTTCGTGAAGGTCACCGCAAGAATGCTGTGAGGCGGAATGCTGTCCACCCGGATCAGCCAGGCGATGCGGTGGACCAGCACGCGGGTCTTTCCGCTGCCGGCACCGGCGAGCACCAGCAGCGAAGCGCTCGGCGACGTGACCGCCTGGCGTTGTGTTTCGTTCAGCGGCTCGATGATGCGGGTGATGTCCATCTGTCTATTTTACGGAGGCGGCTTGCGCAAACTCAACGAAGCTTGCACAATCCCGCCGTTCTGCAATGAGGAGAGAGGATGATGGCTTTCGACTACAAGCGCATGCTGCAGCGCGAACTGAACGTCGGCCTGAAGGACCAGAAGATTCGCTATGTCGCAGGGTGCGGCGCTATCCTGCTGTCGGTATTCCTGGGCAACATTCCGCTGTTGCTGTTGGGTTCAGGGCTCGTGATTACTGCGCGTCTGCGTTGGTGTCCGGTCTACTCGGGAATGACCAAGAGCACTGTCGATCCGAACGAAGAAGCGGCCGGCGGGTGCTGCGGCGAGGGGCAGGGCACGCACTGAATCCGCCCCCCGCGGTGACGTGGGCGGCTTTGCCGATCATTCGTCCCGGCGGAACTCGCCCTCGATCGTGTGCGTGCCGTGCGGCTGCCGATAGGGCGGCTTCAGCAGAATATCGCCGTGTTGTTCCAGATAGGTCGCCAGTCTTCTCCGGGACGCCGGTATCAGGCACAGGAGGCCCAACAGGTCGGTGATGAAACCCGGAACGATCAGTAGCAATGCACCGATCATCACGATGGCGCTGTCCAGCAGGTCGCCTGTCGGATGCTCGCCTTGGCTCACACTGAGTTGCAGCGGCTGCCAGATGGCCCAGCGACGCGATTGAAGCAGCCGGAATCCGATCGTAGCCGTGACCAGAATCCAGATCAGCGTATGGAAAAAGCCCAGCACCGCGCCGGCCCGGATCAGCAGATACAGTTCGGCGACCGGCAGCGCCAGCAGCATCAAGGGCAGGAATCGTAAATGCGGCATCATCGTCTCTGCGATCGGCACGTGGTCTGCGGGATGGTCTAGCCGTGTCTGAAGACTCCGACTACTGTCTGGCCTTGAGCACGTGTCCCGACGAGCAATCCGCTCGCCGGCTGGCGAACGGCCTGATCGCCGCGCGACTTGCGGCCTGCGTGAACATTGTACCCGGAGTGGTGTCCATTTATCCGTGGAAAGGTCAGGTCGAGACAGCCGAAGAGCGCCTGCTGGTCATCAAGGCCCGCCGCTCCGGTTTCGACGCCCTGCGGGATTATCTCCGCGCAAGTCACCCTTATGAACTTCCCGAGATCATCGCCATTCCGATCGTTGCCGGTTTGCCGGAATACCTGGCATGGATCGATGCGTGTCTGAACGATCAAGCCGCTGACCGATGATTGTGCGTTGCCTGTTGACCGTCTTGCTGTTTCCGGTGATCGCCGCTGCGGCCGACATTCTGCCGGTGGAGCAGGCATTCAAGTTCTCTGTGATCGCCGAGTCGCCCGGCGTGGCGGTGTTCCGCTGGACGATCGACGAGTGCTGCTATCTGTATCGTGAGAAGTTCCGCTTCGCGCCGAAGGCATCCGGAGTGGAGTTCGGGCCTCCGCGCTATCCGGCCGGTGTCACGAAACACGATGAGTTTTTCGGCGACATGGAGGTCTACCGCGGCCAGGTGGACATTCCGGTGCCGGTGATGCCGGCAGACGGTGCGCTAGAGGCCTATCCGGTGGAGGTGGGTTTCCAGGGATGTTCCGACCAAGGCATCTGCTACCCACCGCAGCGGCAGGTCGTCACGGTCCGCACCGGAGTACCCGGCGACTCGACTGCGCGTCAGCCGTCCGCGCCCCTGCTCGACCCGCTGACGCGCGCGTTCCAGACATTCGGCGCATCTACGGCCGCGGGCGGGCTGCTGCCGCCGGAACAGGCATTCCGCTTTTCGTCCGAAGTTCGTGATCTGGGGGCGGCCTATCTCCGCTGGCAAATCGCCGACGGTTACTATCTCTATCGCGAGAAATTCAGGGTCACATTGCTCGATCCGCCCAACGTCAAGTTGGGCGGCTACGAAATCCCCCGGGGCGAACCCAAACACGACGAAGAATTCGGCCAGGTCGAAGTCTTTCACGGCGAGGTCGGCTTCACGGTGCCCTTGCAGCGGGGCAGCGAAGCGGCAACCGTGCGCCTTCAGGTCGCTTTTCAGGGTTGCGCGGACCGCGGGGTCTGCTATCCGCCGATGAACGAAATCGCGGTCCTGGAGTTCCCGGCGGTGAGCGCGGATACGATGGTGGAGTCAGTGCCGGCTGCGAAGGTCACCGCCGAGCAGGACCGGATTGCCGCAGGTCTGGCTGGCACGTCGGCCGGGCTGACCGTGTTGTCCTTTCTCGGCTTCGGCCTGCTGTTGGCGTTCACGCCGTGCATGTTCCCGATGATTCCGATTCTTTCGGGGATCATCGTCGGTCAGGGGCATCCGGTCACGGTCGGGCGGGGATTCCTGCTGTCGCTGAGCTATGTATTGGCATCGGCCGTCACCTATACGCTATTCGGAATTTTGGCCGGATTGTTCGGCCGTAATCTGCAGACCCTGTTTCAGGCACCCTGGATCATCGCCTCGTTCAGCGTGATTTTCGTGCTGCTGGCGCTGGCAATGTTCGGCTTTTTCCAGTTGCAGTTCCCCACCTTCGTGCAGTCGCGCATCGCCTCGGTCAGCTCCAAGCAGCGGCGCGGTTCGTTGACCGGCGCGGCGATCATGGGGGCATTGTCGGCTTTGGTGATGGGGCCGTGCATCGCACCGCCTCTGGCCGGCGCGTTGATCTACATCGGCAAGACCGGCGATGCCTGGTTGGGCGGCACGGCGCTGTTCGCGCTGGGTTTCGGTATGGGGATCCCGTTGTTGATCCTGGGAGCTTCGGCCGGCAAGCTGCTGCCGAAAGTCGGCATCTGGATGAACGCCGTGCGTGCCGGGTTCGGCGTCGGCTTGCTGGCCGTGGCAGTATGGCTGCTGGAGCGTATCGTCCCGCCGCCGGTGGCTCTGTTGCTTTGGGCTCTGCTGCTGATCATTCCGGCGATTTATCTCGGCGCGCTGGATGCATTGCCGCAACCGGCTTCGGGTTGGCGGAAGCTGTGGAAAGGGGTTGGCGTCGTGATGCTGACCTATGGCATTCTGCTGCTGGTGGGGGTCGCGACCGATGCCGATGATCCGCTGCAGCCGCTGCGCGGATGGGTCGGGGCGGCGCCGCGGCCGATCGAACAAGGTCTGGTGTTCGAACGGGTTCAATCCGTGGATGATTTGGAACAACGCCTGGCGGCGGCCAGCGCCGAAGGTCGCTGGGTAATGCTCGATTACTATGCGGATTGGTGTGTCTCCTGCAAGGAGATGGAACGCTACACGTTCGCCGATCCCGCGGTACGCGCGGCGCTCGCCGACGTCAAGCTGCTGCAGGCGGATGTGACGGCGAATTCGGCGGCGGACCAATTGCTTTTGAAACGATTCGGGTTGATCGGTCCGCCGGCAACCTTGTTCTTCGGTCCCGATCGAATGGAGCGCTCTGGTCTGCGTGTGGTCGGTTACCTGGACGCGGAGCAGTTCCTGCAGCATTTACGGCGTATCCCCGCATGTATTCTCGAGTGCTGATTCTCGTCGTGTGCCTCGCGGCGGCGGTTCTGGGAGGACTGGCCTATCATTGGACCAGCAGTCGGCAACCGATCGACGCACGGTTGGCCGAGGTGTCGTTCAATGACCTCGACGGAACCCCGCAGCGTATGGACCAGTGGGCGGGACAAATCCTGGTCGTCAATTTCTGGGCAACCTGGTGCCCGCCCTGCAAGGAGGAAATGCCGGAGTTCTCCCGCGCGCAGGAGGAGTGGGGTCCGCGCGGGGTGCAGTTCGTCGGCATCGCAGTTGATGATCCGTCCGAAGTGCGTGCCTATCTAGCCACCAGTCCGGTGAGTTATCCGATCCTGATGGGCGAACGGGATGGTGCCGAATGGGCGACCCGACTGGGTGACGTATTTCAGGTGTTGCCGTTTACTGCGGTGATCGACCGGTCGGGGCAGGTCGTTCGGTCCAGGAGCGGCGCCTATTCTCGGGATGAATTGAGGGATCTGCTGTCCAGCGTGGTCGGCGAGGCTGCCGGCTAAGCCGGATCAGGTGTCGCTAATCTTCGGAATTTGCGGAATTTCTGGACAAATTTCGGCTCTTTCGGCACAATTCCGCGCATTTCCGCGCCAACGTTCCTGACCAGCAGCAGCGAGTTCGATGCCGAGTGTACTCTTGCTCAACGGCCCCAACCTGAACTTGCTGGGTTTACGCGAACCCGCAATTTACGGCGCGGATACGCTGGCGGATATCGAACTGCGACTCAAGGATCTGGCTCAGCGGCTCGGGTGCACACTGGATTGCTTTCAGACCAATGCCGAGCACGAGTTGATCGAGTGCATCCACCGGGCGTTTCGCGAAGCCGTCGATTTCATCGTGATCAATCCCGGCGCTTTCACACACACCAGTGTGGCTTTGAGAGATGCCTTTCTGGCGACCCGCATTCCTTTCATCGAATTGCATTTGTCCAATGTGCATGCGCGCGAGTCGTTTCGCCGCCACTCGTATCTGTCGGATATTGCCAAAGGCGTAATCTGTGGCCTGGGCGCTCTGGGATATGAACTCGCGCTGACGGCGGCTGTACGGATGGTAACCGAGAGTCATTGACCATGGATATCCGAAAAATCAAAAAGTTGATCGAGATGATCGAGGAATCCGACATCGCGGAAATCGAGATACGCGAGGGCGAGGAATCGATTCGAATCAGCCGTTACTCGGCACCTCCGCCGGCTCCGGCGATGATGGTCGCTCCGCCCGCGGCTGCCCCGGCGGTTTCCGGAGGTGCCGGTCGATCGGCGGAAACCGGAGAGGAAGAGGTCGAACTGGAAGCGGGTCACGTGGTGCGGTCGCCGATGGTGGGGACTTTTTACCGGGCGTCGAACCCCGGAGCCAAGCCTTTTGTGGAAGTGGGGCAGCGGGTGGAAGTGGGCGATACCCTCTGTATCATCGAAGCAATGAAGATCCTGAATCAGATCGAGGCGGACAAGGCGGGTGTGATCGTCAAGGTGTTCGTGGAGAACGGGCAACCCGTGGAATATAACCAGCCGTTGTTTGTGATCGAGTAGTCGATCGGGCATCGCTCCCACCGTCCTGTCAGGAATCTTCCAATGCTCGGGAAAATCGTCATCGCCAACCGGGGCGAGATCGCACTGCGGATTCTTCGCGCCTGCCGCGAATTGGGCATCAAGGCCGTCGCCGTCCATTCGGAAGCCGACCGTGATCTGAAACACGTGCGCCTTGCGGATGAATCGGTGTGCATCGGTCCGGCTCCGTCGAAGGACAGCTATCTGAACATTCCCGCGATCATCAGCGCCGCCGAGGTCACCGACGCCGTCGCCATCCACCCCGGCTACGGATTTCTGTCGGAAAACGCGGATTTTGCCGAGAAGGTCAATCAGAGCGGCTTCATCTTCATCGGGCCGCGGCCGGAAACCATCCGGCTGATGGGCGACAAGGTGTCGGCGATCGAAACGATGAAGAAGGCCGGAATACCGTGTCTACCGGGTTCCGATGGTCCGCTGAGCGACAACTACGACGAGTCGCTGAAGATCGCACGCCGCGTCGGTTTTCCGATCATCATCAAGGCGGCCGGCGGCGGCGGCGGCCGTGGGATGCGGGTGGTGCACAGTGAAGCCAATCTGCACAGCGCCATCACCCTGACGCGCAGCGAAGCGGCCGCCGCATTCGGCAATGACGCCGTCTACATCGAAAAGTTTCTGGAGAATCCGCGTCACATCGAGTTCCAGGTCATCGCCGACACCCACGGTAATGTGATCCATCTCGGCGAACGCGATTGCTCGACGCAGCGCCGTCACCAGAAGGTCATCGAGGAAGCACCCGCTCCCGGGATCTCCGAGGCCCAGCGGCAGGAAATGGGTGAACGTTGCGTACAGGCTTGCCGGGAGATCGGCTATCTCGGCGCCGGCACGTTCGAGTTCCTGTACCAGGACGGGCAGTTCTGTTTCATCGAAATGAACACCCGCGTGCAGGTCGAGCATCCCGTGACCGAGATGGTGACCGGCTTCGACATCGTCAAGGAGCAATTGCGCATTGCGGCTGGGGAACCCCTGTCCTTGAAACAGAGCGATGTGGTGTTGCGCGGACACGCGATCGAATGCCGCCTCAACGCCGAGGACCCGGCCAATTTCATGCCTTCTCCGGGACTGATCGAACAGTTTCACATGCCGGGTGGTCCCGGTATCCGGGTCGAGACCCACATCTACAACGGTTATCGGGTGCCGCCGTACTACGACTCGATGATCGGCAAGCTGATCGCTCACGGGGAAACGCGAGCTAGCGCCATTGCCCGGATGCGGACGGCACTGCATGAAATGGTCATCGGCGGCATCAAGTGCAACATTCCGCTGTTGCTGGACATCATCAATGACAAGGCATTCGAAGCCGGCGGGCAAAATATCCACTATTTGGAGCAAAAGCTGGGTTTGAAACCCTGACCATGTGGCGCCAGCTCGCAGTCGTAACCGACGATACCCTGGCCGAGGACGTTTCCGCGCTGTTGGTCGAGGCGGGTGCGCTTGCGGTGAGCTTCGAAGACGCCGGTGACCAACCGTTGTTCGAACCGAAGCCCGGAGAACTGCCGGTGTGGAACCGGACCCGCGTGATCGGGTTGTTTCCGATGGGGGCCGATCTGGCGGAGATCGGCCGGGAACTCGAGTCACGGTTCGGTCGCGGACTGACCGGCTGGGAAATGGACCGGCTCGAAGATCGGCCGTGGGAACGCGTCTGGCTGGAACATTTTCAGCCGGTCCGCTATGGCCGGCGGCTCTGGATCCGTCCGACCGGCTTCGAGATTGCCGATGCGGAAGGTATCGTCGTGACCCTCGATCCTGGTCTCGCCTTCGGAACCGGCACTCATCCCACGACCGCGCTGTGCCTGGAATGGCTGGATGCCGCCGCGATGCTGCCGGGCAGCTATCTGATCGATTACGGCTGCGGTTCCGGCATTCTCGCGATTTCCGGTCTGCTGCTGGGGGCAGCCTACGCGGATGCCGTCGATATCGATCCGCAGGCGCTGGTTGCGACCCGCGAAAATGCCCGCAAGAACGGCGTGCAGGATCGTTTGCGTTGTCATCAACCCGAGCAGTTCGGACATGCGGAGGCGGATGTGCTGGTCGCCAACATTTTGGCGAACCCATTGATCGAACTGGCGACCGACCTGGCTCGCCGGGTGCGGATCGGCGGACAACTGGTACTGTCGGGGATTCTGGCGGAACAGGTAGATGATGTGGCAACTGCCTACCGGCCCTGGTTCGATGTATTGCAACGAACCGACATGGATGGCTGGGTCAGGCTGGACGGGCCTCGATTGCGTTGATGATGCGGCGATGAGCGATTTGCCGTGCCTCCGGCTTCGCAAGAACGAGGAGCGAAGAGTCCGCGCCGGACATCTCTGGGTGTTCAGCAATGAAGTGGAGGTCGACGTCACGCCGTTGCGAAACTTCGCGGCAGGCGATCTGGTGCGGGTGGAGGATCATCGGCAGTCGCCTCTCGGCATCGCCTATGTCAATCCGGACTCGCTGATTTGTGCACGTATCCTGACCCGCGACGCCAATGCCGCCATCGATGAGAGTTTCTTGGCGCGGCGCTTGACGCGCGCGCTTCACCTTCGGGAATTGTTGTTCGACCGTCCGTTCTATCGACTCGTGTACGGCGAGAGCGACGGGCTTCCCGGCATCGTCATCGACCGTTTCGGCGATGTCCTGGTGCTGCAGTCGAACACGGCCGGAGCCGAGCGGCTGCTCGAGCCGATCGTGGCGATACTGGAGAAACTGCTACTGCCCCGGGCGATCGTCCTGAAAAATGTCTCGACGTCACGCGAACTCGAAGGACTGGAGAGTTATGTCCGGGTCGTCCGCGGTGTGTTGGAGGGCCCGACCCGGATCATCGAGAACGACGTGCCGTTCTGGGTCGATCCGGTGCACGGGCAAAAGACGGGCTGGTTTTATGATCATCGGCACAATCGGCAGATGACCGCCAAGCTGTCCAAGTGTCAGCGCGTGCTGGATCTGTTCAGCTATACCGGAGCCTGGGGGGTGCAGGCGGCGGTGGCCGGTGCGGAGCAGGTGGATTGTGTGGATGGGTCCGGTGCAGCGATCCAACTGGCCAGGGACAATGCGCGATTGAATGCGGTCGAGGACCGTATGAAGTTCATCCAGTCGGATGTGTTCGAGTTCCTGAAGCAGGCGCGGGACGATCGGCGGCGATACGATCTGATCGTTCTCGATCCGCCGGCGCTGATCAAGCGCAAGAAAGACATCAAGGCGGGCACGGAAGCCTATCGGCGCCTCAACCAGTTGGTGCTGCATGCCTTGAATCCGGGCGGTGTGCTGATCTCCGCGTCTTGTTCTTACCATCTTCCACGCACGACGCTGCATGAGATCCTGCGAAGTCTGAGTCGGCACCTGGATCGTCATCTGGTGTTTTTCTGGCAAACGGGGCAAGGTCCGGATCATCCGGTCCATCCGGGAATCGCAGAAACGGAGTACCTGAAAGCCATGTTCTGTCATGTCTCCGCACCGACCTGAGGAGCGACCGGCTCCGTTGTGCGGTGAGGGGTTCCTGTAACGGGCCTTAGGGGGTTGGCCGATCCTTGACGCACCCGGGAAGCAGGACAGGTTCGGGGTCCACACTCGCCGCCCGTGATCTACGCGTGCTGTGGCATCCCTGCACTCAAATGCAGGATCATGAATCGCTGCCGCCGCTGCCGATTCGACGGGGGCACGGGGTCTGGCTCGAGGATTTCGAGGGCCGGCGCTATCTGGATGCCATCAGTTCCTGGTGGGTCAACCTCTTCGGGCACAGCCATCCCTACATCAATGCCGCGCTGACGGATCAGCTCGGGCAACTCGAGCATGTGATGCTCGCCGGATTGACCCACGAGCCGGCTGTGCTGCTCGCGGAGCGACTGCTCCGGCTGGCGCCGTCTGGACTGTCCCGCTGTTTCTACGCGGACAACGGTTCCTCGGCCGTGGAGGTCGCGCTGAAGATGAGTTTTCACTATTGGCGCAATCTCGGTCAGGGCGGCAAGACCCGATTCGTCACGCTGGAAAACAGCTATCATGGGGAAACGCTGGGCGCCCTGGCGGTAGGGGATGTGCCGTTGTACCGGGACACCTACCGACCGTTGCTGATGGCGGCCATTACCGCGCCGAGCCCTGACGGTTACCTTCGGGCACCGGGGGAAACGCTGGCGGACCATTCCATACGGCGATTCCGGGCGATGGACGAGTTGTTGGCGGCGCATGCGGACGAAGTATGCGCCGTCATCGTCGAGCCGCTGGTGCAGTGCGCCGGCGGCATGCGGATGTACGATCCGGTCTACCTGAAACTGCTGCGGGACGCTTGCGACCGCCACCGAGTTCACCTGATCGCGGATGAGATTGCGGTCGGATTCGGCCGGACGGGCACGATGTTCGCCTGTGAACAAGCCGATATCGCACCGGATTTCCTCTGTCTTTCGAAGGGACTGACCGGCGGATATCTGCCGCTGGCCGCGGTACTGACGATGGAGTCCGTGTACGCGGCGTTTTACGATCGGTATGTCAGCATGAAGGCCTTTCTGCACTCACACAGTTATACCGGGAATCCGCTCGGCTGTCGGGCGGCGCTGGCAACGCTCGACTTGTTCGAGCAGAGCGATGTGCTTGGTCGCAATCGTTGGCTGGCACGGCATCTGGCGAGTCGGTGCGAGCAATTCGAGGAACATCCTCATGTGGCCGAGGTCCGGCAGACCGGCATGATTGCAGCGATCGAAATGGTTCGCCGAAAGTCTCCGCGCGAGCCGTATCCGTGGCAGGAGCGACGCGGCTTGACGGTCCACCGTGAAGCGTTGCGGCGCGGTGTGTTGCTGCGCCCGCTCGGCAATGTGGTGTATTTCATGCCGCCGTATGTGATCACGCCGGGTGAGATCGACCGGATGGTTGCCGTTGCCGGCGAAGCGATCGATGCAGCGACCGGAGACTGATCGTTGCGGGTCGCACGGCTGTTCCTTGACTTTCCGATACGGCCCGGCGAGACCATCGAGCTTCCCGAGGAGCGTGCCCATTATCTGATCGACGTGCTGCGACTCCGGCGCGGTTCCGAGTTGGTGGTGTTCAACGGCGAAGGTGGCGAATTCACCGCGGAAGTCGATGCGATCGGTCGGCGGACTGCCCGCTTACGTCTGGGGGTGTTCCGTGCCGGCAGCCCGGAGTCGTCGCTGCGAGTGCACTTGGGCCTCGCCATCTCCCGCGGTGAGCGGATGGACATGTCGATCCAGAAAGCGGTCGAATTGGGCGTCAGCGCCATCACGCCGCTGACCACGGAGAGGAGTGTGGTCAGACTCGAACCTTACCGACGGGCTTCGCGGCTGGAACATTGGCAGAGGGTCGCACAGAGCGCCTGTGAACAGTCGACCCGAACGCGGGTGCCGGACTTGACCGAGCCGCAGACATTGGATCAGTGGCTGGCCGGAGGCCGCGGCTTGAAGTTGATGCTGGACCCGCGTGGCAGATATGCGATGAAGGACCTCTCACCCCCCTGCCCGGAAGTCCGTCTGTTATCCGGACCGGAGGGGGGGTTCAGCGCCGCGGAGCGGGCCCGGGCCGATACCGCCGGATTCCTGCCGGTCCGGTTGGGTCCCCGGATACTCCGCGCGGAAACCGCGGTGATCGCCGCGCTGACCGCCATCCAACTGCTTTGGGGAGACTTGGGCCCCTGATCCCGCGCTGATTCGGGAGATGCGTTCTTGCCCTAGTCCCGAAAGTTCTCATACTGCAGCGGCTGCGAAACTTCGGCTTTGCGCAACAGCGCAATCGTCGCCTGCAGATCGTCTTTCTTGGCCCCTGAAACACGGAGTTTGTCCCCCTGAATCGCGGCCTGCACCTTCAACTTGGAATCCTTGATCATCTTGACTAAACTCTTGGCCAGGGCGGAATCGATGCCCTGTTTCAGTTTGACCGTCTGTCTCGCCGTGCGGCCGGATGTTTCCGGCGGTTGGACGTCCAGGCTTAGGATGTCGACACCCCGCTTGGCGAGTTTCGTTTGCAGGATGTCCTGCATCTGCTGTAACTGGAACTCCGACTGAGCTTCCAGCCGGATCGAGCCGTCCTCCACCTCGAACCGGGCTCCGCTCCCCTTGAAGTCGAATCGCGTCGAGACTTCCCGGTTGGACTGGTCGACGGCGTTGTTGATTTCGTGCATGTTGACTTCGGACACGACGTCGAAAGACGGCATAAGCTTTCCTGTTCAAAGTTTCCGGGATTCGGCGATCAATTCGTAGGCCTTACGGATCTGTTGGGTCTTTTCGGTGGCGACGCGAACCATCTCTTCCGGCAGCCCGTTCGCGACCAGACGATCGGGGTGATGTTGTCCGATCAACCGCCGGTAGGCCCGCTTGATCTCCGCAGCCGAAGCCGAAGGCCGCAAACCGAGCACCGCGTAAGCGTTATCGATCGGCGGCTTTCTCACCGGCGGGTCGGGCCGTCGACGCGCGCGACTGTAGCTGGCATGGGCCAGACGCTGCTGTGCATCGAGCCGAGCCTTGATGGCGAAGAAATCAAAACGGGAAAGATGGATGCGGTCGCAGATCTGGAGGAGTAGGCGCTCCTCGCTGGGCCGAAGAGGTCCATCGGCATAAGCCGTTTCCAACTGTATCTCGATGAACAGGCGCAGCAGCGAAGGTCGTCGGTAGCACTCGATGCGAAACTGGTCCAGTGCCTGATTGATCGGAAAGCCGGGCTTCTTTCCCTCGGTAAACAGCTGGATTGCGGTGAGGCGCAGTTCTTCCGAGAGTTCCAACCGGTCCATCGTCGCCCGCGCGGCATCGATCTCGGCCCGGCTCACATTTCCGTCGGTCTTAGCCAGATGGCCCATCACCGAAAAGGTCGCGGTAAAAAACGCCATTTGCACCCGCTGCGGGTCGCCATCCTCGAGACGCGGATCGGCAGTCCCCGGCCCCTTCTGCCCGGCATCATACTGGTGTCCCAGAGCGGTGCCGAGCACAGCACCCAGCGGCCCTCCCATCAGGAAGCCGAACGCCCCGCCGATCATCTTACCGAGCCAACTCATACCGCTGCAGTGTTCTCCGACTTGCCATAAAGTGAGCAAACTACCATGATTGGCACTGATTCAAAAAGCGTGGTTTCCCCAACGATGACAACGATGCAAGCCTTGCTGGAAAGCTCACTGGTCGGCGTCCCGCTGCGCAGTCGCGGCAAGGTCCGCGATATCTACGATCTGGACGATGAACACCTGCTGATCGTCACCACCGACCGGATTTCCGCATTCGATGTCATTCTGCCGGACCCGATACCGGGCAAGGGCAGAGTTCTGACCTCGCTCTCGAATTTCTGGTTTCGTCGGTTGGGCGGAGTGGTTCCCAATCATCTTTCGAATTTACCATTGTCACAAGTTCTGCGCGAACCTGCGGACCGTGCCCAAGCCCAAGGCCGCTCAATGATCGTGAAGAGACTTCGGCCTCTCCCGGTGGAAGCGGTTGTCCGTGGCTATTTGATCGGCTCCGGCTGGAGAGACTACGCGGCGACCGGAGCCGTGTGCGGCATCGAACTCCCGAAGGGATTGAGGATGGCCGAACGATTAAGTAAAGCAATTTTCACACCATCGACAAAAGCAGAGCAGGGCGCTCATGACGCGAACATCGGTTTTGACGAGTCGATCGAGATCCTCGGCAGGGCGCGGGCGGAGGAAGTCCGTCGAATCAGCCTGCAACTCTACAGCGCCGCAGCAGATTATGCGTTGCAGCGGGGCATCATCATCGCGGACACCAAGTTCGAATTCGGCTTGGACGACAGGGGGCGGCTGCACTGGATCGATGAAGCCTTGACGCCGGATTCCTCGCGGTTCTGGCCGTCGGACCAGTATCGGGTCGGTATCAGTCCACCGAGTTTCGACAAGCAGTTCGTGCGCGATTATCTCGAGACACTGGACTGGAACAAGCAACCGCCCGCACCCCATCTACCGGCCGAAGTGATCGCCAGGACCGCCGAGAAGTACCGCGAGGCGGAATCGAGGCTGCTCGGCGAAGCGGCGCCGTGAAGGGTAGTGATTGGTTTGACGGTTGCGTTGGGCCTGACAAGCACGCATTGATCCGTTGGAAAATCGGCCCTGTCGATTCCCGCAGAGCGCTTCGCGACCTTTGAGGATCTGTGCCGGGTGCCGGATCATCTGGTCGCCGAGATCATCCGCGGCCGGCTGATCACGCTGCCGCGGCCGGGTCCTCGGCATGCGCGGGTTTCGTCGGCCATGGGCGGCAAGTTGGTGCCAGTGACGACGAAGGGGTGACCGGCCCCGGGGGTTGGTGGATTCTGGACGAACCGGAAATTCTTTTCGGGCCGGACATCCTGGCTCAGGACCTGGCGGGCTGACGGCGTGAACGGCTGCCGGAGCTGCCTGAGAAGGTTTACTTCGAAGTTGCTCTGGACTTATCCCGACCCCGCGCTGCCCAGGAGTAGCTGCCGCCTGCATTCCCGAATCGCTGCGATGCGCAGCCGGCGCAGCGCCTGGCCGAATTCCAGCCCGCTGAGTCCCCGTCGGGACAATGGCTCGGTCGCAACCGCCAGCGCCGCATTGCGCGCGGCGCGCAGCCAGTCGGCCTGTGGGTACGGCTGATCCTCGAATCCCGGACGTCCCTTGGCATCGGCTTCACAGGCCAGCAGGAACGGCTCGATCGTATTGCGGCGATGGAGCCCATCGAGCCGTTGCAGCAGGTCCGTGACTGTGGAGGGTCGCAATTCGAGCGTGCGATGGCAAATGCCGTGAAACAACATCACCCGTTCCGCCAGCGTTCGGTAAGCGTTCGGTACCTTGATGCGGTCGCAGAGATCCCTCAGCGGGGCCAGCCCGCGACGCTCGTGCCCGCGGTGTCGCGGCAGCATTTCCGGCTTGGTCAACGCCTTGCCGAGATCATGGGTCAAGGCGGCGAATCGAACCATCGGCTCGTTGCTTAGCCGCGCGGCTTGATCCAGCACGAGCAGCGTGTGGATTCCGGTGTCGATCTCGGGATGGTGCTGCGGCGGCTGGGGCACGCCGAACAGCCTGTCGATTTCCGGAAACAACTTCGCCAACGCGCCGCAGGCGCGGAGTGTCGTGAAAAAGGCACTGGGCCGAGGCTCGGCAAGTGCTCGATTCAATTCTGACCAGACCCTCTCCGGCACCAGTGCATCGACTTCCCCACAATCCACCATTTCACGCAACAATCCGATGGTTTCTTCGGCCACGCTGAAGCCGCGATCCGCATAACGGGCGGCAAAACGTGACACCCGGAGGACACGTACCGGATCTTCGCGAAAAGCTGTTGAAACATGCCGAAGCCGGCCATGGGTGAGATCCCGCAAGCCGCCGTAAGGGTCGATCAGACGGTCATTGGCATCCATCGCCATGGCATTGATCGTCAGGTCCCGTCGCAGCAGGTCGTCCTCCAGCGTGACCGCGGGGCCGGCGTCGACGCTGAACCCGTGATAGCCGGGGGCCGTCTTGCGTTCGGTGCGCGCCAACGCGTATTCCTCGTGGGTCGTCGGATGTAGGAACACCGGAAAATCCCTTCCGACCGGTTTGAAGCCACGCGCGATCATTTCTTCGGGACTCGATCCAATCACGACCCAGTCGCGCTCGGTCACCGGTAAGCCGAGCAACCGATCACGCACGGCGCCTCCGACCAGGTAGCATTTCATTGCGGTGAGCGGCAAGGTCTCGTCAACTGGTAGCATGTCTTATTTTAATGCGCTGCTTCGCCCCATGTGGGAAACCTTCGTCTATTATCTGGCCTGCGGGGTTGTGGCCGGGCTGTCTGCCGGCATGTTCGGCGTAGGCGGCGGCATCGTCGTGGTGCCTTTCCTCGCCTGGCGACTTCCTCTCCAGGGAATCCCGGAGCGGCTGGTCATGCTGATGGCGGTCGCGACATCATTGGCGACGATCGTGGTGACATCGATCTCGGCCGTTCTGGCCCATCATCGGCGGCATGGCGTCCGATGGCTCGAAGTGCGACGGTTGATGCCCGGAATCATCAGCGGCTCCTTGGCGGGCGCCGTGCTGGCGGAACGACTTCCGGTAACGGTTTTCAAGGCGATGTTCGGCGTGTTCCTGATGTTCGTGGCCGTGCGCATGTCGTATCGGGTTGACGCATCGAGGTCTTGCAGCACCAAGATCTCGGTCTCGGAATACCTTGCAGCCGGCGGAGTGACCGGCCTGGTTTCCGCAGTTCTTGGCATCGGCGGTGGTACGCTAAGCGTCCCTTACCTCGTCAGGCGTGGCTTGCCAATCCAGAATGCCGTGGCTGTTTCCAACGCTTGCGGGCTTCCAATCGCGATCGCCGGTGCGGCGACCTATATGCTCGTCGGCTGGAATCGTCCCGATCTTCCGCCCATGAGCGCGGGATACATCTTTCTCCCCGCGTTTGTCGGTATCGTCCTGACAAGCGTGCCGTTCGCACCGGTCGGCGCCCGGCTTGCGCACAGCGTATCCACCAGACTGTTGAAGATGACCTTTGCGATCCTGCTGGCGCTGGTCGGCTTGAGGATTGTGTGGCAAGGCCTCGCGTTGTCTCACATCGAAATTGCATCTGCCATCAAGGGCGTCTTCGACAGATTGCTGTCGGGAAGCCCGGGACGATGATTCCGGGCCGACGACGCGGTCGGCGATCAGATCAGTCAACGGGGATGAGAGTCGAATGGCAAAGCAGCTGATCGAAATCGAATATTGCACCCAGTGCCGTTGGCTGCTGCGAGCCGCCTGGCTGGCGCAGGAATTGCTGACGACGTTCGAACAAGAACTGGGCGGTGTCACGTTGGTGCCGGGAACCGGCGGCGTGTTCGAAGTCCGAGTCGGCGAGCTGCGACTCTGGTCCCGCAAGGCGGAAGGACGATTTCCGGAGGCCAAGGAACTGAAGCAGCGCGTGCGAGATGTGATCGCCCCCGCAAAGCCGCTGGGACATTCCGACGTCAATGGGAGTTCCGACTGATCCCGATCCGATTGCCTGACACGTCGCGGCCCATCGATGATGGTCGTCACGCTCGAACGCTGCGGCTTGATGGCCCCCGACATCCGTCGATCGCCGCCGCCGGGCACAACGGTTGAGCTTTTGTTAGCTCGCTAACACGCGAGCGGTTCGGACTGTCCTACGGTTTCCGATGGTGCAACACCGGAAACCTGTCATGAAGACCCACTCGGCCCATCGCGGCTTTACGCTGATCGAACTGATGATCACGCTGTCGGTGATGGCGTTGGTGCTAACCCTCGGTGTGCCCAATTTTCGCACCACGATTCTCGATAATCGGCAGGTCTCCGAGCTGAATAGCTTAATCGCTGCGCTGAATCTTGCGCGCAGCGACGCTGTGGCGAGGAATACGTGGGTTTCCGTGAGTCCGATATCGGGTTCAGACTGGTCTAACGGCTGGTTCGTCTTTGTAAACCGAGACGGCCAGAATTCCTTTAACGGCACCGCAGGAACGTTATGCGAGAACAGTACAGACGTCACAAAGGATTGTGAACTCCGAACGTATCCAGCTTTGCCGAACGGTCTGACCCTGCGTTTTCCTAGGACGCGAATTACCTTTGATTCGCTAGGTGCGGCCCAGGGATTCACGGGGACTTTCGTCTTTTGTGACGGAAGGGGAGCCAAAGCTGCTCGCGGCGCGATCCTGGCGAATAATGGTCGTTTGAAGCCGACCAGAGACGAAGACCACGATGGCTATCAGGACAATAGCGACGGTTCGCACCTGTCGTGCCCCTGATGCTTTGACGAACGACAGGAAAGCGACCGTGGATATCATTAGGTCGATCATCTACCCCAACTCGCAGAGAGCCCGCGCTACCGGCTTCACATTGCTCGAAGTGCTGATCGCCGTATTCGTGCTGGCCATCGGCGTTCTGGGCCTGGCGGCTCTACAGATCACCAGTAAGCAGGCAGGCGCCGAGGCAGCGCAGCGTACGATCGCCGCTCATTTGGCCTTCGACCTGCTGGAGCGCATGCGGCTCAGCGCACGCGGTACGCCTTCGCCGCTCGGATACTACGTATCGCTGGGCCGTACCCTATCCGGAAGCGGCGAACTCACGTCCGTCGTTGATTGTAGCGCGGCGAGTTGCACTCCCGACCAACTGGCTGCCTTCGATCTGCATACCGTAATGTCGGCAGCAATGGGAATCCATGAGCAGCGTGGCGCGAATCTGGTTGGAGGTCTGAACACGCCCACCCTCTGCGTGACAGGCCCGAACGGCGACCCGGGAACGTACGCCGTGACGATCGCCTGGCGCGGCAAGGCGGCCCTGACCAACGCGAATACCGGAAATTCCTGCGGCAGCGCGCGTACCGGCGACGATGAATACGGGGCCGCTTTGAAATACCGGCGGCTGTTGACCTTCATGACGTTCATCCCCAATGCGTAACCATCCTCTCAATGTTGGCCGTGAGCGAGGGTTCGGTGTAGTCGAACTCATGATCGCGGTGGTGCTTGGTTTACTGGTCGTCGCATTGACGTCCAGTGGCTTCGTGCAGAACAAGATGACCTACCTGCAGAACGAGCGCTTTGCGCGCATGCAGGAATCCGGCCGTGTGGCCCTGGACCTGCTTTCGCGCGATCTGGCGATGGCCGGCTTTTGGGGTGATGGGATGGGGGACGCACCGAGGCCCGCGCTGTCGATCAGCCTGGCGGCCGACTGCGGTACCGGTTGGGCGCTGAATACGTCGCAGCCGGTCGAATATTTCAAAGCGGTATCTCCAACGGATGTGCCGAGCACCGTGTTTCCATGTGTCCAGAATGTCAGCGGCAAATACACCGTGAAACCGGGTACCAATGCAGTGGCGATCAGGCACGTCGCAGGAACCTGCGTGTCCGGCCAGCAGACGGGCGCCGGCATCTACGTCTGTGCCGACAGCTCGAGTTCCAATACGTCGCGCAACGGGCACATCTACGCGCGCTCGGACGGGCTTCTTTATCTGTCGGACGGGACGTCGAATACCTTCCCGCCGCTGACATCACGCGACTGGAAATACCAGGTCTATCTGTATTACATCGGCACGAACTCCAAAACAGGAATTCCTTCGCTTCGTCGAAAGACGCTGACGCAAAACTCCGGAGTCCCCACGATCGAGGATGACAGCGGCGGTGAGCTGGCTGAGGGTGTCGAGTACTTCCATATTCAGTTCGGAATCGATCAAACCAATCCTTTGGGATTGGCGCCGGACGGTGTTCCAGATTGTTATGTGTCGACTCCTCCCCCCGCTTCGTGTCCGGGTGTCGCGGCTGCCCCAGGACAGGCGATCAGTGCGCGGATCCACGTGTTGGTCCGCGGCTTCGATCAGGATGCCTTCCTGCTGCCGGAAACCGAAGGCGATTACAAGACGTACCTATTCGGCGACGTCAATGTCAATGATCTGCTGGCGGGTGGCGGTGGTTTCAATGACCGTTTCGAACGGCGCGTGTATTCGACCACCGTGCAGCTTCGCAATCCACTCTACATGACACTTTACAGCGCGCAACTCAAGAAGGCGATGGAGTAGGCCATGGACAACGAATTAACATCATTCGGACAGAGTGGCGCGGTGTTGGTCGTCGGCCTGATCGCACTGCTGTTGGTGACGCTGATCGGGTTCGGTGCGATTCGCTCGAATGTCATGGAACTGCGTATGGCGAATAATGCCGAGATCAAGAATGCCGCGTTCCACCAGGCGCAGGCCGGACTCGACTACCTGCTGGCACATCCGGAATTGCTACCGGTACGTGGGATCGGGGGCTACACCTATTGCACCGCCAGTTTGGCTGGCGGTCAGCAGCCGTGCCATCCGTATGTGATCAGTTGCGATGAAAGCACGCTGGATCTCCCCGAGCCGCTGAAGGATGGTAATACCGGTGACCGCAACAACTACCTGCACATGACGCTGGGTACGGCCGGCGTGCCGCGCGGTTTTGCGACCAGCGGACGGTTGTTCGACGCGGTTTCGTTTACCGCGCAAAGCTGTTACGACGACACGGCCAACGGCCGCGGCAACAGCGCCATCAATATCGGCGTCGTGATCCTGACGCCGAGAATCTAAATCACGCGGGAGGTCGCTGCCATGAACGCGCGAATATTGTTGACATCTCTGTTAGCCACGGTGTTGTCAGCCTTTCCCGCAAAGGCGGAGGATACCGATATCTATTTTGCCAAGGGCGGTAGCGCAGGTGGCGCACCGCTGGTGTTGTTCACGCTGGATTGGCGGCCCAATCTCGGTGCAACCGTCTGCAAAGGCAGTGAGTGTGATGCGCTGCGTACCACTGGTTATCTTCCATCCAGCGGCAGCGTCACGTTTTTTGAACTGCTGAGAGCATCATTGCGGCGGGTGATGGATGACCTGGCTCCGGAACTCGCGGATGTGAAGCTCGGCATCATGCTTAACCACAACGACACCATCAGCGGGCAATGCAAAGCCGGGCCGACAGGACAGTGCAGTAATGGTGCCTATGTGCTGATGGGGTTCGACAAGGACAAGACGAGGTTTCACTCACAACTGGCTGCCATTCCGATCCCCGGCGGAAACAACTCCCATCCGTTCCAGGGTAAGGAACTGTATTTCGAGCTTTTTCGCTGGCTGACCGGCCAGGCGATCTACAACGGCCACAAAGGCTGGGAAGATTTTGGGGATACCGACAAGAACACCAACCTCGATGTCGACAACCCAGCCCTCAAGTGGGATTCGGGCGTGGAAAGCGGCACCAGCTATGTCAGTCCGATGACGGACCATTGTTCCAAAGTGTTTGCGATCAACTTCCTGTTCCAGGTTTCGAACCAGGAAGCCGATTCCGATAACGCGATCAAGGCCAGCAAGGCCAACGGCGGCATGAATGGCTATGACCCCGGGAACAGTAACGCGGCTTTCGCGAACGTGATCCGCTGGATGCGGGACGCCGACCTGGCCGACGGTACCTACGGCACCGCCCCGAATCTGGAGGATGTGCAGAACGTCACTTCGTTCTTCTTTGTCGATCCGACTAAGATCAATACAACGACGAATGCCTATGCCAGTGCGGGTGGCACGAATCAGGCCTTGCCGCTCAGCAGCGATCCCGATGTGCTGATTGCGTCACTCAAGGACGTGTTCAAACAGATTCTGAGCGTCAGCACCAGTTTCGTGTCGGCGGCGGTCCCGGTGAATGTATTCAACCGGGTCGAAACACTGGAGCACGTGTTCTTCGCGCTGTTCCAGCCGGAAGCCGAGCCGCGCTGGAACGGCAACCTGAAGCGGCTGAAGCTGGCCCAGGATACGACCACGGGCAATCTGATCGTAATGGACCAGAAAGGAATCGAAGCGATCTCGTCGACCGATGGGCGGATCAAGAACGAAGCGCTGACGTTCTGGACCGATGCGTCGAAGTTCGACGTGCAGACGGCGGACAGCAAGGAGCAGGAAGTGGTCGGCGCGGATGGCCGCAGCGTGCCCCGGGGTGGTGCGGGGCAGCGAGTAGCCGGCTTTCTGTCCGGCTCTCCCGGCGCTGCCAACAGCGATAGCGGCGTAAGGAAGCTGTATACGGAACCGGACAGCCACACCAACGGTACTCCGACCGCGCTGCGCGCTCTTGATGCAAATTCCAGCATGGCGTCGGCGGCTTGGGATGCACTGCGAAAGAACGGTACGTTGTATTCGTCCAACTGGTCTGCCGCGGCATCTTACGGGGCGGCACCTGCGGCTGATCAGTCCCTGGCCGTCAACCTCTTGAAATTTGCAAGGGGCCTCGATCTGACCAGCGAGTGCACGGCCAACAGTCTGTTTTGCCCGGCCAACGTCACCGGATTTGCCCCGAATGCGCATATCTGGGCCGCGCCGCCCAGTACACCGCCGAACAAGTATCGGCCATGGCTGCTGGCAGACCCGATTCACTCCCGCCCGACACCGGTCAACTATGGCACGCTGTCGGGATATTCGGCCGCGAATCAGAACTTGCGCATCTTGCTGGCGGGTAATGACGGCTTTTTGCATATGTTCCGCAATGCACAAACCGATGGCACGGCAGGGGGCGATGAGGTCTGGGCATTCATGCCGCGCCAGTTGTTGGGCAATCTGAAGCCGCTCGCTGATAATGGCACGGTGACGAAGCATGTTTGGGGTTTGGACGGCACGGTCGTCACTTACAGCACAAGCGGTTCCGACGGCAACCCGAACAAAGTCTGGGCCTATGTCGGCATGCGGCGCGGCGGCCGGGGCTATTACGCTCTGGATATCACTGATCCGGATAATCCGAAGATGTTGTGGTCGATCGTCAAGATCGTTACGAAACAGCCTGACGGCACCTACGCGACGACATCGACCGCTGGCAATTTCGATGACCTGGGTCTGACGTTCTCGACGCCGACCGTCGGTCAACTGGACTGGGGTTCCGGCTCGAAGCCGGTCGTGATTTTCGCCGGGGGCTATGCCGGCGGTTATGACGACAGCGGTAATGCCCTGGGTAAGGATCAACGTAGCATCGCAAACTCCAAGAATGCGGCGACCGGTACCGATGACGCGGAAGGGAATGCCATCTACATCGTCAACGCGGAAACCGGTGCATTGATCAAGAAATTCACCAAGACCGAGAACTCGGCGCTGTTGGACAGCATTCCATCGGCGGTGACCGCGATCGATACCGACCGCAATGGGTTGACGGACCGGTTCTATGTCGGCGACACCGGTGGTGTGGTTTGGCGCGGCGACCTCGCAGGCAACGATCCCTCCGCCTGGACCTTAACCCAGGTGCTGTCCGTTGGCCGGCACGCCGGGCAACCCGACCGGCGGTTTTTCCATGCGCCGGATTTCGTCCAGGGCAGCGACGATTCCGGCCCGTTCGATGCGGTCATCATCGGTTCGGGCGATCGTGAGCATCCGCTGGATACCAACGTCGCGAACCAATTCTACGTGCTGAAGGATCGCAACACGATCAGCGGGGCGCCGCCCAGTACGGATAGCGGCAATTGCAGCCCAACGGCCAAAGCGGGTTATCCCTGTCCGCCGCCATCGAATGTTCCTTTTCAAGTATCGAACCTGGCCAATCTTAACGACTGCTCCTCACCGATGTCGCTATGGGGTTGGTTTATCGACATCGGCACGTCTGCCAGTGGAGAGAAAGTGTTGACTTCTCCGTTGACTTACTTCGGTCGAGTCTATTTCAGTTCTTATACACCGGCAGGGCAGTCCGATACCAACAAACTGCAATGTGGCCCTTCAGAGGGCACATCATTGACCTACGTTCTCAGTCTGTTCAATGCGTGTGGCGTGTTCAACTTGAATACCGCCAACGGGCCGACGGCGGACCGCTTCGTGGCAACAGGGTCCGGTATCCCGAGTGATCCCGTTTACATTGCATTCAACGGCCACGTTTATGTGACGCCGGGGAATCTTGCACCAAACGAGGCCTTCCGCAACTCGCTGCCAGGCCGGGCACTGTGGCAAATCTACTGGTATCAACAGGAATGAACGCCATGAAAAGCGCTCGCTCTCGTCAGCCGGGATTCACACTGATCGAGGTGATGATCACGGCAGCGGTCATCGCGATTCTGGTCGGCATCGCCTACCCGAGCTATATACGGACGATGATCAAGGTCAGACGGTCGGATGCCCACGAATCCCTGATGAAGGCGGTCGCGCTGCAGGAGCAGTTCTACGTCGACAACAAGTGCTACGCGACGAAGACGAGCGACTTGGGGTATGTCGACGGAGGCGGTGCCGCAACGGATTCCCCCGCCTCACGTGAAGGTTATTACACCCTTACTGTAAGTGGGCCGACCGGCGTAGCATGCGCTCAAACATTCACGCTCCAAGCCGCGCCGGTCGCCAGCGGTCCGCAGGCGAAGGACACTTACTGCGGCACGTTGAGCATCACGGACAAGGGTGTGAAGGGCGAGACGGGGTCGGCGACGAACGTGAATGACTGTTGGTGACCATCCACCTAGCCTTTCGGCGCAAGGTGCATCGTCGGTTCCCGCTCCGGTTTCCGCGCGCGCTGGCCGGTTTGCTTTGATGCCGCTTCGGTCGTGCAAAGGAGTGCATTCAGTCGCCGGGTCGAGCGGCGAGAACGGCTGCCAGAAGGCGCTCCCAATCGAATGAAGGCCCGGGATCCGTCTTGCGAAGCGGGGCGATGTCGCTGTGGCCGGTGATCCGTTCCGGGGAAAGACCGGGATAGCTATCGAGCAGCGCTACCACGACTTTGGCCAACAGGTCATACTGGGCATCCGTGTACGGCACGGTTTCGGTCCCCTCCAACTCGATGCCGATGGAAAAGTCGTTGCAGGCCGTGCGGCCCTCGAAGCACGAGACGCCCGCATGGTACGCCCGCTTGACGAAGGGCACGTATTGCACCAGTTCCCCGGTCCGACGGATCAGCAGGTGACAGGACACACGGAGGTGATGAACGTCGGCGAAGTAGGGGTGGGCACCCGGGTCCAAAGCGTTGGCGAATAGGGAATCGATCCATGGGCCCCCGAATTCGCCCGGTGGCAAACTGATGCAGTGGATCACGATCAAGCTGATGTCACGGCAATCCGGCCGTTCGTCGAAATTGACGGTGACACCGCGCCGCGCCCCTTGGAGCCAGCCGTCGTCAGTGATACTCAGCGACATGCACGACCGGTGAAAGTGATAGCGAAATGGCGCGCCTCGACCAGCCGAAGCCGTTGCAGCACCGGCCCGGTGCCCCGATCAAGTTCTCGGCGAATCATCCAGTAACAATTCCACCATGTACTCGTTGGCGAGGCTTTCGAGATCCGCCCGCAGCAGGGCCGGATCCAGGTCGCGCGGTACCCGCAATTCGGCCTTGATGTGGCACAAGGAGTCACCGGACCAGGAAGCACTGGTGATTTCGGTTTCCAGGTCGTCGATGCTGACGCGGTGACGGGCTAGCGACTCCGCAATGTCGTGAATGACGCCCTGGCGGTCATGTCCGACGATTTCCAGCTTGGCGCCGCGATAGTCGATGACGGGCACTTCCGCGGCTGCGGCTTCCACGGCCACATGCAGCCCTTCCGCCTTCAAGGCGAGCAGTGCGTCGGTCAAGGCCATCGCCCTGGCTTCCGGTACGCTGACCAGCAGAATACCTGCGAAACGGTTGGCAAGACGCGCCATTCGGCTGTCCTGCCAGTTTCCTTCATACTCGGCGATCGTTCGTGAGACGGTCTCGACCAGTCCCGGGCGATCCTTGCCGATGACAGTTAGTACCAACGGTGTTGCCACGCTCGGTTGCCTCGATTTGCTGCAGGTTGACACGTCATTGCTGGTGGTTCGACATCGGCGGGCAGGTGCAGATCAAATGCCGATCGCCCTGTAGATTGTCGACCCGCCCCACAGGCGGCCAATACTTGTCGACATCCGGTGACCGGAGCGGGAAGTAGGCCCTCTCCTTGGAATAGGGCTGGTGCCAGTTCTCGGCAATCAGCAAACGCTGCGTGTGCGGTGCATTCCGCAGCAGGTTGTTGTCGCGCCCGGCTTCTCCCCGCTCCACCTCGGCGATTTCCTGGCGGATCGCGATCATCGCATCACAAAAGCGATCCAGTTCCCGCTTGTTCTCGCTCTCGGTCGGCTCGATCATCAGGGTATCCGGTACCGGAAAGGACATCGTCGGGGCATGGAAGCCGTAATCCACCAAACGCTTGGCGACGTCGTCCACGGTGATGCCGCACGACGCCTTGATGGGGCGCAGGTCGATGATGGACTCGTGGGCAACCATACCATTCTTGCCCGTGTACAGGATCGGATAGTGTGGCGCCAGGCGCGCGGCGACGTAGTTGGCGTTCAAGATGGCCACTTGCGTGGCCCGCTTCAGTCCTTCGGCGCCCATCATCAAGATGTAGGCCCACGAGATCGGCAGGATGCTGGCGGAGCCCCAAGGTGCCGCCGACACCGTGCCGATCGTTTCGCGTCTGCCGGCGGCCGGGTTGACGCCGGACACGACCGGGTGGTCGGGCAGGAATGGCGCGAGATGGCTCCTCACGCCGATCGGTCCCATGCCCGGTCCGCCACCACCATGTGGAATGCAGAAGGTCTTGTGCAAGTTGATATGTGAGACGTCAGCGCCGATCCGGGCCGGCTGACACAGGCCCACCAGCGCGTTCAGGTTCGCGCCGTCCATATAGACCTGACCGCCGTGCCGGTGCACGATCTCGCAGATGTCGATGATCGCCTCCTCGAAAACGCCATGCGTCGAAGGGTAGGTGATCATCAATGCCGCCAAGCGTTCCGCGTACTGCGCCGCCTTGGCGGCCAGGTCCGCGACATCGACATTGCCGTCCGCATCGCACGCGACGACCACGACGTTGAGCCCGGCCATGGCCGCGCTGGCGGGATTGGTGCCGTGCGCCGAGGCCGGGATCAGGCAGATGTCGCGACGGCTCTCGCCTCGCGTCTCGTGATACTTCCGGATCACTAGCAGACCGGCGAATTCCCCTTGTGATCCGGCGTTCGGCTGCAGCGAGAAGGCATCGAAACCGGTGATCGCGCAGAGCATTTCCTCGAGTTCCTCGAACAACTGCTGATACCCCTGTGCCTGATCCAGTGGTGCAAACGGATGCATCATCGCGAATTGGCGGTATGAGAGCGGCAGCATCTCGGTCGTCGCATTCAACTTCATCGTGCATGAACCGAGCGGAATCATCGCGCGGTCGAGCGCGATGTCCCGCGCCGCCAGCCGCCGCACATAGCGGCACATCTCGGTTTCCGAGTGATACCGATTGAAAACCGGATGCTGCAGGTAAGGGCTGCGGCGGCGCAGCGATTCCGGGATCGCCGAGGTGATTTCGGCATCGAGCGCCGAGAGGTCTAGACAGCGTTCGGCGCGGGTCGAGAATACCTTCCACAACGCGAGCAGGTCATGCTGTTGCGTCGTTTCGTCAAACGCGATGCCGAGATGGTCGGCATCGGCCATGCGCAGATTGATCCGTGCTTCTCGTGCCCGTGCTGCAATGCGGTGGGCTTGTCCGGGTACGTGGATCGTGACCGTGTCGAAGAATGCCGTGGTCTCGACCTTGAATCCGAGTCGCCGCAAACCTTCGGCCATGAGCGCCGTCATCCGGTGTACCCGTTCGGCGATCGTTTTCAGGCGCATCGGCCCGTGGTAAACCGCATAAAATGCCGCCAGTAGGGCCGGGAGCACTTCCGCCGTGCAGATGTTGCTGGTGGCTTTCTCGCGACGGATGTGCTGTTCCCGCGTTTGCAGTGCCATGCGGAGTGCCGGCTGGCCGAGTCGATCGACCGAGACACCAATGATCCGGCCCGGCATCGACCGCTTGTAGGCATCTCGGGTCGCGAAGAATGCGGCGTGTGGGCCGCCGTATCCCATCGGTACTCCGAAGCGCTGGGAACTGCCGAGCACGATGTCGGCGCCCAGTTCGCCGGGCGGTTCGATCAACGTCAATGCCAGCAGGTCGGTCGCCACGCACAGTAGCGACTGGTGTTGGTGTGCGGTCTCTGCGATCGGCCGAATATCGCGAAGCTGGCCGCTCGATCCCGGATATTGCACCAGTACCCCGAAAGCGCGGGCGGCGTCGAAATCCTGGTAGGGATCGCCCACATTGATTGCGATGCCCAACGGCTTTGCGCGGGTACGGAGGACGGCGATCGTCTGCGGGTGGCAGTCCCGATCGACGAAGAACACCTCGCCCGCATGCTTGCCGACGCGCCTTGCCATCGCCATCGCTTCTGCAGCCGCGGTCGCCTCATCCAACAGGGATGCATTCGCGATCTCCATAGCGGTCAAGTCGATGACCATCTGTTGGTAGTTCAACAACGCTTCCAGGCGCCCCTGGCTGACTTCGGCTTGGTAAGGGGTGTAGGCCGTGTACCAGCCCGGGTTCTCCAGTACGTTCCGTTTGATCACCGCCGGCATCACGGTGCCGTAATAGCCCATGCCGATCATCGAGATAAAGACGCGGTTGCGCTCACGCAGATCGCGCAGCGCGCCGACGGTCAGCCGCTCGTTCTTCGGCGGCATCGGTAACTCCGGCATTGCGGTCCGGATGGTAGCGGGTACTGTCTTGTCGACCAGGGCGTCGAGCGACTGCACGCCGAGCAGCCGCAGCATGTCGGCGATCTGATCAGCATCCGGTCCGATATGTCGGCCGATGAAATCGCCGTGTTGTTCGAGATCGGTAACGGAGGGGTGGTGGTCGGACATCGGTGTTCCTGATGTGTGGTGATGCTGAGCGTTTCGGCGGGCGACATCCGCGCGCAGCGCCTGCAACCAATCGTTTCTTCGCTCGGGTCGAATGGAGGTTCGCGTTTTGTGTGGCGGAAGCTCCGCAGCCCAGTGCCGAGGTTCCGGTGAATCCGGCGTAGCGAGCAAGTTGTAGGCCGAAACCCTGGTCCCCCGTCACATGCGGCAATCGGAGCGCATCGCTGTGGCGGAAATCACCAGGACAGAAACGACCTGGTCGATGTTGCCAATGACACTCTTGATCAGGCCCGCAGATGCTCTCCTGCCATTTTTCGGTTGCCGCCAAGGCCGCGGCGGTGTACGCCCGGCCTTGGCTCATTCCAGGTGTCTGCCGCTGGTGTCCGATGTGGGTCGCCGCAGGGCGAACCATTCAACCGCGGTAGTAGCGCGGTGCGACGAACGGCAGGGGCACCACCCGCAACTGCACCGGCTTTCCGCGCACGATTGCGGTCAGCGCTGTCCCCACCATTGCTGACGCCGCGGTAACGTAGCCCATCGCGATCGGGCGGTTCAGACTGGGGCTGAAGCCGCCGCTGGTGACGTGGCCGACCAGCGCGCCGGTGGCCGCATACAGTTCGGCGCCGTCGCGGACCGGGGCTTTGCCTTCGGGCATCAAGCCGACTCGGCACTGCTTCGGCCCATCGCGGAGCTGCTCGAGGATCACCGCGGCGCCCAAGAAGCCGTTCGGATCTCCGCGCCGAGACTTGGCGATCGCCCAGCTGAGTCCGGCTTCGACCGCTGTGATGCTCGGTGTGAGTTCATGCCCGTACAGGCACATCCCGGCTTCGAGGCGTAGGGAATCGCGCGCGCCCAAGCCCACCGGGGAGACTTCGGGAGATTCCAGCAGAGCGCGGGCCAGTGCTTCCGCCGCTGTGCTCGGTACGGAAATCTCGAAGCCGTCTTCGCCGGTATAGCCGGATCGGGTCACGTAACAGTCGGCACCGATGAGATTAAACCAGCCGCCGGTCATGAATACCAGGCCAGCAACGCCGGGAGCGAGCCTTGACAGTACTCCGGAGGCCGCAGGCCCTTGCAGCGCCAGCAATGCGCGGTCGGTGAACTCCTCGATGGTGCACTCGGCGCTGAGGTGCTGGTGGAGGTGTGCCGTGTCCGCTTGCTTGGTTGCTGCATTGACGACCAGAAACAGCGTGTCACCGATGCGGCTGACCATTAGGTCATCCAGTACCCCTCCGGTCTCGTTGGTGAGTAGCGTGTACCTTTGCTGTCCCGGCCGGAGCGCCGCGACGGCGAGCGGGCACAGTCGCTCGACAGCGTCGATTCGCCCACTGAGCCGGAACTGGCCCATATGTGAAACATCGAACAATCCGGCATGCGATCGCGTGTGCAGGTGCTCCCGCAGGATGCCGGGCGCGTAGTGCAGCGGCATCGCATAGCCGGCAAACAGCACGATTTTCGCGCCCAGTTCACGGTGCAACTCGAGAAGCGGGGTGACTCTCGCGGCGGCGGATCGGTCGGGAACGGTCATCATGGAAGTCGGCTGCAAATGCGCAACTCAGGAGTTTACACCGGGGGCCGTGAAAGGGCGAAAAGGGCTGGTGTCAGTCCCAGCGCGGATCCCGTACTTGTACGATGCCGCTTTCGATGCGGACCGGAAATGAAACCAGATCCGTGTAAGCCGGTGCCTTCAGCACCTTGCCGGTCTTCACGCAGAAGCGCGCGCCGTGGCGCGGACAGACGATCTCGCTGCCGTCGAGCGTTCCGCTGGCAATCTCGGCGCCGTCATGGGTACAGACATCCTCGATCGCGTAGAACTCGCCGTCGATGTTGAACACGGCGACATCGGTGCCGTCGACATCGACGACCGCGTGTTCGCCGGGGCCGATATGCTCGTTCGGCGCGACGTCGATCCAATCGCTCATGGCTGCTGATTATTCGGTGCTGACCGCCGTCGCTACGTCATCCTGCAGAGCCGCTTCCAACGAATGCCAGGCCAGTGTAGCGCACTTGACGCGGGCCGGGTATGCGCGAACACCGGCCAAAACGGCCAGTTTGCCGAGTTCTTCCAGTTGAATCTCGTGATCCTGGCCGGTCGTGATCTGGTGAAAGGTCTGAAACAGGTGGTGAGCATCCTCTTCGGTCAGTCCGCGCACGACCTCGGTCATCAGCGACGCGGATGCGGTGGAAATCGCGCAGCCCTGGCCCTGAAAGCTCACATCGTCGATCACGCCATCCTTCAATCGGACATACAACGTGATACGGTCGCCGCACAACGGATTGTAGCCGTCGATCTTGCGCGTGAAATCCTCCATGACCCGGAAGTTGCGCGGGTTGCGGTTATGGTCGAAGACCACTTCCTGGTAGAGATCGCGGATCTCGTCCAGCATCAGCCGAATACCTCGATGACTTGTCGGATGCCGTCCATCAGCACGTCGATTTCCTGATGCGTATTGTACAGTCCGAACGAGGCGCGGGCGGTCGCTGCGACACCATAGAAGTCCATGACCGGCATCGCACAGTGGTGACCGGCGCGGATCGCAATGCCGAGATGGTCGAGGATTGTGCCGATATCGTGCGGGTGGATGCGTCCGAGAGTGAACGACAGGATGGCACCCTTGTCCCGGGCGGTGCCGATCAGCGTGAGCCCTGGAATTTCCAAAGCCCGTTCGGTCGCGTAGGCCAGCAGCCGGCGCTCGTACTCGGCGATGGTGTCCATGCCGACGGATTCGATGTAGTCGACCGCGGCACCCAAGCCGATCGCATCCGCAATGCTCGGCGTGCCGGCCTCGAATTTGTAAGGCAGCACATTGAATTCGGTCTTGTCGAACCGGACCTGCCGGATCATGTCACCGCCGCCCTGATACGGCGGCATCGCATTCAGCAGGGACTCCTTGCCGTACAGTACGCCGATGCCGGAAGGCCCGTACAGCTTGTGGCCCGAAAATGCATAAAAATCGCAGTCCAGAGCCTGCACGTCGACCCGCAGATGCGGCACCGCCTGGGCGCCGTCGATCAGCACCGGAACGCCTTGCCGATGTGCGGCGTCGACGAGCGCCTTGACCGGATTGATCGTACCGAGAGCATTCGACATGTGCACGACGGCGACCAGCTTGGTCCTTGCGTTCAGCAAGTCTCCAAACGCCTCCACGTCCAGTTCGCCGGTCCGCTGTATCGGCACGACTTTCAGCGCCGCCCCGGTCTGTTCGCACAGCATCTGCCACGGCACGATGTTGGAGTGATGTTCCATCGCGGTGATCAGGATCTCGTCGCCTGAGCCGACGTTCGCGCGGCCGTAGCTCTGCGCGACCAGGTTGATTGCTTCTGTCGTGCCGCGAACGAAGATGATCTCGTGCGCATGCCGGGCATTCACGAAACTGCGAACCTTGTTGCGGGCGCTTTCGAACAGCTCGGTCGAGCGTTGGCTCAGCGTATGTACGCCGCGGTGCACGTTCGAATAGTGGTGTTCGTAAACGTCGCGAATACTGTCGATCACCGCTCGCGGCTTCTGCGTGGTCGCTGCGTTGTCCAGGTAAACCAGCGGCTTGCCGTGAATCGTCTGATTCAGGATCGGGAAATCGGCACGAATCCTTGCGGTGTCGATCAACTCGTCGAGAGCCGGCCGATGCAGGTTGTGGATCGTGGCGGTTTTCATAGCCAATCCCTCCGGATTCCGGCTTGCGGAAACAAGGTCATCAGTTCTTGCCGCGCGAGATTTTGCACCGACGGAAGGTCGATCTTGTCGACCACCGCATTGGCGAATGCAAATGTCAGCATGTTACGCGCCGTTTCGGCATCGATGCCGCGGGATTGCAAGTAGAACACCGACTTCTCGTCGAGTTGGCCGATCGCGACGCCGTGGGCACACTTGACGTCGTCGGCGTGTATCTCGAGCTGCGGTTTGCTGTCGATCTCGGCATCCGGCGACAGCAGCAGATTCCGGTTATTCATCCGGGCGTCGGTTTGCAGTGCACCGGGATGCACGATGATGCGTCCGTGAAACACGCCGCGGGATCGGTCGGCCAGGATGCCGCGATAGTCCTCGCGGCTGCCCGCGTGCGGAGCGCGATGATGGATCAACGTGTGGGTGTCGACGTGCTGGCGCTGACGACCAAGGAACAGTCCGTCCAACTCACACTCGGACCCTTCCGCCAACGCGATGTGGATATCGTTTCGCGTCAGTAATCCGCTCAGCGACAGATTGGTGTGATGGACATGGGCGCCGCGACCGACCGACGCGTAAAAGCCGCCGAAATGGTAATTCCGCTCCGGATGGTGCTGTACCGAGTAGGCCGCGAGCGACGCATCCGCCTCCACCAGGACCTCGCTAATCGCAGTGCTGAGCCCGCCGCTTCCCGGATCGCCGACGAAAGTCTCCACCAGCCGCGCTTCGGCGCCGCGTTCGAGCACGACCAGATTGCGCAGATGTGCCGAATGATCGGAGCCCGTTGCCAAATGGATCAGTTGCACCGGTTTCGCGAGCCGCAGCCCCGGCGGGACACGGATCAGCAGTCCGTCGCTGAAGAACGCGTTATTGAATGCGATGAAGCCGTGCCGCTCGTTTTCCACAGTGCGGCCCAGAAGCCGCTCAACCAGGTCCGGATCGGTCTCCAATACGCGGCTGATCGGCGCGATCATGAGCTCCGGAGCGACACCGTCCAGGTCAGAGTATTCCGGAATCCAGCGCCCGTCGACGATCACCATCGTCCAGGCGTCATCCAGCCGGAAACGAGCCAACAGGTCAGCGTCGATAGAGGTGCCGTCGATCGGCGGGGCGGCCGCCACGAAACGCTTCCTCTCGATCGGCGCCACATTGGTGTATTTCCAGTCTTCTTCCCGAGGGGTCGGGAAGCCGGTCGCGTCGAACCGCGCCAATGCGGCCTGCCGTAGCGACGACAGCCATGGCAATCCGGCACCGGGCAGGGTCGTCGCAATCGACTGAAACTGCTCGAAAACCTGAGGGTGGGATAGCGCGTTCATGTCAAGCCACCGCCGCCAGATCCTGTTCGATCCAACCGTAGCCTTTTCTCTCCAATTCCAGCGCGAGATCCGCTCCGCCGGATTTCACGATGCGCCCATGCGCCAGCACGTGTACGAAGTCGGGTCTGATGTAATCCAAGAGTCTTTGGTAGTGGGTCACGAGGATGAACGAACGCTCGGTCGAACGTAGTCCGTTGACGCCGTCGGCCACGATTTTCAATGCATCGATATCCAGACCGGAGTCCGTCTCGTCGAGTATGCACAGCCGCGGCTCCAGGATCGCCATTTGCAGAATCTCGTTGCGCTTCTTCTCGCCTCCGGAGAAGCCTTCGTTGACCCCTCGGTACAGGAACTGCTCGTCCAGGTCGAGGCTCCTGATCTTCTGCTTGACCAGTTTCAGGAAATCCATGGCGTCGACTTCGCTGTCACCGCGGTGCTTGCGCAACGCATTCAGGGCGGCTTTCAACAGATAGACGTTGGTGACGCCGGGAATTTCCACCGGGTATTGAAATGCCAGAAACACGCCCTCGCGTGCTCGCTCTTCGGGTGGCATCTCGAGCAGGTTCCGGCCACGGTAGTCCACCGTGCCGGCCGTCACTTCGTAGCCGGGCCGGCCCGCCAACACATGCGATAGCGTGCTCTTGCCGGAGCCGTTCGGACCCATGATGGCATGGATTTCGCCAGCCTTGACGTTCAGGCTGATGCCGCGGAGGATCGGTTTGTCGTCGACTTGAACGTGCAGGTCGTTGATGGTCAGCATCGTTGGGAACTCTCTGGGTGAAGATGGGGATCGTGCGGTTCAGCCGACGCTGCCTTCCAGACTGATGCCGAGCAAGGCCTGTGCTTCCACCGCGAACTCCATCGGCAATTCGCGAAAGACCTGTTTGCAGAAGCCGTTGACGATCATCGACACCGCGTCCTCGGCGG
>CAZXXC010000017.1:0-50950 GCA_964644665.1 uncultured Methylococcaceae bacterium
ATCTGAAGTGGCGCGCCCGGAGGGACTCGAACCCCCGACCACCTGGTTCGAAGCCAGATACTCTATCCAACTGAGCTACGGGCGCGTAAGGGGAGCAATCGCTGTCCGGTTGCGTCCCGGGCGATAAAATAACATAGGTTTGCACGATCTGCTGGATCGAGCCGCGGAGCGGTCTGATCCCTCATCGCCCGCCACTGCCGGAAAGTCCGGACGTGCTGCGGGCAAAAAAATGCCGGCACTGCTGCCGGCCCAAAGAGGAGGGAGCCAAAATCATTCGAAGGTAGGATAGACATGCGACAAATGGTTGACAATTAGCAACCAAATTCATAATTTGTTTCCAGAAACAGACCGCCGGTACGAATCACCGCACAGCAACACATTCGAACCAACCATACCCCCAAAGGTTCACGATGAATTCGGATACCCAAGCTTTGGTCTATATCGTCGGCTGCGGTGACGTCGGGCTCCGCGTGGGTCGCCTCGAGTTGGAAGCAGGCCGCGCGGTGGCTGCCCTGGTGCGATCCGATGCCAACGCGGTCGCCCTCTCCAACCAGGGGTTCGAAATCGTGCGGGGTGACCTCGATCAACCCGGCTCGCTCCACGACCATCCCCTTCGGCCGGAAGTGCTCTACTATTTCGCCCCGCCGCCGCCGACCGGACAGACTGACCCCCGTCTCTCAGCGTTTTTGGATTCGTTGCATCCTGCACAGTTCCCCGGCCGCATCGTTTACATCAGTACCAGCGGCGTCTATGGGGATTGTCAGGGAGAGTGGGTGGCGGAGGATCGGCCATTGAACCCTCGCAGCGATCGTGCCCGCAGAAGACTGGCTGCCGAAAACTTGATCCGAGACTGGTGCCTGGCCCGCGACATCGCTTTCGTGCTACTGAGGGTGCCGGGAATCTACGGCCCAGGCCGTCTGCCGGTGGACCGGATCAGCCGGGGTGTACCCGTGCTTCGAGAGGAAGAATCGCCTTTCAGCAACCGGATCCACGCGGACGATCTCGCGGCGGCCTGCCTGGCGGCAGCAAGGCGGGGCCGGTCCGGGCAGGCCTACAACGTCAGCGATGGCCATCCCAGCACGATGACCGACTACTTCTATCAGATTGCCGATGCACTCGAACTGCCCCGACCACCGGCCATCTCGATGGACGAAGCCCGCAAGCGGCTGAGCCCCGGCATGCTGTCCTTTCTCGATGAATCGAAACGCCTGGACAACCGCCGGATGCTGTCCGAACTGCGGGTTCCATTGCGTCATCCCGATCTCGCCTCCGGGCTAAAGACCATCCTGTCCGACACCGAACGCAGTCGCACCCAGCCGCTCAGCGACGGACCGCGAAAGACCGCAGAATCCGGAGCTTGAAAAGAGGGAGACAAAAAAGATGGCGACCCAGGGGGGACCCCAAGTCGCCACACAGTGACGAGACTCTGTCTGTTTCGGCGGCAATGCCGAAAACTTTAGCGACAATTCGAAAAAATTTTGCGGGGAAAATACCGATCCGTTCCGGGACTACGACCATCTTGACCAATCCCTTTGCATTCGGCTGACATCGATTGAAGTTCCTGCCGAGCCGAAGCGGATCCAGCGACGTTTACCCGACCCGAGTCCGACACCCGCCGATTGAGTGAGTACCCATGAAAAACGCACTGGTCATCCGCCATGTACCTTTCGAAGATCTCGGCACGCTCGAACCGGTACTGCGCGACTCGGGATTCACGCCGGATTTTCGTGAAGCCGGCTGGCACGATCTGAGTGCAATCGACCCCCTGGCTCCCGAACTGGTGATCGTGCTGGGCGGACCGATCGGCGTGTACGAACAATCCGACTATCCGTTCCTGCGGGATGAAATCGGTCTGCTCCGACGCCGGCTCGACGCTGAAAAGCCGACCCTCGGCATCTGTCTCGGCGCACAGTTGATGGCCGCAGCGCTCGGCGCCCGCGTCTACCCGGGGCAGAACGGAAAGGAAATCGGCTGGAGCGGATTGCTGCCCGGTGCGCAGGCCGCAGAGTTTGCCTATCTACAACCCTTGTTTGCCGACGACATCGAGGTATTGCACTGGCACGGCGACACTTTCGAGCTACCGCCGGGTACGGCCCATCTCGCCGCGAGCACGCGCTATCCGAACCAGGCCTTCGCCAAAGGCCGGCACGCACTGGCGCTCCAGTTCCATCCGGAAGTCACGACGTCCGGCCTGGAGCGCTGGTACATCGGGCACGCGTGCGAGATTGCCGCGCAATGCGACCTGAACGTGTCCCGGCTGCGGGCGGAGAGTCGACTGAAGGCGCCGCGTCTGGAAACCGCCGCACGGGGATTCTGGTCCGCCTGGTTGGACTCCCTGCTCTGACCGGATCGACGGCGCAATCCGCGCCGATCATCACCAGCGCACGGCGGCCGGAGATTACCCGGCCAGCGCCTTGAATTCCTTCAAGCGGTGGCTCAGCGCTGCATGCTGGAACGACAGGCTCTTGTACAACAGCCACAGCACGCCCTTGTGCCACGCGCCAACGGACTTGTTCCGGAACCACTGCGGTGCCAGCCGGAATGCCTCCAGTGCCACCAGAGCGTATTGCTTCGCCAGCGAGAAGATGCTGCTGTCCAGCGTCGACAACAGGGCCATCGAGTGAACCCGGCCGTTCGGGTTGTTCCGCCAGTACGAAAAGATGCACTGGTTCAGCAGCGAGGCCTCAGGCGTCTGAGCCAGGAAAGCTTCACGCAACTCCTCGGCAAGCGTGCGACGCGTCAGTTGCAATCGCCCACAGAGCAAGGAGTAGCGCCGCAGCGCCGCCGGAAAACGGAGATGGGCGTCGCGCAGCGCATCGCGCAGGATCAACGCATCCTTCACCGCGGCAGTGATCCCGGACGCGGTCAGCGGATGGCAGCAGCCGCGGGCGTCACCGACCAGCGCCACGTTCGCCTTGACACTCGCTTCCGGAATGATGCAGTAATTCGCGGCCGCCAGCGGCTTGTCCACGGCCAGCACCGCTTCGATATCGTCGCGAAAGGCCTCCGGAAACAGGCTGAGATGGGAACCGATGGATTCCCTGGCATCATCGCCGCGCAGCACTTCGAACATCACCCGGGCGCGGCCGTCCCCGATGCCGTAGGCATAGGATACCCCGGCCGGATTCAGGAAAATGTTGCCGTAACCGGGATGCGGCAGATGCGTGTCGTCGACCTCGAGGCCCATCATTCCGGAGTAGCGCTGCGTGGCATGGGCGATTCCGACCATCTTGCGCAACTGTGACATCGGACCGTCGGCACCCACGATCAAACGTGTCTGAACCCGGAACTGCTCGTCACCCCGGCGGACCACCGCAGTGTAGGACTGGTCCTCCCCGAGTTCCATCTCGACGACCCGTGCACCGAGCCAGACCTGCACTCCGGGGAAGTCCTTCACCGCGTCCAGCAAATGATCCTTCAGCACACGGTGCTCGATCGCGATACCGGAGCGCACGCGACCCTCCATCTCGCCATACGGCAGCAGCACGGAATCCGTCCCCTGCTCCTTCTTGAACGGGAAGATCGCGAACCCTTTCACCGTCTTGCCCGGTGCCGAGTCCTCTGCCAACAGGCCGAGTTCACACAAGCCGTCGATGCCCGGCGGATGTATCAATTCACCGGCCAGGCGGCGGCCATGATCGGGGTCCGGCTCGATGATCAGCACCTTCAGTCCCAACTGGGACAGCGCCGCCGCGGTCGCCGAACCGGCGACACCGCCACCGGCAATCAGGACATCCAGATCCTCGAAATCAGGGATACTCATTTGCATACTGCCTTTCCAAAATCCAACAAAGACGGCCGCGTCCGACCGCACCAGCGTACTGAAACCAATTCGAGCCACCGCAGCAGGGAACCAACGGCGGGGCGGCGCCGACCCGGCGAATCACGCGCTCTGCATGTTCAACCCGACATACCGATTGAGTGCCCACAGCGGGAAATAGAAGGGATAGAGGCGGTAATTCAGCATCGCGGCACCGAAGAAGACGCCGTTGACGGCCTCGCGCGGCCAACCGCCCTCGACGCGCTGTCGTGTAACCAGCCAGGCGATTCCACGCTGTATCGCCGGATGATCCGGCGGCAGAATCTCGAGCAAGGCCAGCAGCGCCCAGCTCGTCATCACGGCCTGGCTTTCCGGATGGTCGACGAAGCGCCCCTCAAGGAAACTCGAATAGTGCTCCCCCCAGCCGCCGTCCACATGCTGCTTTTCGAGCAGCCACCTCGCCGACGCCTGGAGACTCGGTTCCTCGGCCGCGATACCGGCCGTCCGCTGTCCCTTGGTGACGTGAAAAATCGCGTAGGTATAGTTGATGCCCCAGAATCCGGGATAAGAACCGTCAGGCTGCTGGCTTCGCCGCAGCAGCCGGATCGCTTTCTGCATCGCCCGGTCCATCTCTTCCGGCGAGAATTCCGGGTCGTGCCTTCGGTAATGCGCGAGTGCGGCGAGAGACGAACTGGTGCACTCCAGATACGACAGTTCGGTCATGCATTGACCGTACATTTCGGACGGATTGATTGCTTCCAGCAGGGCACCACCCCGTCGGCGCTCATAGGTCCCGAACCCGCCGTCCGCGTTCTGCCGCGACAAAATGAACTGTGCCGCCTGTCGGAGACGCTCGCGCGAGAGCCGCTCCTGGATTCCCGTCGCCGAACTTTCGTAAAGGGACAACAAGGCGCTCAGTGCCTCGGCAGCACAATCACTGACCGGCCAGCGATGCTGCCCGTCGGAGAAACACCAGCCGCCCAGGGCCGGATCACGCCAGTATGCCCGATATTCGGGCAGTTCCTCGATCATCTGCGCCCGATCCAGAAACCCGTGCGCCCTGTGCAACGCATCCGCGGTCTGCTCCGAGCGTGACGGCCCCGCCATCAGGGCCTGGATCGCAAACGCCGTGTCCCAGGAATTCGAGCGGGCGCCGACATACCGAATTCCTTCGGTCCGGTCCTGCCAACGCCAGGCCTCCACTCCGTCAAGGCTGGGAGCCAACTCCGGATGCGCCGGATCGCAGGCGAAAATGGCCAGGCAATTCAGCAAGCTGCTGACTGGAGAGATTCCCTGATAGCGCGAACTGCGCTGCTCGTACAGAATACGAGCAAAGCATCGAGCCAGCGCCTTTTCCCGCAGTCCCCCAAGATGCCAGCGCTCGTAGAGACCGAGCAGGTTGTAGACCCCACGCAGAACCGGAGTGATCGGAACGTACAGATCGGACGGCGCGATCGCATGCCGCAGCGAGCGGAAATCGATGGTCTCATAGGGCTCCGGATACAGCTCGCGACGCAACGCTTCGCGCAGCGCATCCGGCAGATTGGCAACGAAGCGGATACCGTACAGGTATGCGATACCGAGGTAGATCTGTCGGGTGTGACAATAGAAGCGCCGCGGATGGAACGGTAGCCATTCCGGCAACAGAAAAATCTCCGGAGGAATCGCGTTCAACCCCTCGCGCTCATACAGACCCAACAGCGATAGCCAAAACTTTCCCCAACTCGGGATACTCTTCACTCCGCCGGGAGCCGCATGCAGCCATCCGCGGGCTTTGGCCAGCATCGGATGCTCCGGCGCCAGCCCCAACAGCCGGAGCGCCACGTAGGCAAGCGTCGTGAAAAACACGTAACCGCGTGACTCGGGATGCATGCCCCACGAGCCGTCGTCGCACTGGTAGTAGGCGAAATATTTAACGATCTCGGCCTGTTCAACCTGGGAATACGGCCGACCGACCACGGTGCGAACGATGACAGCCTGCGCCAGAATCATCGTGCACCATACCATTTCCCCTTCCCAGTCGCCGTTCGCTGCCTGCAGTTCGAACAGACGACCGGCGGCTCGCTCGGCGGCAGCCGCGACCTCCCGCGGGTCGGCCGTCACCGAATCGGAGGCTTCGTGCAAGCCGGATGGGCGCGCTGCCAGCGATGTCACGTCGCCCCCTGACTCTGCCCGATGTACGGCACGCCAGCGGCGGCAGCATTCGGCGGGAACTCGCGGAGGGCGGCAGAAAGGAAAGGCCGGGCCACCGCCGGCGACGCGACCGCGACGCACGAGCGCCGAAATAGCCGGTGACTTCGGTCCGTGTGCATCGGATCACGTTTCAAATACATGAGCACTCTATGTCGCCGCCATCATTGTCTCCGTGTTGCTATTTTGCGGGAAAACCGATGATCCGTCTACATTTGGCAACAAATCCACCGTTCTGAAATGCCGAGGGCCGTTCACCGCCCCAGAGCCACGATCCTGGCCATCGCGAATAGGCTCTTCAATTTCTTGCCCCAACCCGGGTCCGGACGGATGGGGTTGACGCCCGGAAGTGAGCGCCCCCACGCCAGCCGACTGATCTTCCGCTTCACCGGTTGATCCAGCTTGCCGTCGGCGGCCAACTCCATGAATAGCGCCTTGACATTGCCGAGATCGAAGAAATCGCGCTGCCAGCACCACTGAAAGTTTCCGCCGTAGCGAAACCAGGAGCCCCCGACACCGGCCACCTCATAGGGACTGCCATCGCCGCGCCTAGCCGGGGCGACCTGACGCCAGATACCGATCACTTCTCCCTGTTGCTCGTCGATCAGGACCCGGTCGTACGGATAGCTCCAGTGTTCGAAGCCCTGCATGTGGAACCCCAGCGCCCAGTCCTCGATCTGTTGACGCCCGCGCGCGATGAACTCCCGATTGGGACCCATGTTCCAACTGTATTCGGCGTCCTGCGTGTACATCGCTCCGAGATTCTTGATCCAGTCGCCCTCCCGTTCCGAGTGACGATTCGCTTCCAGCCAGCGCTGAACCATGGTTTCCAGTTCCGAACGAGGGTATGCAGACATGTTGAAATCCTTGAGGGTTCGAGTGTCGTCTCGTCATTGCATGCAGACCGTGTTGTCCGCATTTCGCGCGATGCAGTGTACGCTGTTCGCGCTTGCTCCGGAATGCCGGCCGACCGATTGCGATCCTGTGCCGCAGGCAGCCGAATTGGCTCCGGCAAAGGCGCTCGTTCCGGCGCGACGTCTGCAACGCTTCCCCCGCGACCCCGACACTCGGTATCCTTTGCCGCTTCGGCGCTGCCGCACATCCCCGTTGCGATCTGCGTGTCTGCCGACCGGTGCGCAATCCGTGCTCCGGTATCGTGAAACACGACCTGCAACGCCATTTCCATCCTCCATCAGCAACCCTCCGACCATGACAGCTCCAACCTTCAATCAACCGCCGATGATGCCCGGTAGTCTCCCGGTTGCCGGCCACATCCTTCGCTTCGGCAAGAATCCGCATGCCTTCATGATGGAACTGCGACGCCGGTTCGGTGATGTGGCCGAATTCAAAATGTTCCACCAGCATATGGTGTTGCTGACCGGCAGCACCGCCAGCGAAGCATTCTATCGGGCGCCGGACGAGGTGCTGGACCAGGGACCGGCCTACAAGATGATGACCCCCATCTTCGGCCATGGCGTGGTGTTCGATGCACCGCTGAAAAAGCGCAACGAGCAGTTGCAGATGCTGATGCCGGCGTTACGCGACAAGCCGATGCGGACCTATTCGGACACCATCGTGCAGGAAGTCGAGGGCATGATCCGCGGCTGGGGCGAGTCGGGCCAGATCGACCTGCTCGAGTTCACCAAGGAACTGACCATCTACACGTCGAGCCACTGCCTGCTCGGCCGCGAATTCCGGCACGAATTGAACGCTGAGTTCGCGGCGATCTACCACGATTTGGAGCGCGGCATCCAACCGATCGCCTACGTGTTCCCGTACCTGCCTTTGCCGGTGTTCCGGCGACGGGACAGGGCCCGCGCTCGGCTGCAGCAACTGGTCACCGAGATCATGCAGAAGCGGGCCCGTCAGCAGCAGCAGAGCACCAACGTGTTCCAGATGTTGATCGACGCCCGCTACGAGGACGGTACCCGGCTGACTCCGCATGACATCACCGGCATGTTGATCGCCACCATCTTTGCGGGACATCACACCAGTTCCGGGACCACCGCTTGGGTGTTGATCGAGTTGTTGCGGCATCCCGAACATTTGCGTGCGGTGCGGGACGAAGTTGATCGGGTGTTCGGCGCCAACGGTCCGGTGACGTTCGAAGCGCTGCGGCAACTGCCCCGGCTGGAGAACGTCATCAAGGAAGTGCTGCGGTTGCACCCGCCGCTGATCCTGCTGCTGCGCAAAGTGATGAAGGACTTCTATGTCAAGGACTTCAAGATCGAAGCCGGCAAGTTTGTCTGCGCCGCCCCTTCGGTGACCCACCGCATCCCGGAACTGTTTCCGAATCCCGAACTGTTCGATCCCGACCGCTATACCCCGGAACGCGCAGAGGACAAGGACCTGTTCGGCTGGCAGGCATTCGGCGGCGGCCGCCACAAGTGCTCCGGTAACGCGTTCGCGCTGTTTCAGATCAAGGCCATCATTTGCGTGATGCTGCAGCGTTACCAGTTTGAGTTGGTGAACGCGCCGCAGGAATACCAGGATGACTATCGGCAGATGATCGTTGCTCCGAAGTCGCCTTGCCCGATCCGGTACCGACGACGTCAACACCTGCAGGCGGTTCCGTCTCCCGCCGGAACCGCCGCGCGGGTAGAACAAAGCGAGCAGGCCGCCGGCTTCGCCATCAGTGTCGACTGGGACCTCTGCAAAGGACACGCGAACTGCGCCGCGGAAGCGCCCGAGTTGTTCCAGGTCGACGATCAGGGCCGTTTGACGGTGCTGGAACCACATCCGGATCGCGCCCTGCTCGGCAAGGCCAGAGCCGCGGAGAAATATTGTCCCACCCGGGCGATCCGAATCACCCCTCTCGGGTAGCCGACGGCAGCCGGCGAATCGCCGCCATCCGCAAGCTTCACGCCCACCGTGACCCCCTTCGCCGGGGTCACGGCAATCTCGCTCGACACGGTCCCTGGCGGGTGCGGAGCCGCGTTCGGCTCAGGAGTTCTTTGCGGCCAGAACGTCGAGTTGGTGGACGATCAAGCCGAGGCGATCGGCTCCGAGTTGCTGCGCGCGGTCCGTGCTCCAGCGACAGGCACCTTCCTGATCCAGTGACGAGCGTTCGGCCTCCAGCCGAATGAACTCCAGCATTGCCTGAATGCAGACCTTGTCCCGATCTCGGTACTTTCCGGCCGCGGGCGTCAAATTCCAATCGGAAGTACCGTAGGCCAGGACTTCCCACTGGCGCCGATACAGCGCAGCGACCAGACGCGAACCGGACCGCGATCCGCCGGTCGCCAGACCCTCCACCCGGCGGTCGTCCATCGACGCATCGTAGGCCGCCATCAGCCGAGATTCGAACAGGCCGTCCTCGAACGGCGGGAACAGCGACGTCATCCCGTCATAATTCAAGGTCGCATACAGCAGCCCGCCCGGCAACAGCCACTGCTCGAAGCTCTGCAACGTCGCTTCGACCGTAACCAGATCCATGAAGGAATGCGCAGTGATCAGATCGTAGCGGAAAGCGGGCGGACTGAACTCCGACACCCTGCAGGCGACGAAGTCGACCACGACCGATCGCCCGATCGATTCTCCGCGCACTGCGGGGCCGTTCTCGTCGACCGCCAGGCGCAGTTGCTGCAACTCCCCGACGATGCGACGACGGGCGGTCTCCAACATGTCCCGATTGCAGTCCAGCACGGTAATCAACAGCTCCGGAACGCTACACCAGCGTAGCAAGCGCCGGACCATGGCTCCGGTCCCGCTGCCGACATCCAGACAACTGAGCCGCACCCGACCCTGCAACTGCTGGGACAGGGCGCTGCGCACCTGCTCATTCAGGCTGCGCTCGTCCAGGGCGAACTTGGCATCCAGATAATCGGGAAACGGAATGGAATTTCGATCTTGCCGCCTCATTCCGCATACCCCGCCCAGTCGTCGTCGTTTTCCCAGACCCTGACCGCCAGCGACTGGCTCGCGAGCGTCAGCCGCTCGCTCAGTTGCCGCCAGAGAACTCGGGCCAGCCGTTCGATACTGGGATTGAGGCCGTCGAATTCCGGCAACTCGTTCAACGTCCGGTCGCGGTAACGCGCGATCACTTCGCCGACGATGCGCTCCAGGTCGACGATGTCGATCAGATACCCGTGGCGATCGAGGCTCGGGCCCTGGATCCGGATTTCGGCACGATAATGGTGGCTGTGCAACTGGTTCTCGGCCCCCCAGTCGCCGCCGATCAAGTAGTGTTGGGCAATGAAGTCCCGTGAAATGGCCAGCGAGTGCATGTCGATTACCGGATTCAATATTCAAAAATCACTTGCAATGCTCCGGCAACAGGGTTGACGGCCAGCTCGAATGCCTCCTGGCAACGCTCCGGTGGAAACACATGGGTGATCAGGCGCTCGGGCGAAATACGCCGAACCCATTCCCAGGCCAGCGCCAGCCGGCGCCGCTTGTTCCAGCGAGCCGTCAGCTCCGGCGCCAGCGTGCTGACTTGGCTCGACACCAATTTTAACCGGCGGCGATGAAAAACGCCGCCCAAATCGACCGCGCCGTTCTTGGTTCCGTACCAGGATCCGATCACGATGCGGCCACCGAAACCGGTGACGGCGATCGCCTGATCCAGTGCCGCCACGTTGCCGGACAACTCGATCACGCCATCGAATCCGGCACCGGCCGCATCGCCATCGGCTGCGAACGGCTCCAGCGTCTCCGCGGCGCTCGCGCCGAGCTGCTCGGCCCATTCCCGGCGCAGCGGCAGCGGGTCGGTCGCCGCCAGCTCGGACAGCGGGAAGCGCGCGAGGATCGCCGTCGTCAGCAAACCCAAGACGCCCAGTCCCAGCACCAGGAAGCGCTCGCCGAGACGCGGCGCGGCGTCCATCACGAGATTCACGGCGGATTCGGTGTTGGCCAGAAAGCACGCGGCCCGACTCGACACGGTGTCCGGCACCGGCAAACAAGCGTCCAGATCGACGCAAACCCGGTCCTGATGCGGATGGAACACGAACACCCGCCGACCGACCAACGCCTCGTCCGCGGCGGCGCCGGTACGAACGATGCGGCCGGTCAGCGCGTAGCCGTATCGGAGCGGATAGCCGAGACGGCCGCCGAGGCCGGGCAGGGTCGCGTCCAGCGGGAGGTGCGCTGGAAATGCGCCGCAGAAGATCAGCGCTTCGGTGCCGGCACTGATCGCCGAACATTCCGCCTGAATCAACCCTTGGCCAGCCCGCGGTTCCGGAACGTCGACGTCGCGCCATTCGACGCGCTGCGGCCCGACATGTTCGACCGCCCGCGCTTTCATGCGATGCCACCGAATCGGCCGAACGCGATCACGTCCGAACCGAGCGCCTGATAACGGCAGTCGACGATGCCGAACGCTTCGGCGCAGCTCTGCAGTTGCAAGCCATCGACCGCCCGAATCCCCCCGATCAAACGCGGCGTGATCGTGATGACGCAGTAATCCACCTGCCGCGCCTGCAGGAACCGCGTGATGATCAGCGCGCCACCTTCGACCATCACGGTCCGAAGGCCCAGGCTGGCGAGGCAGTGCAGCGCGGCGCCGAGGTCCACGTATCCCTGTTCATCTCTGGCGACGGCCTGAATTCGGGCGCGGGTCCGCAGCCGATCCGCCTTGCTGCCGCGGTCGGCGCCTTCGGTGGTCAGGATGATCGGCGGGTTTGCGCCTTCGGCCAGCAGCCGGCAGTCTTCCGGTATGCGAAGATGGCTGTCGAGGATCACCGGTTGCGGATCATCACCGGCACAATGGCGGACCGTCAGCCGCGGATCGTCGCTGATCACGGTGTTGACACCGACGATCAGCGCCTCATGGCGCGCACGCAGATGGTGGGTCAGCTTCAACGACTGCGGACCGCTCAATGCACAGGATTCGCCCGCCGCGACTGCGATACTGCCGTCGAGGCTCTGGGCATAGCTCAGCGTGACGAACGGCCGTAGATTCGTATCGGTCCGGGAACGACGCTCGGCCAGCCGCCGAAACAACGGCTCAAGAAAACGGAACTCGCCGAGATCCACTGTCGCTTGGCCGAAGGACAGCAGATGGGACATCTTGTCCGCCTTCGTCTGCAGATAGCGAATGTTCTCGACGTGATGCGGAATCTCGATCGGTACGCGTTCTGACACGACGATGCCGTCACGCTCCAGGTCGGTGATCTTCTGCGGGTTGTTGGTCATCAGCCGCACGCTGCGGATCCCGAGGTCCTTGAGGATCAGCGCGGCCACCATGTAATCCCGCTCGTCTGCGCCGTGCCCCAACCGCAAATTTGCCTCCACGGTATCCAGGCCCTGGTCCTGGAGGTTGTACGCACGGAGCTTCTGTATCAAGCCGATCCCGCGCCCTTCCTGGCGCAGATACAGCAGTACGCCACACTGCGATTCGCCGATCCGCTTCAGCGCCACGTCCAGTTGATCACCGCAATCACAGCGCGTCGAACCGAACACATCGCCGGTGAGGCATTCGGAATGCACCCGCACCAGCACGTCGGACACGCCCGCCACGTTCCCTTTGACCAGCGCGACGTGCTCGCGGTGATCCAGGGTACTGCGGTAGCAATGCAGCGTGAAACGGCCGTGACGGTTGGGTAGCCGAGTGCGAACCAGTTCTTCAACGATCGGCTGAGCCCGTGATTTCATCGGCGATGAAAGATTCCAGTTGGATTGAAACGAACGAGCCGGACCACACGCGTGGACGCTCACTGCGGCCGGCGATGGAGCGGCCTGGGTGATTCCGCCAGCCGGCGGCACGGTAAGTCCCGTATGGCCAACGGCGAGGAGGCAGGGACTTCGTGCCTCGGGCCGGACGACCCGGCGAGCCGCCGGACTCGCCGTTCGTCCTGCAGGCACTCATGTCGCCGCATCGACATATTCACACAGCAGATGCCCCAGCAGGATGTGACATTCCTGAACCCGGGGCGTGTTCCGCGACGGCACGGCGACCAGCAAATCGACCAGCGAACCCAGTCGACCGCCGCCGTCACCGGTCAATGCCACGGTGTAGGCGCCGATCTCACGCGCCGCCTCGATCGCTGCGACAACATTCGGACTGTTGCCGGAGGTACTGATGCCGATCACGACATCGCCGGACCGACACAACGCCTCGACCTGCCTGGAGAAGATATGGTCGAACCCGTAGTCGTTGCCCACCGAAGTCAGTATCGACGTATCGGTGGTCAGTGCAATCGACGGCAGGCCTCGCCGCTCCTTCTGAAAGCGGCCGACGATTTCCGATGCGAGGTGCTGACTGTCGGCGGCGGATCCCCCATTTCCCATCCACAGCACCTTGCCGCCGGAACGCAGGCATTGCACCAGGCGCCCCCCGAGTGTCTCGATGGTCGGCTGCAGCGGTGCCAGAGCATGTACCAGAGCCAAGTGCTCCTGCAATCCACGTTCGAATAATGAGGGATCAGGCATCATTGGGACATCGGAATTGGTGCGAAATATTCGACGCCGCTGGAACGCGCCATCCGCACTCGCGACACAGCCATTCGATGGACGGGGCGGAAGCATCGCCCCTTCGGCCCCGGGCGGTCACCGGCGGAAACCGCACCGTCGAGCCACTTCCGGGCTTCGTGATCCGGCATCGCTCCAAACAGTATCATTATGGCGGCCCGGGGATGCCGGGTCCTGTTATTTTTTCGGTGGTGAAACGCCTGCAGATCTCTCGGACGACCGGCCGATGACGCGATCACGCCGCGAAGCCGGCCAAACCGGAGCCTCATCCGATGGAACCGTTCCGGGTTTCGGGCCAGGCGCGCGACGATGGCGAATGCGACGCGGGTGAACCAGTTCCCGCCTCGCCGGTCCGAGGTGGTTGGCCCCGCGGCTTGGCCCACATCCGATGAATAGTATACGGCTCCAGTGCTTCGTCGTCTTCCTGCTGCTGTGCCTGATCGGCTTCGGTCCGCTGTCGATCACGGCATTGCTCGGCATGTATGTCGTGTGGCGGCGCCCGCACTGGTTTCTTCGTGTAGTCGATGGGCTCTACCGGGGCGCCCACCGGAATCCAGCGGAAATCGACCGATCAGGGAAACGCAACCTGGGCGCTTCGACCACCGCGACGCGGGTGCGTTGTTTCTTGGCCCTCATGTTCCTGCTGGTGCTGGACATCGCGCCGGTGCCCGTGGTGGGCGGCATCGGACTCTACGTGATCATCCGTCGACCGCGGTGGTTCGTGGATCTGGTGGATCGCATCTACGGCCGCAAAGCCATCCGGATATCAATCGATGACGCCCGCCACACGCCGCCAAACCGACCCTGATCGAATGCGACCGACATAAGCGCAGACCACGCTCAACCATAAGGTAAATTGATCCAGTGAGGAGATTTCAGAAGGTATAATTTATCCAACCTCGGCAGAACTGGGGCGAGGCAGGCTCATCTCCCCGAGATGAATCTGCAGCTTGAGTTCTCCTCCTCCTTGGCGACCGCAAAAACGGTCGCTTTTTTTTGCCCGTCGAAAAGTCCGACCGACGCGGACCCGGGCCAGCCGCGCAGAAAAAAGCCCACGCGAGGTGGGCTTGGTTTCTGTTGTCATTAGTCTCTGCGATGACACGCTCCCGTGGGAGCAGGCGCCATTCGATACGGTCTTTGTCGTTATTATGGTCTCCTACGCCTGAAAGGCTCTCCTCCTCTTTGGCGACGAATGTGCCGTGTCACGTCCCTGCGACTGGCGCAAAGTTTAAACCAAAAGCGTGCGCTGTCCACCATTTTTTGACCCTCCGGCAATCCGCCGTCGGGCTTTCCAACCGACCGACCGGCCCGTCCCGCGGCCCAGCCCTTTCCCGGGATCCATCGAATGGTCGCCGCAGCCGGCGCCTCACTGGTACACCACGCGGAACGATTCCGGGCCCAACTGTTTGCGCAAGCGCTGCAACAAATCCTCTCCCGGGTGCACCCGCCAAACTTCCCCGAGTTGCAGTCGTGTGGCTGCTCCCGCACCTCGGTAATCGATCACGATCGGGCAGGATCCGCCTCGAAACGGTTTCAGCAGCGCCCGCAGCTCTTCGAGCGAGTTCGCCTCGCTCGACCGCGGCCGAACCGCGCCCGCGGGCCACTCGATCACCAGCTTCTTCGCGAACCGGGCCCGCGCCGCTTCGATGCTGTCGATGCGTTCCGCGGTCAGGCGGGCCTGTCCGGTGAAATCGTCGAGCGCCAACGCCCCCTCGACCACGACCAGGCCATCCTTGGTCAGCGCCTCGCGATATTGCTCGTAGGCTTCGGCATAAACGGCGACCTCCAGCCGCCCGGTGCGATCGTCCAGAGTAACGAATGCCATCCGTTTGCCACTCTTGCTTTGGCGCGCTCGAAGATCGACGATCAATCCCGCGACCACCGCCCGCACTTCCTGCCTCCCGCCACCGCGGCCACCATCCAGATGGATGTCGCCCAGACGCGTCGTGATCATCGAAGCGAGTTCATGCTCGTACTCGCCGATCGGATGACCGGTCAGGTAGAGGCCCAGAGTCGCCTTTTCATGAGCCAGCCGCTCGCGTTCGGACCATGCCTCGACCACCGGAGCGCTGTCGGCGGGAAGGACCTCCGACCCGACGACCTCCAGCCCGAACAGGTCGTGCTGACCGCTGGCAGTCATGTCACCGGATTGTTCCGCGACCTTGATGGCATCGGGCAGCGCGGCCAGATGCGCCGCGCGGTTGTCATCCAGGCCATCGAACGCGCCGGCCCGGATCAATGCATCCAGCACCCGGCGATTCACCTTCTTCAGGTCGACACGGCGGCACAAGTCGTACAGATCCGCGAATGGGCCGTGCCGCTCCCGTTCCTCCAGGATGTCGCCGATCGCACTGGCGCCGACGCCCTTCACCGCTCCCAGGCCGTAGAGGATCGTATTGGTCCCGCTGACCGTGAACCGGAATTCCGAACGGTTGACGTCCGGCGGCGACACCCGCAATTTCATCGACCGGCATTCTTCGATCAACACCACGACCTTGTCGGTATTGTCCATGTCGGCGGACAGCACGGCCGCCATGAACTCCGCAGGGAAATGCGCCTTCAGCCAGGCGGTCTGATAGGAAACCAGCGCATAAGCGGCCGAGTGTGATTTGTTGAATCCATATTCGGCGAATTTCTCCATCAGATCGAAGATGTGCGTAGCCGTGGCCTCGTCGACATCTCTCTCCACCGCACCGCGCACGAAGATGTCGCGCTGCTTTGCCATCTCCTCCGGTTTTTTCTTTCCCATTGCGCGACGCAGCAGGTCAGCGGCGCCGAGGGTATAGCCGGCCAGAACCTGCGCAATCTGCATGACCTGTTCCTGGTAGACGATCACACCGTAGGTCGGCTTCAAAATGGCCTCGAGCTTTGGGTGCGGATACTCGACTCGGGCCTTTCCCTGCTTGCGGTTGATGAAGTCATCGACCATTCCGGATTGCAGCGGCCCCGGACGGAACAGTGCGACCAACGCGATCACGTCTTCGAAGCAATCCGGTTGCAGCCGTTTGATCAAATCCTTCATGCCACGGGATTCGAGCTGAAACACCGCCGTCGTCGCACACCGCTTCAACAATCCGAAGGTGGCCGGATCATCGCGGGGAATCCGGTCGATCTCGATCGGTGCGTTGTCCGCGGCGACCCCGCCTCGATTGATCGCCTTGACCGCCCAGTCGATGATCGTCAGTGTGCGAAGCCCGAGAAAGTCGAACTTCACCAGGCCCACTGCCTCCACATCGTCCTTGTCGAACTGGGTCACCAGATTCTCGCCGCCGGGCTCGCAGTACAACGGCGTGAAATCGATCAACCGGGACGGTGCGATCACCACGCCGCCCGCGTGCTTGCCGGCATTGCGGGTCAGCCCTTCGAGCGACATGGCCAAATCGATCAGTGCCTTCACGTCCTCGTCACCCTGGTACAAGCGCCGCAGATCCTCACTGTCGGCCAACGCCTTCTGCAGCGTGATGCCCAGTTCGAACGGAATCAGCTTGGCGATCCTGTCGACGAAGCCGTAGGGATGGCCGAGCACCCGGCCGACGTCACGCACCACGGCCTTCGCCGCCATGCTGCCGTAGGTGATGATCTGCGAAACCCGGTCGCGGCCATACTTCTCGGCCACGTAGTCGATGACGTCGTCGCGCCGGTCCATACAGAAGTCGACATCGAAATCAGGCATCGAGACGCGCTCGGGATTCAGGAAGCGCTCGAACAGCAAATCGAACTCGATGGGATCCAGATCAGTGATGCGCAACGCGTAGGCCACCAACGATCCCGCCCCCGAACCTCGCCCGGGCCCGACCGGGATCCCTTGCTGTTTCGCCCACTGAATGAAGTCGGCGACGATCAGGAAATAGCCCGGGAACCCCATCTGACGAATCACCGCCAACTCCAACTCGAGACGGTCCCGATACAACGCCGCCTGCCTGGCCGGGTCTCGGCCGTGGTGCCCCGAGGCATGAACCTGCAAGCGTTGCTCCAGACCGGCGCGCGCCTGCTGCACGAAATAGCCGTCGAGGTCCATGCCGCTCGGGACCGGGAAATCCGGCAACGACGACTGGCCGAGGCGTAGTTCGAGATTGCAGCGTTTGGCGATTTCGACGGTGTTGGCCAGCGCCTCCGGCAGATCGGCAAACAATTCCGCCATTTCATCCGGGCTCCGCAGATACTGCCGCGCGCTATACTCGCGTGGCCGACGCGGGTCGTCCAGCACGCGGCCCTGGTGGATACAGATGCGGGCCTCGTGCGCATCGAAATCGGTCGCATGAAGAAACCGCACGTCGTTGGTCGCCACGATCGGCGCACCGAACTCCGCGGCCAGTTCAACCGCCCCTTCGATATGGAGATCCTCGTGTACTCGGCCGGTCCGCTGTAGGTCGAGATAAAATCGATCCGGAAACAGGCGCAGCCAGTGCTCCAGTGCGCGTCTGCTTTCTTCCCGCTGCCCCGCCAGCACATAGCGGCCGACCCTGCCCTCCCGCGCCCCGGACAGCGCGATCAGCCCCTCGTTGTCGGATTCCAGCCATTCGGGCATCAACATCGGGATGCCCTGATGCTGATTCTCCACGTACGCTCGCGAGATCAACGCCGTGAGCCTGTGATAGCCGATCGCATTCTGAGCAAAAAGCGTCAATCGGTCCGGAGATCGCGCTTCCGCATCGTTGTAAAGCCACAGATCCGCCCCGATCAGCGGTTTGATCCCCGCGGCGACCGCCGTCCGGTAGAACTTCACGAGCGCGAACAGGTTGTTGTTGTCGGTGATACCGACGGCCGGCATGCCGAGTTCGGATACGCGCTTGATCAGCGGCTTGATGCCGATCAGTCCGTCGATCAAGGAATACTCGGTATGGACACGGAGATGAATAAATCGCGGCTTCATACAGTCGTCGAGACAGAGGAATGTCGAAAGTCCGGGGTCGGCGAACCGACCGAAGGGAAACGGGGGGCGGCACGGCGGCCACGGCGTGCCGCCGGCAGGATTCAGCTACGCAGCGCCGGGAACGGTCGATTGCGGATTCCCATCACTCCGGTGGGGGCGCACAGAACTCTTCGAGACAAAGGGTCAACGCGGCTTCCCAATTCGGCAGACGAAGGCCGTACTGCCGGGCCAATTTTTCCGTTGCCAGAACCGAATACGCGGGCCTCTTGGCGGGCGTGGGATAGCCCGAGGTCGGAATGGCGTCGATTTCCGCACATCTCTCCCCGACCAGACCCCGCTTCAGCGCCTCGCTCCTGATCTGGCGGGCGAAACCGCACCAGGTGGTTTCTCCGGAACAGGTCAGGTGATAGATGCCGCTCGACTCCCCGGGCCGAAACGCGCTGCCGTGTCGGCATTGTGCGATCAACGCGGTGGTCGCCTCCGCAATCAGCCGCGCCCAAGTCGGCGAACCGCGCTGATCGTCGACCACGCTGATCCGCTCGCGCTCCCGCAGCAGACGCAGCATCGTCAACAGGAAATTGTGCCCGCGCTGTCCGTAAACCCAGGCCGTACGCAGGATCAAATGGGGCACATCCAGCTCGCGAATCGCCTCCTCACCGGCCAGTTTGCTCTGGCCATAGACGCTTTGCGGCTGCTTGCTGTGATCTTCCGGAAAGGGTTGCGACGCGGAACCGCCACCGAACACATAATCGGTCGAATAGTGAATGAGGCCGCTGCCGAGTCGTTTGACTTCGGTCGCGATCACGCCGGGTGCCTCGGCGTTGATGCGCCAAGCCAGTTCCGCTTCGTGCTCGGCGCGATCGACTGCGGTGTAAGCCGCCGCATTCACGACCAGATCGGGGCTTACGGTCCGGATCGCCCGCCGCACCGAATCCATGTCGGTGAGGTCGGTGGTTATGCCCGGTGTCCGCCGATCCACCGCGATGAGTTCGCCCAACGGCGCCAAGGTGCGGCGCAACTCCCAGGCCACCTGACCTTCCCTGCCGAGCAGCAGAATCTTCATCGATATTCCGGGAGAGCAGCGGCCGGAAAGTCCGCCAGGTTCAAACCTGCGGCATCCTTCGTTGACAGTTCCGGCGCGGATTCCGGCCATTCGATTCCGATTGCCAGGTCGTTCCAGCGCAGCGTGAATTCGCTCGAAGGATCGTAGAAGTCGGTGCACTTGTAGGCGAACAGCGCGGTCTCGCTGGTCACGCAAAATCCGTGGGCGAAGCCGGCAGGCACGTACAACTGTTGCCGGTTCGCCGACGACAGACGGGCTCCGAACCAGCACCCGAACGTCGGCGATCCGAGTCGGATATCGACCGCCACATCGAAGACTTCCCCATGTAGTACCTGGACCAGTTTTCCCTGGGCATTCGGGTTCTGGAAATGCAGACCACGGAGAATGCCTTTCCGTGACAGCGAGACGTTGTCCTGCACAAAGTCGAGATCCAGCCCCGCCTCCTGGAAACGGCGGCGGTTCCAGCTCTCGAAGAAACATCCCCGGGCATCGCCGAATACCTTGGGTGTGATCAGCAAGACCCCGGGCAGTCGGGTTTCCTCGACATTCATTCCGGCCGTCCCATTTCCAGTAATTTCAGAAGGTAGTCACCGTAACCGCTTTTCTTCACCGGTTCCGCCAGCCTCGCCAGCTGGGCCGCATCGATCCAGCGCTGGTTGAACGCAATCTCTTCGGGACAGCAAATCTTCAGTCCCTGCCGCTCCTCGATCGTCTGGATGAAATTCGAGGCCTGCAGCAGCGAAGCATGGGTGCCCGTGTCCAGCCAGGCGACGCCGCGCCCAAGACGGATCAGACCGAGCTGCTGCTGTCGGAGGTACAGCGCATTGATGTCGGTGATCTCGAGTTCGCCGCGCGCCGACGGTTTCAGGTTTGCCGCCATGTCAACGACCTGATTGTCATAAAAGTAGAGGCCGGTGATCGCATAATTCGATTTCGGCTGCCGCGGCTTTTCCTCCAGACCGATCACCCGGCCCTCGGCATCGAATTGCGCGACCCCGTAGCGCTCCGGATCACGCACCCAGTAACCGAATACGGTCGCCCCGGCATCATTCTGCACGGCACGCGTCAGATATTCCTGGAATCCGTGGGCATAAAAAATGTTGTCCCCCAGGATCAGACTACACCGGTCGCCGCCGATGAAGCGGCGCGCGATGATGAACGCTTGCGCCAGCCCGCCCGGTTCCGGCTGCACCGCATAGTGGATGGCCATCCCCCAGCGTTCTCCGTTTCCCAACAGTTCGGTGAACAGCCGGGCGTCCTGCGGCGTGGTGATCACCATGACCTCGCGAATCCCGGCCAGCATCAGCACCGACAGCGGGTAGTAGATCATCGGCTTGTCGTAAACCGGCAGCAACTGCTTGCTGATCACATGGGTCAGCGGATGCAGCCGAGTGCCGGACCCTCCTGCCAGAATGATGCCCTTCACCGGATTCGTCATGCCGGCTCTTCGAGGCCGAGGCCCAGTCGCTCGCCACGGTATTCGCCGCTCATCACGCGCTCGCACCAGGCGTCGTTCTGCAGGTACCAGGTCACCGTCTTGCGGAGCCCGGACTCGAGGCTCTCCTGCGGCTCCCAACCCACTTCACGCCGGATTTTCGTAGCATCGATCGCGTACCGCAGATCGTGCCCCGGTCGGTCGGCGACAAAATCGATCAAGCGGCTGTGCGGACGATTGACCGAATCCGGCAGCATCTGATCCAGCAAGCTACAGAGGGTGCGCACCAACTCCAGATTGGTGCGCTCGCTGTTGCCGCCGACATTGTAGACTTCGCCCGGTGTTCCCCGCTCCAGCACCAGTTCGATCGCCCGGCAGTGATCCTCGACATACAGCCAGTCGCGAACATTGGAACCGGTACCGTAAACCGGCAGCGGCTTGCCGCGGACCGCATTGTGGATCATCAGCGGAATCAGCTTTTCCGGAAACTGGTACGGCCCGTAATTGTTCGAGCAGTTGGTGGTCAGCACGGGCAGGCCGTAGGTATGAAAGTAGGCCCGTACCAGGTGATCGGAACTCGCCTTCGATGCCGAGTACGGCGAATTCGGCCGATAAGGGCTGTCTTCGGTGAACTTGCCACTCTCGCCGAGCGATCCGTAAACCTCATCGGTGGACACATGCAGCAAGCGGAACCGCTCCCGAGCGTCGGACGGGAGTGACCGCCAGTAGCGGCGGGCCGCTTCGAGCAATTGAAACGTGCCGACGATATTGGTCTGGATGAATTCCTCCGGTGAATCGATCGAGCGGTCGACATGGCTTTCCGCCGCGAAGTTGACGATCGCCGAGGGCTCGTATCGATCCAGCAGGTAGGCCACCAAGTCCCGGTCGCCGATCGAGCCCAGCACGAACACGTGGTTGGGGTCGTCGTCCAGGCAATCCAGAGTCTCGATGTTACCGGCGTAAGTCAGGGCGTCGAGCGTGACGACCTCACGACCACCTTGCGCCATTTGCCTCAGCACGAAATTGCTGCCGATGAATCCGGCACCCCCGGTGACCAGTATCGTCTGTTTGCCGCTCATGTCCTTAGCCCTTTCTGTGCAACATGCCTTTGGTGGGATTGTAACCAAGTACCGCGAACACCAGAAACAGCAACAATGCCGCACCGGTATAGACGCAGGCATAGCCGTTGAATTGCTGATACAGCGCGAAACGAATCATCTCGACCGCCTGGGAGAATGGATTGTAGACCGCCAATGTGGTCAGGATTTCGCTGGATTCCCGAAGTTTCCACAGCGGATACAGCGCGGTGGAGAGGAAGAATGTCGGGAAGATCACGAAATTCATGACTCCGGCGAAATTTTCCAGTTGTCGAATCCATGACGACAGCAACAAACCCAATGCCCCCAGCATCAGGCCCGACAGCAGCAGTGCCGGCAGCACCGTCAGGTAGCCGAGAATCGGGGACTCGACGCCGTACAGCCGCGCGATGACCAGGAACGCATAGGCCTGCAGCACCGAAACCACGACCCCGGCCAGAAGCTTCGACGTCAGCAGGTACCAGCGCGGCAAGGGGCTCACCAGCAGCGTCTTCATGCTGCCCATCTCGCGGTCGTAGACCATCGACAGCGAACTCTGCATGCCGTTGAACAACTGAATCATGCCGAGCAAGCCCGGCGTGATGTATTCCTCGTACAGGATGTAGGTTTCGTACGGAGGACTGATCGCCACGCCCAACGTCGAACGAAAACCGGCCGCAAAGATGAACAGCCAGACCAACGGGCGCACCAGGGCCGACGCGAACCGTTCCCGTTGGTGTACGAACCGGTAGAGTTCCCGCAGTAAGATACCGGTCAACGCCCGCATGGCGTGCAGCAAGTTCATCAGCGATCTTGAGTCAATCGGCGAAAGGCTTCGGCGACGTTCGGCGCATCGATCTCGGCCAGCACGTCGCGCAACTGCCCGCGCGCACCGATCACCCCCCGGTGCAGCACCACCAACCCGTCCTCGGCTTCGATTTCATCGATCAAATGAGTGGCCCACAGCACCGCCACACCTTTTTCGACACACAGGGCGTGAATGTAGCCGACGATCGCCTCCCGGCTCGGCACGTCCAGACCGACCGTCGGTTCATCCAGCAACAGGCAGGATGGACGGTGCAGCAACGCACGGGCGATTTCCACCCGCCGACGGTGGCCGCCATTCAGTTGCCGCATGCGCTCTTGCCGTCGATCGAACATGGATTGGCGCTCCAATTCCTGCTGAATTCGCGCCGAGGCTTCGCGCCGGCCGAGACCGTGCAGCGCGGCGTGGTAGCGCAGGTTCTGTTCCACCGTCAGATCGAGATCGAGCGTCGGCTGCTGGAACACGACCCCGAGACGGGACAGCGCCTGGCGCGACTGGGTGCGTAGATCGAAGCCATCGATCCGGATTTCCCCTTCGGGACTGTCATAGAGTCTCGTGATCAGCGAAAACAGCGTGCTCTTCCCGGCACCGTTCGGTCCCAGCAGGAAGGTACACCGGCCCTTCTGCACATCGAACGAAACCCGATCCAGTGCCCGCCTGGCGCCATACGCAAACGACACGTTCGCCAACTGCAGAGCGTGTTCCGCCATCGGCTTCACGGCCGCACCGCAACACCCCAGGGGTACTGGCCGACCGCCGGGGACTTGACGACCCGCTGGGCGACCAGATCGATGATCGAAATGTCGTTGCTGAGTCCGTTCGTGGTGTAGAGGCGCCGATGATCCGGAGAGAATTCCAGGTTCCATACCCGCTGACCGACCAGCAGATAGTTCACCACTTCCAGCTTTTGCGCATCGATCACCGCAACCCGGTTGGCCGGGCCCAGTGCGACGTACCCGAGACGCCGTTCCGGATCGATCCGGATCCCGACCGGCTGTATCTTTTCCGCGGTGACGCCGGGAATCCGGAAACTCACGCGCTTCACGACCTGGCGTGTCGCGACATCGAGGACCTGCAGCGTGCCGGCGATCTCGGACGTGACCCACAACTGCTGACTGTCCGCGGTGAAAGACGCCGCACGCGGCCGCGGATCGACCAGCGTATTGTCCACCACCTGGAGCCGGCTGCGGTCGATCCAGTGCACCATATTGGTCGTTTCGCTGGTGCTGACCACCCACCGGCCATCCGGGCTGACCGCGATGCCTTCCGGCTCGACGCCAACCGGAATCTGCTTGACCTGCTTGCCCTGTGCAATGTCGATCACCGTGATCAGATTGTCGTCTTCGTTGGAGACGTAAAGGAAACTGCCTTCGGGATCCATCGCGAACGTTTCCGGATCCCGGCCAGACGGCAGATCGCGAACGGCTTTCAATGTCGTCGCATCGACCTGCCGGATCGTGTCTTCATCGCTGACCGCAACATAAAGGGACTTGCCGTCCCTGCTGGCGACGATGCCGCGCGGCCGGTTGCCGACCTTGGCGGTCTTCACCAGAGTCCCGTTCGTGCCGTCCACCACGGCCAGCGCGTGGTCCTTCTCCAGAGTCACATAGACGGTGTCGGCCGCGGCGAAGCCGGCCGCCGTCAGCCCGAAGCCAGCCGCCAGCACGGCCTGCCACCACGGTCGTTGCAATGATGTCGGGTCAGGAATTCGCATGGCAAGCCGACTCAGTTTGATCATATCCCAAAGTGTCCAGTTCGTTCTTCGGATGTAGAAACCCTTCGACCGGGGCGACGGTCACCAATGCCCGTGCTTGTGCCAACAGTACCGGTTGACGCAGTTGACCGTCCCAGGCACGAAATGACAACGGCACGCCTTTGAAGCCGGCGAGAGTGAACGCGTCGCTACGCAAGAACGCCAGAAGCGTATCGAAATCGAGACTCCGGGTGCGGACCGACGCTTCGCCGATCGCGCGGATCGCAAGCCAGGCGCCGTAATCCTGCTCCTGCATCCAGCGGCCGGCGCGCTCGCGGAAACGGTTCTGCAACTGCAGTGCACCCCAGGCCTCGTGGGTGTAGTGCCACGCGGCGGGTACCAGGCCCTGGGTGCCGGCCACCGGCCGGGGCAACCAGGTTCGATAGGCCAACAGGTCGCCGAAAGCCCCCTCCTCGTCCGCGACGATCAGCACATCGTGCTCTACGCCCTGCGTGAAGACTGGAATTTGTGCTTCCGGCGTACGCCGCTCGTCGAATTCCTGCTGCCACTCCTTGCGGGCGACGACACGGCCGCCGAAGCGCTTCGCGGCGCGTTCGACCGCCTCCGCGAACAGCCGGTCCGCCGGCCGTGGTCCGATCACCAGGAACCACTTGGTCCACCGCTTCTTGACCAGAAACTGTGCCAGCGCGTCGGCCCGCATGGCTCGGCTCGGCAACAGGTGCAGCACCCGGCCGGAGCAGGACGTCCCCCGCAGTCGATCGTCGCTCGCCGCCACATCATAGATCACACCTCGCTCGAAACCGGGCACCGCTTGCAATCGCTCGATCGCTTCGGCCGGCAGATCGACCAGGACATGTCGGTAACCGTCCGCCACCAGCCGCTGAAATGCCGCGACCGGGTCCTCGTCGCCGCCGACTGTGACCTCAGTCAACTCGAACCGCTGCCCGGTAAAGCTGCCGGTCGTGTTGTTGTCCTCGATTCCGAGTCGTGCGCCCTGTAAGCCGGCGTCGGCCGCCGGCGGGTCGAAATAAGGGAAAATGTCCTTGACCTTCGGCAGGTGCAGGTAGGCGATCTTCAGGCTCGCCGCCGCAGCGGCAGGACGCACCGGGGCACCCGTTCCGGCACGCTGCTTGCCGAAGCTCGCCGTGGCGAACAGCAGCAGCGCCACGAGCAGCGGCAGCGAAAAGCGCATCGCGAGGTTCATCGGCTGGGCGGTCTCGAACGGAAACGGCAGCGCATCCCGGGGAAATGATCCCGATCGGGAGCGACGGAGCGGGGACACCGCCCGGCGGGGCCGGCATCCACGGCGAGCGACAATTCTATGCGATCGCATCCGGTGCTGCCAGGCACCTCGATCGGCGTCGATCGGGTCGGCCGGCCGAAGCGTGCGCCGGGGTACCAGCGGGGGCTACAATACCCACAAAGCCTCATCGGTCCCAGATTTCGTGACGCCCTCTGCCAAGTCTGCCCTCGCCGGAATGCTGTTTTGGTACGCGGGATCAAGCTCCGCGCTCGATTTGTTGCAGGCCTACGAACGCTCGCTGCAAAACGATCCGGTCTACCGCGCCGCGGAACAAAACCGCAATGCGATCCTCGAAACCAAACCGCAGAGCATCGCAAAATTGCTTCCCACGCTGGGGTTCACCGGTGTGCTGAACGCCGCCCAGATTCAGGTCAGCGCCACACCGATCGTGCTGCAGCGCGGACAGCGCGTCGGCTACTGGGACAACGTCATGAACGTCCGTCTGACCCAGCCGATCTACCGGCACGACCTCTGGGTCCAGCTCAGCCAGGCCGACAGCCAGGTGGCCGCGGCCGAAGCCCAGTTCGCCGCCGAGGCCCAGAACGTCGCGCTGCGCGTGGCCCGCGCCTACTTCGACATCTTGCTGGCCGAGGCCAATCTGAGCTTTGCCAAGGCGGAGAAGGTGGCGACCGAACGCCAGTATGAGCAAGCCAGGGCGCGTTTCGAAGTGGGCCTGATCGCGATCACCGACGTCAAAGTGGCGGAATCCGCTTACGACGCCGTCGTGGCCCGGGTCATCGCTGCCGAAAACGACTGGGAAAATGCCGAAGAAGGACTCAAGCAGATCATCGGCGAATTCAGCGAGCCGCTGTCCCGCCTTCCGGCCAAGATCCCATTCGACCGACCGAAACCGGACGACATCGACAAATGGCATGAACTCGGCCAGGAGAACAATCTGCTGATACTGGCGGCCACCTATCAGGCCGACCTGGCCAAGAAGGGTATCGATCTCCAGTTTGCGGGTCATATGCCCACCCTCGACATGGTGGGCAACGTCGATTTCGTCGACACCAGCCGACCGAACGGCATCTCCTACGCCAGCCAGTATATCGGTGCCGAGTTGAAGATCCCGATCTTCGAGGGCGGCGGCGTGAATTCGCGCGTCGATCAGGCACGCTTTCAATTCGAGGCGGCGACCGAGCAGGTGGACGTGCAGCGTCGGGCCGTCAAGCTGCAGGTCAAGAACTCGTTTCGGAAAATCATCGCCGCGATCGGGCAGGTTCGGGCGCTCGACACGGCGATCGGCTCGTCCCAGGTCGCTCTCGAAGCGGAAACGGCGGGATTCGAGGTCGGCACGCGAACGATGGTCGACGTGCTGGTCGTGCTGCGCAACCTGTACGCCAACAAGCGCGATTACGCCAAGGCGGTGTACGACTACATCATGGAGAGCTTCAACTTGAAGCACGGCGCCAGTCTGCTCGGGCGCCAGGACGTCGAAGTGGTGAACGGCTGGCTGACCACCGCGCGTGCCGAAATCGATCCGCTGCTGGAAACGCCGGGCAACGGCAGCGAGAGCCTACAAATCCGGAACTCCCCGGGCCGCAAGGACGCGCCGGTCGCGGTGAAACGGCCGCGTGCGGAACACCGACCATGATGACATCCCTCCGATCCGCGCGCGCCGGCCACCCCATCGGCATGGCGAGCGTGCGCGGCCGTCCCCTCCGCCGGATATCACCCATGAGCCGAATCATCCAACTGAACTTTCATCTCGCCGTCTGGCTTTCGATCGCCGGCGGCATCTTCGTCTTCAACGATCCGGACCTGATCGTCCAGGATCCGGAAGGTCTATTCGGTCCGCTGCGCAACAACCTGCTGTTCGCCGCACTGATCCTGTCGTTGAATCAACTGATCTTGTGGTTCGCCCGCTACAGCCGCGGGAGTTCCGCCGAAGCCTTGCTGATGGGGCTGCTGTTTCTGCTGGTCGGCGGCGGGCTCGAGTATTATGGCCGGATCAACGGCATACCGGTGAATCATGGGTGTTCGCTATTCGCCCTTTACGTCGGCGCGTCCCATATCGCCTATTTCGGCGCGCGCTCGGCTGCAGCCGATACCTGAACCGACCGCACCCGCGGCACTGCGACGCACGATCGAGTCGCTGCCGGGTCATGCCAGGAGACGACCATGAAACCGCCCGACGACAGCCGACTGCTGGACGAGGAGATCGGCGAACTGCGGTGGGCCCACTCCCATCTGGAGCATCCCTCGTTTGCAGCGCGCCTCAGCAGCGTGATTGGCGTTCCGATCGAGAGAACTCTGAAACTGTTGCCGCAGAGCTGGTACCGCGCGATCCATGTCGGCGCCGGACGCAGCATCGACCGCGCCGCCCACTTCGCGATCCGCACTCTGGGCGATCCGAAGCTGGCGCAGGCGCGGCAGGCCGAACACCTCGGACTGGCGGCCGTGGCCGGTGCGCTGGGCGGATTTTCCGGCCCCCTGGGACTACTGGTCGAACTGCCGGTGATGACCGTCTTGATGCTGCGCGCGATCGCCAGCATCGCCTGTCGTGAGGGCGAGGATCTGGCTACCGTCGATGCCCGCCTGGCCTGCGTCGAAGTATTCGGACTCGGAGCGCGCTCCCGCGACGACGACGGCGCGGAAACGGGCTACTACGGTCTCCGCGGTTCGCTGGCCTTTCATTTCGGCGGCGCGCTGGGTTCCTCCGGCATTTCGGCCAAACACCTTCCGGGTGGCATGGAATTTCTGCAGGGCATCGCCGCACGCTTCGGGCTGGTCGTCTCCGACAAGATGGCGGCGCGTTTGCTTCCCGCGGTCGGTGCAATGAGCGGTGCCGCGCTGAATCTGATCTTCATGCAGCATTTCCAGGACGTCGCCAAGGGCCACTTCATCGTGCGCCGACTGGAGCGCAAGTACGGCTCCGATGTGATTCGGGTCGCCTATGACGATATCGCCCGGCGCGAGGCGGATTCGATGCGGGAGTTCAGCCCGCTCGAAGGCTGGTGAACGGCGGCATCGACGCCGGCCGCCTCGGATCACCCGAACTGCTGCAGGGCATCTCCCTCCGGCAGGTCTTCCTCTTCACGGCACCGTGGTCCGCCGACGTCATACATGGGTTGCGGCATCGTGTCCCAATTCGATTCCCAGTCGAATCGAGGCAGCCGCTTGAATGCATGGCGTATGCCCTCCGCCCAGTTCTTCTGAAGCGCGGTATAGAAACCGGAGGTCAGCTCCAGATTCAGATAATGGCTGATGTGGAACGTATCGCGACGATAAATGGCCAGTTCCAGCGGCGGGCCTACCGAGATGTTGCTGCGCATCGTGGAATCCAGTGACACCAGTGCGCAGCGGGCCGCGTCTTCCAGCGTCGTCGTCGCGCAGATCATCCGGTCGAGAATCGGCTTGCCGTACTTCGTCTCGCCGATCTGGAGGTAAGGCGTATCGGGCGCGACCGTGATGTAGTTCCCCTGCGGATAGACCAATAGGATCTCCGGCTCCTTGTCTTCGATCTGCCCCCCCAGGATGAAACTCGCTTCACCGCTGAATCCGCAGCGCTGCATCGCCGACAGATGCTGTTCCTGCACCCGCACGCTGATTCCGCCGACGTAGTTCGCCACGTCGAAGATATAATCCAGCGTCTTCAGACTGGCGTGCGCATCCGGGTCATCGAGATCACGCCGAATCTGGTTCAACACCGCCTGAGTCGTGGCGAGGCTGCCTGCCGCCAGCAACACCAGCAGGCGGTTGCCGCTCAGTTCGAAGCGGTGCATCTTGCTGTAAACGCTGGCATAGTCCACGCCGGCGTGGGTCCTCGAATCGGACGCGAAGACGAGTCCGTCGTTGACTTTGGTCGCTAGACAATAGGTCATGGTGAAGTAAATCGCCTCCGAAATCGATGATGGTCCGACCGGGCGCTGGCGCTCGGTATGCGGTGACGCGTTGGGACATCCATTTCAAGACAACGAACTAGCATGATACACCCGAAACAAGGGCGCGGGGCCGCCATCGGCCGGAGCGCCGTCTCCGCCCTGGGGCCGCCTGGCGTTAGGGTTTTCCGAAGATCAGCGCATTCGGGTTGCGTTCGAGTGACTCGGCCAGATCACGCACCGCCCGAGACGTCGCTCGCAGTTCCCGGATCGCCTGATCCAGCCGGGAGTCCGGCCCGGTGAAGTCTTCCGCGGAATCCAGGGTGGTTTGCAGCTTCCGCATCGTCGCATCGGCCGTCAACAGGGCCTTTTGGGCCGCTGCCAGCGCTTCGCCACTGTTCCTCACCAAGGGTTTCATTTCGCCGCGCAGGTCCTTCAACAACCCCTCCATCTGGTCGGCGGTCGTGAGGAACCGCGTGCTGACCGGATCGATCTGTCGATTCAGCTTCTCCAGCAGCAGATGCGCATCGCCGATCGCCAGCGCCAAGTCCCTTCGCGCCGCCGTCAGATCCTCCGAAGCCGTGAAATCGCGCACGTTGCTGAGGGTCGCGGTGAAATCCTGGATGATCCGATCAAACGGGATCTTGCGGTACTGCCGGACCAAATCCTCCAGCGTGTTGCGCAACTCATCGGTCCGGGTCGGAATGCTCGGCAGCTCCATGTGCCCCTCGTAATCCCTGCCGACCAGGTGCGCGGGCTGGCCGGGATAAAAGCTCAACTCGACGTACAGTCGCCCCGTCAACAAGCTCTGCATCTCCAGGCGGGCGCGCAAACCGGCATCGATCATCTTCTGCAGATTGGCCCGCTGCTTTTCGCGCCCGAAACCGACCGCGAGATCCGCGCTGTGCAAATCGTGCATCGTCGCCAGGTCCAGTTCCAACACCACCGGTTTCAGCACCGTCAGGGTCTCTTTGTCCAGCATGATGTCGATATGTTTCACGGTTCCGACCTGCACCCCCTGCACCGACACCGGAGCGCCGACGATCAGGCCGTTCAGCGACGAATCGAAATACACGACGTATTCCACTTTCGGCTGGAAGTAGCGCTTGCCGCCGAACCACAGGACACCGGCGATCAACAGCGCCAACCCGCCCAGCACGAACGCGCCGACCGCCATCGGACTGAAGGGTCGGTTCACCACCCTCTCGCGCCCCCCGACCGTTGATCGAGGCGCCCGCCGCACCGGCCGCGGGTCAGAAATCTCAGCACATGCGGATCGTCCGATTCCTCGAGCAGCTTGTTCGGATCGCCCCAGGCCGTCATCGTCTTGGTTTCGGGATCCAGAAAGATCGAATTGTTACCGATGGCAAAAATGCTCGCCAGTTCGTGCGTGACGACCACGACCGTCGCACCCAGGCTGTCCCGGAGACTCAGGATCAAATCGTCCAGCAGACTCGCACTGATCGGATCCAGCCCGGCGGAGGGTTCGTCGAAGAACAGAATCTCCGGGTCCAGCGCCATCGCGCGGGCCAGTCCCGCCCTCTTCTGCATGCCACCGCTGATCTCCGATGGATAGTAGTCCTCAAACCCGGCGAGCCCCACCAAAGCCAGTTTCACCGCGGCGATTTCGCGGATCTCCGCCGCGCCGAGCGATGTGAACTCTCCCAACGGCAGGCCGACGTTCTCGGCCAAGGTCATCGAACTCCACAGCGCTCCGGACTGAAACAGCACACCGGTCCTGCGGAGCAGCCGCTGCCTTCGCTCCGGATCAGCCTGCCAAAGACTCTCCCGGCCATAAAACACGTCTCCCGAGGCGGGCCGCTGCAATCCGATCAGATGGCGCAGCAGCGTGCTCTTGCCGCAGCCGCTGGCGCCCATCACGACGAAGATGTCGCCGCGATTCACCGTGAAGCTCAGGTCCCGCTGGATCACGAAAGAGCCGTAGGACATCGTCAGATCCCGCACCCGAATCACCGGCTCTTCCGGAACGTTCGACGTCATGCGCTGACCTCAGAGATGCAGTCGGTTCAAGATCAGCGTCAGCACGGAATCGGCCACGACGATCAGGACGATGCTGGTCACCACCGCCGACGTCGCGGCCGAACCGACCGCCGCGGCGCTGCGGCCGCACTGCAGACCGCGCAGACAGCCGGCGATCGCGATCAGCACGCCGAAGATCGCGCCCTTCACGAGACCGATGATGAAATGCCGGAGGTGCACGGCGCGATGGGTTTCGCTCAGATACTCGGTCAGCGAGATGTCGAAGACGACGATGGATACCAACGCGCCGCCGGCAATACCCATCAGGATCGAATACAGGCACAGAATCGGCATCATCGTGATCAGCGCCAGCATGCGTGGCAGCACCAGAAAATCGAACGTCGAGAGGCCCATCACCTTCAGTGCATCGATCTCGTCGTTCACGTTCATGGTTCCGAGCTGCGCGGCAAACGCGGCGCCGGTGCGGCCGGCGACAATGATGGCCGTCATCAGCGCCCCCATTTCCCGGGCCATACCGAGACCGACCAGATCCGCGATGTAGATCTGCGCACCGAACATCTGCAGTTGTACCGCACCGACAAAAGCGAGAATCAGACCTACCAGCAGGCTGATCAGCGAAACGATCGGCAGCGCCATCGCGCCGCATTCCTGAACGATCTGCAGCAGATCGATCCGGCGAAATCGCGCCTTGCCGACCAACAGCGCGCCGCCGCTGAGCGTGGCCGCACCGATGAAGGCGACGAACGCCCGGGCGTCCGCCGCGAGGTCGAGGACCTGATTGCCGAACCGCACCAGCATCGACTGCCGGGTTTCCTCGCGGCGGACGTCGGTCCGTTCCGGCACCGCATAGACCAGCCGCAACAGACTGCGAACCTTGGGCGGCAAGTGCTCGGTATCCACCGTGAAGCCCTGATCGCGGCTCCGGTCGATGATTCGGTCGAGGCGGGCCAGCAGGCGGCTGTCCCAGGCCGCAAGCGTCGTCGCGCGAAAGCGGACGACGCCGACCCGGGCCGCCGTCAGCTCACGCAGTACCGCCGCGGCACTCGGCAATTCCGCGCGATTGGTCCAGTCCCCGCCGAAGTCGACTTCCAGAACCCGATCGTCGAGCCAGCGGTGCACCAACGTCGCAGGCTGATCCCGGCGCGCACTCGCCTCACGCGCCACTTGTCGGCCCGCGCGACCTTTCTTTCAGCACCTGACGGGCGGCGGAGATCGGCACGGCATCCCTTCGCCTGCCGCGCCTCCTGCTGCTCGCGGATGCCTTCGGATCCCGGCGCAAGCGCACGGGAACTCTGGGCTGTCTGCTCATGAACGAGAGCGGATTCGGATCGCCGACACCAGTGGAACAAGCCGGCGATTCTGCCAAAGAGCATCCGGCTTGTCCAAACCGAGCGATCACCGCGTCGCGGATCCGAACCGAGAGCCTGGGCCGCTCCGATACCCGCGACGCGCTAGCGGCCGGAGTGATGGCTTGACCCGGTCCGCGGCGGCATCGGATTCGATCGCCCCGGCGCAATCGGGTATACTCGGGACGCAGGCGAGTCGGCAGCCCGCTCGCCGGAGCCGTGCGACACCGAACCGGTCGCGGGCCGCCTCCGGTCCCGCGGCCCAACGGTCACGTGCAAACGCCTGGAGCGGGACTCGTACCTCGCCGAGCGAATTCTCTCCGGCCCTGGAACGCCGAGTCCGATTTTGGCTCACGGTTTCACCGATCACACCGAGTCCGGATGCCCCCTCGACCATCTCGCCCGGTCCTCGGTTGAGGATGCCAAGCCAAGCCTCGATCGAATCAGCGCCGGATTCGGTCGCACCCGCGCGACGGTGCGCCGTCGATCCGCCGCCGAACATCGGCATGCAATCCACACAAGCTGCAATCATTCCTGACTGATGACAACACGGCCTGTTGCGATCATTGGCTACGCGTTCCGCCTGCCCGGAACCGCGAGCCAGGATTTTTGGGACGCCCTGTGTTCCGGCACCGATCTGGTGGGTTCTGTCGACGGCACCCGCTGGGCGCAGGAGCCCTTTTTCCACCCCAGAGCCTCCGAGCCCGGCTCCAGCTATACCTTCGCGGCCGGATCGCTCGGAGATGTCAGCGGATTCGACGCCGACTTTTTCGGCATCTCGCCGCGGGAAGCCGCGCAAATGGATCCGCAGCAGCGGCTGCTGTTGGAATTGACCTGGGAATCCTTCGAACACGCGGGCGTCAAACCTTCGTCGATGCGTGGTGCCCGCTGCGGTGTCTACATCGGCCTGTCCAGCATCGACTATGCGTACCGCCGCTCCGACGACCTCGCGTCGATCGAGTCCTCGACGATGACCGGCAACACGGCCAGTATCGCCGCGAACCGGATCTCTTACTGGTTCGATTTGAAAGGACCGAGCATCGCGGTGGACACCGCCTGCTCGTCGTCCCTGGTCGCCTTCCATCTGGCTTGCCAATCCATCGCGTTCGGCGAGTCGACGCATGCGGTAACCGGCGGCATTAGCCTGCATCTGCACCCCTTCCCGTTCGTCGGCTTTTCGAAGGCCGCGATGTTGTCGAAGCAGGGACGCTGCCGCGTTTTCGACGCGGCAGGCGACGGCTATGTCCGCTCCGAAGGCGGCGGCATCTTCCTGCTGAAGAATCTGCAGGAAGCATTGGCGGACGGCGACCGCATTCTTGCCGTAGTCGCCGGTAGTGGCAGCAACTGTGACGGCCGTACCAACGGCATTACCGTGCCGGGCGCCGACACCCAGGCGGAACTGCTGCAGGAGGTGTATGCCCGAGCCGGGCTTCAGGCCGCCGACATCGACTATCTCGAGGCGCACGGTACCGGCACCGCAGTGGGCGACCCGATCGAGGCGAGTGCCATCGGCCAGGCGCTGGGCCGCTTTCGGCCTACATCCTCTCCGCTGTTGATCGGCTCGGTCAAGAGCAACCTCGGCCACCTGGAAGCCGCGTCCGGGGTTGCCGGCCTGGTCAAGGCCTTGCATTGCCTCAAGTACCGGTCCGTCCCGCCATCGCTGCATTTGAAGGAACCGAATCCCCGCATCCCGTTCGCACAATGGAATTTGCGGGTCGCGACCGAGAACATCGCGCTGGATCCGGCCAAAAAGCTGGTGATCGGCGTGAATTCGTTCGGTTTCGGCGGTGCCAACGCGCATGTGATCCTGGAGAGCCCGGACGAAATCGAACTCGCGCCGCGCGCTTCTCTGACACCGCCGGCCCCGTTGCTGCTGTCCGGGCGCAGCGAAGCCGCGTTGCAGGCCGGCGCTGCGGCATTTGCAGCGCACTTACGGGATTGCCCGTGGCAGCAATATGCCGACATCGCGTACACCGCTGCCTTCCACCGCGATTTCCATGAAAGACGCCTGATCGCCTTCGGCGGCACTCGGGACGCCATCGTGCAGTCGCTGCTGGCGTTCGCCGCGGGGGAACCGGCGAGTTGCGTCAGTTCGGGAGCCGCGTTACCGGACGCCTCTCGACCAGCCTTCGTCTACTCCGGTAACGGATCACAGTGGGCCGGCATGGGTCGGACCTTGTTGCAGCAGGATGACGTGTTCCGCGCCTCGGTTCTGCAGGTGGACGAAATCTTTCGCGGCCTGGCCGACTACTCGATCGTGTCCGAACTACAGAGCGAAGAAAACAGCGACCGGATGAATCTCACCGAGATTGCGCAGCCGACGCTGTTCGCGGTGCAGGTCGGCCTGACCGCGATGCTTCGCTCGCGAGGTCTGACGCCTTCGGCGGTGCTGGGTCACAGCGTCGGAGAAGTCGCCGCCGCCTGGGCCAGCGGTGCCCTCAGCCTGGAACAGGCGGTCCAGGTCGTCGCGGTGCGAAGCCGTGCCCAGGGCACGACGCGCGGCAGCGGCGGGATGACCGCCGTGGGGCTTGGCGCCGCCGAGACGGAGACGCTGATCGCTGCGCTCGGATTGGGTGCACAACTGACCGTCGCCGGTTTCAACAGTCCCCGCGGCGTGACCGTGGCCGGCAGCGTCGCCGCACTGGCCGCGTTGGAAAGCCTGTTGGCCGAACGCGAGGTATTCTTCCGCCGACTGGGTCTGGATTATGCCTTTCACAGTCCAGCCATGGACGGCATTGAGGCCGTCGTGACGAAATCGCTGGCGGAATTGCAGCCACGATCGACCCGCGTGCCGTTCTTTTCGACCGTGACCGGCACGCCGCTCGCCGGCAACCGCCTGGATGCTCATTACTGGTGGCGGAACATCCGCGAACCGGTGCAGTTCGAGGGCGCGATCCGCGCGCTGCTCGGGCGCGGCATCAACGTCTTCGTGGAAGTGGGACCGCACGCGGTGCTGCGTAATTATGTCAGCGACTGCTTGCGGCTGGAGTCGATGCGCGGCTGCATCATTCCGACCATGCTGCGCTCCGACGACCGCCTCGAACGGATCGAGGACGCGTTTTATCAGGTCGTGATCGCCGGTTCGCCAGTCGATATCGGCAAGCTGTTCCAGCACAAGGGCCGACTGGTGGATCTCCCCCGCTACCCGTGGCAGCGCGAACGCCACTGGCACCCGACGACGCCGGAAGCCTATGATCTGATCGGCCGCCGCCTGGAACACCCGCTGCTCGGTTACCGCTTGCGGGAATCGCAAGGCCACTGGGAAAACCGGCTGGACACGGTGCTGCACCCGGAGTTGGCCGATCACGTCGTCGGAGATGCCGTGGTATTTCCCGCCGCCGGATTCGTCGAGATGGCGCTGGCCGCCTCCAGCCTGACGCATCCCGCGGCATCCCACGAAATCGAGGAACTCGAAATCCTCGCACCGCTGGTGTTCAGCCCGGATCAATCGAAGACGGTGCGTTTCAGCCTCGAACCCGACGGCAGCTTTTCGATCAGGAGCCGTGATCGCCTCAGTGACGAGCCTTGGCTGGTCCATGTCCGCGGACGGCTTCTGGGGGAAGCCTACGGATCGCATGGCTCTGCTTCGGCCGGCCTGCCGGCTCGCCCGCCGGACTGGTCGGCCGCCGACCACTATCGACTGACCCGGCTGATCGGTCTGCACTACGGACCGGCTTTTCGGACCCTCACCGCGGTATGGCTGGACGGCACCGAAGCGGTCGCGACGCTGCTGCGCGACGATCTGGACGCGCTCGATACCACCGCGATGGTGCTCCACCCCGCTCTGCTGGACGGTTGTTTTCAATTGATGATCGGTGTGCTCGCGGCGGAATCGCCCCATGATGCCCGGTTGGCCTACGTGCCGACCAAGATCGGACAACTGACCCTGCACCGGGCGCACGCCGTCGTCGCCTCGGCACGGGCGACCCTCGTCGGGCGCACGCCGCGCTCGCTGAAGGGAGAATTCAGGCTGTGGGATTCCGCAGGCAGGACCGTTGCCACGCTGCGCGGGGTCCGCTTTCGCGCGGTGCGATTGCAGGAAGACTCGGCATCGGAACGGCTGCGGCATCTCCGGACGTCGGCGGTTCCCAAGCCGCTGCGGGGCGGCGCGACAGGCAGCGCCGTGCCGTCGCATTCGCACTTGGTCGAGCGGCTGAAAGCCCGTCTGCACACCGACCGGCACACCGGCGAACGACGCCGCTATTATGAGGAGATCGAACCCCTGCTCGACGTGCTGTGCGCCTCGTATGCCGAGCGGACCCTGCGCAAGATGACCGGCGCGCATCCGGTCTTTCAGATCGATGCGCTGATCGCGGAGGGCGCGATCGCCGGCCACCACCGATCGCTGGCCTATCGATTGACCCAGATCCTGCAAGAGGACGGCATCATCGAACCGACCGACGGGGGCTGGCGCTGGGCACCCGAGTCCGGTTTGCCGCCCGCCGAGGACATCTGGATCAGCCTGATCGGCGACTATCCCGACTATGCCTCGCAATTCATTACAACGGGGCGGGTGGGCATGTATCTGGCCGATGTGCTGGCGGGGATCATGCCCGCCGACCGATTGGTCCCGGCCGGCCAACCGCAACGGGACGGTGGCATCGGTGGACAGCCGATCCACGAGGACTTCCTGCGCGCGCTGGGCGATGTCGTGCGGAGCGCGCTACACGAACTACCGGAAGGGAAGCGCCTGAGTATCCTGGAATTGGCGGCCGGCAACAGTCGATTCGGCAACCACCTGTTGCCGCTGATCGACCCGGACCGTTGCGACTACTGGATCGCCGCGGCCGGTCCGAACGGACTGAGCGAGTGGAATCTGCTGAAAGAGCGGTTTCCCGGCATCCAACTCTGCCCGCTGGAACTGGATCGGCCGGAAACACACCCACCGCTTTCGTTCCGGCGACACTTCGACCTGATCCTGATCCCGGACGGCGTGTCGCATCTGCCGAATGCCGCAAACGCCCTGGCCCTGCTCGGCCAGTTGCTCGACGAAGGCGGTGTCCTGGTGCTGGTCGAACGGCATCCGTCGCGGAGCGCGGATCTGGTGTTCGGACTGCAACCCGACTGGTGGTCGCCGGGTTCACACGGCCCCCGGCGTTCGCGCCAGCGGACACCCCAGCAGTGGAAGTCCCTGCTGCAACGAAACGGCTTCGCGGCCGCCAATGCGGTCCCCGATGTTCCGGGTATCGATGCCGGCGCATTCATTCTGTTGGCGAGGCCCGCATCCCGCGCCGTGCCGCAGGCGGAAGCATCGTCGCCGGGGCGGTGGATCATCGTTCAGCAGGATGTGGGCTATTCTGCGGTGCTGGGGACGAGTCTGGCATCAGACCTGCGCAACCTCGGCCATCACGTCCTCCAGGTCAGACCGGACACCCACTTCGCGATTCACCAGGACGACTGGTACTCGCTCGATCTGCATTCTTCGGCACAGTGCGAATCGCTGATCGCGTCGATCCACGACAACTACGGGGACATCAGCGGGCTGATTCACCTGGCCGGTCTGGCCACCGAGACGGACGAAGCGGCCACCCTGCTCGACCGCCAGGAATGGCGTTGCAGCACGGTGCTGGCGTTGCTCAAAGCCTGTGAAGCGAGCGGCACCCTTCCGGCGTTGTGGCTGGTCACGGTCCGGGCGGCCGCCCATCTGCTTCCGGCATCCGCGCGGCATGCCCTGGGCCGCCATCCGGAAGCATTCGACGACGCGGTATTCTGGGGTTTCGGACGAACCCTGATCAACGAATTTCCGGAGATGAATCTGCGCTTGGTCGATTGCGCCGATCCGGACAGGCTGGAGAGGATGTCGGCCGGCCTGCTGCAGGAACTGCTCGAGCCGGATGACGAGGATGAAGTGATCCTGACCGGGTCCGGACGCTACGTCACGCGGGTCGGCCGCCTGCCGCACGACGAACCCGGCCGCCGTTCCTCCGCCGACTGCGACGCACCACCCGCGCTCAGGCTCGATTTCCCGCCGGCCGGTCAGTTGAAGAATCTGGCCTGGCACCGCCATGACCTGCCGCCGATCGGGCGCGATGACGTGGAGATCGAAGTCCGGGCCGCCGGGCTGAACTTTCGCGATGTGATGTATGCCATGGGTCTCCTGTCGGATGAAGCCGTGGAGGGAGGATTCGCCGGTCCGACTCTCGGCATGGAACTTGCTGGTACCGTCGTTGCGACCGGTCCCGATGTCACCGGACTCCAGCCGGGCCAGGCGGTGATCGCGTTTGCGCCTTCGAGTTTCAGCACCCGAGTGATCACCAAGGCGGCCGGCGTGGTACCGAAGCCGGACACCTGGTCGTTCGAGTCGGCGGCGACGGTACCGATCGCCTTCTTCACGGTCTACTACGCGCTGGTCCATCTGGCCCGTCTAAAGGAAGGCGAGAAGGTGCTGATCCATGGCGCGGCCGGCGGGGTCGGAATCGCCGCGATCCAATTGGCCAAGTACCTCGGCGCGGAGATCTTTGCGACCGCGGGCTCGGACGAGAAGCGAGACTTCGTGCGGCTGTTGGGCGCCGACCACGTGTTCGACTCACGCGCGCTGGGATTCGCCGACGACATCCTGCAGTTGACCGACGGTAGCGGGGTCGACGTGGTATTGAACTCGTTGGCAGGCGAAGCCATCAACCGGAATCTGAAGGTACTGAAACCCTTCGGCCGCTTCCTGGAGCTAGGTAAGCGGGACTTCTATGAGAACACCAAGATCGGCTTGCGCCCGTTCCGCAACAATATCGCCTACTTCGGCATCGATGCCGACCAGTTGATGACCGTGCAGCCCGAACTGACCCGCCGACTGTTTCTGGACCTAATGGATCTGTTCCGCCAGGGTCTACTGAAACCGCTTCCTTATCGCGTCTTCGCCGCATCCGAAGCGGTAGACGCGTTCCGCTACATGCAGCAATCGCGACACATCGGCAAGATCGTGCTGCGCATCGATCGGAACATCCGCAGCTGGCATGAGTCTCCGCAGTCCGTTGCCGCCCTCGAGCTGTCCGCCCGCGGGACATATCTGATCACCGGCGGTTTATCCGGATTCGGCCTGGCCGCAGCGCAATGGATGGTGCGGAAGGGTGTGAGACATCTGGTGTTGATCAGCCGGAGCGGAACCGTCACGCCGGAGGCCGGGGACGCCATCGCCGCGATGGAGTCCGCCGGCGCGCGCGTCACAGCCGTCGCCTGTGACGTCACCGACCGCTGCGCGCTCGAGCTGCTACTGAAACGAATCGAACTGGGTGACTCACCGCTCCGGGGTATCGTGCACGCCGCGGCGGTGTTCGACGATGCACTGGCGCGCAACCTCACCGCCGAACAACGCCACAAGGTGCTCGCGCCGAAGATGGTGGGTGCGCTGCATCTCCACGAACTGACCCGCAACCTGGCACTCGACTTCCTGGTGTTTTTTTCGTCCGCCACTACGTTGTTCGGCAACCCGGGACAGGCCGCCTATGTGGCTGCGAATCACTTCCTGGAGGCCCTGGCGGATTTTCGACGTGCCAACGGCCTTCCCGCACTCTGCATCGGTTTCGGGCCGATCACCGATGCCGGTTATCTGGCGCGCAACCCGACGGTCAGGGAATCGCTCGAATCCCGACTCGGCGGCGCGGCTTTGACTGCATCGGACGCCATGGATGTACTCGAGCGGGTGCTGCTGCAGAATGTTTCAGGGCATGCCGTGCTGCGCTTCGACTGGCGCAAGTTGCGCCGACTGCTGCCATCCGCGCAGGCCGCCAAGTTTGAACGCCTCGCGCTTGAATCCGGCGACGACGAAGACGATCCCGGCAGCCTCGGCGACATTCAGCGCTGGCTGGATGAATTGTCGGACGAGCAATTGATTCCGCTGTTCCTGGGCTTGCTGAAAAAGGAAGTCGGCGAGATATTGAAAATTCCGGCGGAACGGCTGGACGAACATCGGTCGATCCAAGAACTCGGCATGGACTCACTGATGGGGATGGAACTGATCACCGCGGTCGAGAGCCGCTTCGGGGTCAAACTGCCGATCCTCTCGCTCAGCGGCGGCCCCACGATCGCAAAACTGGTGGAAAGGATTCTGAAACAGCTACGGACCAGCCGCCAAGCCTCGTCCGCAAGCGGCACCCGAACTGCGCTGATCGGCGACGATCCGGTCCGCCATGTCGCATCGCAGTATGCAGAGGACTTGAGCCGGGAACGCGTGGAGGAATTGAGCACCGCCTTCGCCGATCGCATCGCTTCCGGTACCGGCAGCCTGTTGGAGCGACCATGAAGCGCAAGGGACTGCAAGGCCTGACCCACCAGCTCAAGGAGCACTTGATTCACCAGGCGCTGGAACGGCGGACAAGACGGGTCGATGCCGGAATCGACGAGCGCGCGGACCCGGGATTCGCAGCCGATGGCAGGACGCCGCATGCGGAAATTCCGGAACGTTGTTACCGCTTCCATCTGCATCCCGGCTACCAGAAGCTGCGCATCATCAAGGAAGGCGCCGCGAAACTGGGCATCGACAATCCTTACTTCCGACAGTTGGACGGAATCGCAGGGCGCACCGCCTGCATTGCCGGGCGCAGCTATCTGAATTTTTCCGGTTACAACTATCTCGGCCTCTCCGGTCACCCCGAAGTCTGCGCTGCGGCCAAGCACGCCATCGATCGTTACGGCACTTCGGTTTCCGCCAGCCGTCTCGTCTCCGGTGAACGACCGCTGCATGCCGAGCTGGAGCGGGCCCTGGCCGACACTTACGGAGTGGAAGACTGTGTGGTTTTCGTCAGCGGCCATGCCACCAACGTATCCACGATCGGCTGTCTGTTCGGTCCCCGGGATCTGATCCTGCATGATGCGCTGATTCATAACAGCGTGCTCCAGGGAATCCAGCTCTCCGGTGCCAAGAGGATGCCGTTTGCGCACAACGACTGGGGTGCACTCGAGACCTTGCTGGTCCAGCATCGCCGCAGCTTCGAGCAGGTGCTGATCGTCATCGAGGGCATTTACAGCATGGACGGCGATTTTCCGGATCTCCCCCGGTTCATCGGCATCAAGCAGCGCCACCACGCCTATCTGATGGTCGATGAAGCCCACTCGTTCGGCGTCGTCGGCACGCGCGGCCTCGGCATGCGCGAGCAGTTTGAGCTGGTGGGGCCGGAGGTCGATATCTGGATGGGCACCTTGAGCAAGGCGCTGGCCAGCTGCGGCGGCTACGTTGCCGGCGAGCGGGCATTGATCGAGCACCTGAAGTTTTCCGCGTCCGGGTTCGTCTACAGCGTCGGTATGCCGCCCGCGACGGCGGCCGCAGCGCTGGCCGCACTGAAGCTGATCCGCCAGGAACCGGAACGCGTGCAGAAGCTTCAGGCCAATGGCCGACTGTTCCTGCAAACGGCGCAGAAGCTGGGTATCAACACCGGCCGTAGCACCGGGCACGCCATCGTTCCGGCAATCACCGGCAGCTCGATCAAGGCAGCCCGGCTGGCCCACGCCTTGTTCGAACGCGGCATCAACGTCGCCCCGATCCTCTACCCGGCAGTCGAGGAAAAGGCCGCACGGCTGAGGTTCTTCCTGAGTTCGGAACACAGCGAGGAAGACGTCCGGGAGACGGTCGGCATTCTGGCCGAAGAATGCGAAAAGCTGCGGTGAATCCGTGTTGCCGACGGGTTTTCTTCGCATCCCGCCGGACAACGTACCCCTCCTTGGGCGCCGATTGAAACCAACCCGCGTGGTCTTCTGCACCAGCGGCGGGATCCACGGGTGGCTGGTGCTGGATCGGCTGTTGTGCTGCGACCGGATACGGATCGTCGGCGTCGTGCTGTCCTCCCGCGTGCTCCGGCCCGGCTATTCGCCGCTGCGCGGCGCCTGCGAGCAGATTCGCACCAGCGGCGTCCGCTATGCACTGTATCTATGGGCGACCACCGGCCTGGCGGACGCCCTGCTCGCGACCTCCGGTCGCGGCAACATCCGGCAGCGCAGCCGCCGTGCCGGCATTCCGATCTGCACCACCCGCGACATCAATGGCGCCGAGGAACAACGTTTCCTGCGGGAACTTCGGCCCGACCTGCTGCTGACCGCCTTCTTCAATCAGTTGGTATCGCCGCCGGTCTATGCGATCCCCAGCGTCGGTGCGATCAACATCCACCCCTCCCTGCTCCCCGACTACCGCGGGGTCGACCCGGTCTTTTTTGCCCGGCTGCGCGGCTCACCGACGCTCGGGGTGTCCGTTCACCGGCTCGATGCCGGTTTCGATACCGGCAACCTGCTGGTCACCGAGGCGGTGCCGGTAATCGCCGACGAGAGCGTGCTGAAAACGACCGCCAGGCTGTTCCGACGCGGCGCCGAACGGCTCGTGGATCGGCTCGATGCGATCATCGAAGGTGTGCCGGGATCGCCCCAGACTGCAGCGGGTCGTTATGACTCCTGGCCGACCCCCGGCGAGGTCGCGGCGTTGCGCCGCAGCGAAACGGCCCTGCTGCATCCCAGCGATCTGGGCGCCATCGCCACCGGACGCTGGGCCGGCGCGGCGCTGTTACGCTGACCGCCGCGCCCTTGCGTCACAGCGCGATGATTTGCAGGTCCAGCACGTCGCCGTGGCCGAGCTTGATGCGATCGCAAAGCTCAGAGGAGGGTATGCCGTCGAGATTGATACGGGCCACCGCCGCCTCGGCGCCTTCGAATACGATGTTCTCCGTTTCCTGAACGTTCAGGTTCGCCTCGCCGAGATGCCTGAAGACATGCGCAAGCACACCGGGCCGGTCACGGTGGCGCACGATCAGACGATGCGTGGCCGGTGTCCGCCGGGCGAGGTTCACGACGTTCAGCACCTTGCCGGTCTCCTGATAGCAGCGAATGATCCGTACCGTCTCGGCGGCAATCGCCTCCTGCGCCTGATCCGTGGACGCGCCGATATGGTGGGTACCGTAGACCGCGGGCAGTGCGGCCAGCGGATCGGAGAAGTCACCGGTCGGTCCGGCCGGCTCGTTTGCGAACACGTCGAGACCGACGCGAAGACCTTTGGTCCGCACCGCGTCCGCCAACGCCGCATGGTCCACGATCTCACCGCGCGCGGTGTTGATGAAATAGGCACCAGGCTTCATGCGATCGAGCAGCTTCGCATCGACCAGGTTTCGGGTCTCGGGGCCCAGCGCGAGGTGGACGCTCAAGACGTCCGCCGCTGCGGCGACGGCTTCCGGGGCGGGGGCCAGCACGATCCGAATCTGCCGCTGGACGGTCTCGAGGCCGAGATCGCCGAGCTCGGCCTCGGTCAACGGCCGGCTGGCACCCTCGAAACGCCGGCTCCATACGGTCACGTTCATGCCAAACCCAGCGGCTCGCCGGATCATCTCCCGCGCGATGTTGCCGATCCCCAGCAGGCCCAGTGTCCGGCCGTACAAACCCGGTGCCTTCGAATACTCCTTCTTGTTCCAGCGGCCGGCGCGCCATTCGGCGACATTGTCCGGGATGCGTCGATCGAGCGCGAGAATCAGTCCGAACGCCAGTTCGGCGACGGCAATCGCGTTCCGCCCCGGACAGTTCGACACGAAAATGCCCCGTTGTGACGCGGCGGCCACGTCGATGGTGTTGTAGCCGGCACCGGCCCGAACGATCAGCGACAGGCGGCCGGCATCCAGCATCGCGGCGATCACCCTGGTACTCCTCACCACCAGGACATCCGCCTGGCAACGTCCGATCGCATCGGCCAGCGCCGCTTCCTGCAAGTCCGGCTCGTAGATCACGTCACAGCCCGCCTGCATCAGGCCCTCCAGGCCGCTCTTCTCGAACTTGTCCGCGACGAGGACCTTCATCCGCACCTCCGAATCCAGTGGGTCAACCGTTCCGCGTTATTGTGCTGCACTGCGCGGATGGAAGAAACTATGCCGTGGGCGACCGAAAAGTCCATCGGCGGAACGGTCGTCCGTCGAGGTGCGCGAACCCCGGCAGGTTTCGCAAGCCGCGGCCGACGCGCGGAGCCAATCAGGATTGACTTTCGGATAGAATACGGGACGGCATCGGAACATATGTTACCGCTGACCAAGGCGCTCAGGGAGACAAGGGAATACGAATGCCTAAACACTTTGCCATCGGATTGCTGTTGCTCCTGTCGGGGATTTCGCTTTCCGGCCGTTGCGAGGATTGGCTCTATACCGTTCGGACCGGGGACAACCTGTGGAATTTGTCCGAGCGTTATCTGATCCACATCAACGATTGGTCTCGGCTCCAAGCCTTAAACCATATTCGGGACCCATGGCATATCCCGCCAGGGACACAGCTCCGAATTCCGGTCAGCTGGCTGCAGAAACATCCCACACTCGCCCGTGTCCGCAATCTTGATGGCGCGGCAGAACTGTCGGAAGAAGGCGGCCGCGCCGCGCTGTTGCGCGCGGGGGAACTGCTCGTTCCAGGGGACACCATACGGACAGGACCAGCATCCAATGTCACACTGGAATTCATGGATGGTACGCTGCTGTTGCTGCAGCCGGACAGCTCACTCATTCTGAGGAATCTCGAAACATTCCGTAATACGGAGATGACAGATATCCGGCTGCACCTCGATCGCGGGCGCGCGGAAACCCGCGTCGCGCCGGCAGGGGGTACCGCCAGACGATTCGAGATCATTACGCCGGCTGCGGTGACATCGGTACGGGGAACCGATTACCGTGTCGGCAGCGATCGGTCGAGGCCGAGAACATTGGCCGAAGTGATCGGTGGCCGGGTCGCCGTCACCGGCACAGGGAAAACCCGAATGGTGCCCGGAGGATACGGCACGGTCACCGAAACCGGAGTTCCTCCCGAACCACCCATACCGCTGCTCCCAGCCCCGGATCTGACGAAAATTGCTCGCATCTTCGACCGGATACCGCTCGAGCTTCATCTGCCGCCGCTGCCCGGGGCTCACGGTTATCGTCTGCAGATCGCCAGTGACGGGACCTTCGACAGGGTGCTTTTTGACCGGATGTTTACCAAGGACCACCTGAGGGGCCCCGATCTACCAGATGGCGACTATTGGCTGCGTGTTCGGGCATCAGACAGCCGAGGCTTAGAGGGACTAAATGCGGACCGGATGTTCACGCTCAACGCCCGGCCGGAACCACCCTTTGCCATCGAACCAAAACCCGGAGCCGGGGTGCCGGAGGCGACGCCCCGCTTCGTCTGGTCCCGCGACGCATCCATTCAGGCCTATCACCTGCAGGTTGCGCGAGACGCCGCGTTCACCCGTATCGTGGCTGATCTGGCCCGATTGTCCGACACGGATGTGACGCTGGACCGCAAGCTCGGGCTGGGCCGATATTACTGGCGGGTTGCTTCGGTCGACGCCCGGGAAGGGCAAGGACCGTTCAGCGACCCACAGGATTTTCGGCGCGTGATGCCAGCGCCTGAAATCGAGGAGCCGGAGATCGAGGACGACTTCCTGTTCGTGCGTTGGCGGGCCGGCCTGCCGGGTCAGCGCTATCAGTTCCAGTTCGCAGAGGACTCCTCTTTCTCGAAGCTTCTGGTGGACAATATCGCTGACCAGCCCCAACAACGGCTGGAACGCCCGGATGCCGGAGAATATTTCATGCGCATCCGCACGATCGATCCGGACGGTTTTGTCGGTCCTTATGGCAAGACCCAAACTCTCGATGTACCCCCCAGAGGGCTCTACTGGTTACTGCTTGCACTGCCCTTGTTTGCACTGTTCGCGCTTTAGGCAAACCCGTCGTGTCATGGAATTCCACCGACCATCCATCCGTCTACGGGCGAGTTCTGGCGATGGCGCTGCCCGCTATCGCCGCCCTGTGCTATTCCCAAGAACTCTTGCAGCGCTGGGATCTTCTGATTTATGACCAGCAAATAAGGAGCTCTTATCGCGACCCGGATCATCGGATCGCGATTGTCGCGATCGACGAACATAGTCTGGCGAGAATCGGGCGCTGGCCCTGGTCGCGCCGGACCCACGCAGCACTGATCGACCAACTGACGGCGGCAGGCGCCCGTGTGATTGGAATGGATATCATCTTTGCGGAACCTGACTCCGCCCACCCGGCAGATGACGCGGCATTGGCCGGGGCCGTTGCTCGCCACGGAAAAGTCGTCCTGCCCGTATTCCCGCAGGCGGCCAGAAAGGGCGACCGGCTGTCACCCTGCCTACCCTTTTCATCGTTGGCGAAATCCGCCGGACGGCTGGGGCATGTGGACGTGGCACTGAGCGACGACGGCGTGGCCCGAGGAGTCAGCCTAGTAGCGGGCATGGGGTCGCTGAGCTGGCAGACGCTGGCGCTTGCAATGATCGGGTTGGGCGAGTCCGACCCCGGAAGGTATCTGAGCCCCGTGCAGCGGGACGAGATTCAAGCGTCCCGCCCCGATGCCTGGTTTCGCGGCAAGCCCATCCTGGTTCCCTTTGCCGGTCCCCCGGGAACCTTCCAGCAGAGGAGCTACTCTGACCTGATCGCCCGGGAGGACCTCGCCTCCGAACTCCGCGGCAAATACATCCTGATCGGCATGACTGCGACCGGCCTGGGATCGCGCTTTTCCACTCCGGCCTCGGCCCAGTCCCAACCCATGTCCGGTGTGGAGTTCAATGCCAATGTTCTCGATGCACTACTGAACGGCTTGGTGGTACGGCCGATCCCGATGGCCGCCGGAATGCTGCTCACCGTCATCCTGGTGTTGGCGCCGTTACTCACTTATAGCGACCCGCGTACCCGCTGGGCGCTCCCGGTGACGCTGCTGTTTTGCGTGTTTACCGTGGGTGTCAGTTTGATCCTGCTCAAGACCCTACACCTGTGGTACCCACCAGCGACGGCGGTTGCAACCTTGATCATCGGCTACCCGCTATGGAGCTGGCGACGGCTCGAAGAGACGGCACAACGCCTGCACGAGGAAAAGCTCAAAGCGACAGCGACCCTGAATGCAGTCGGCGATGCCGTGATCGCCACAGACCCCCGCGGTTCGATCGTCTACATGAATCCGATTGCCGAGCATCTGTCTGGTTACTCGAGCCGGGAAGCCGTCGGCCATCCGCTGGAGCTGATCGTGTCTCCCTCGGCGCAGGATCAATCCGACGATGACTGTCTCCACGCGATCCGACGCTGCCTCGAAGACGGTTGCGCCTTCTGCAACTCGAAGCCGTTTTTCCTGGTGAACCGTCTCGGCCAGGAACTGGCCGTACGCATCTCAGCCAATCCGACCAAGGCCGCTGGGGGCCGGCTGACCGGAATGGTGGTGGCCCTGAGCGATGTCACCGAAACCCTGAAGATCAGCCGGGAGGTCTCTTTTCTCGCGAGCCACGATCCCTTGACCCAGCTACCGAACAAGAGCTTGCTGCAAGATCGACTGCAGCAGGCGATCTTCCGGGCAACACGCAACCAGGATCAGTTCGCCGTCCTGTTCGTCGATTTGGACGCTTTCAAGAAAGTCAACGATGGGTTGGGGCACGTCGTGGGCGATCAAGTGCTCAAGGAGGCTGCAGGGCGGCTGCTCGCTAGCGTTCGTCGTTCCGACACCACCGCGCGCTGGGGAGGCGACGAGTTCGTGATCCTGATCGAGCAGATCGGAAGGGAGGAGCATGCCGCTCATGTCGCCGGCAAGATTCTGTCGGCCATGCGACAGCCTCTTCGCATTGCCGCACAAGAGATTTTCGTGACCCCCAGTATCGGCGTCAGCATGTTTCCCAAAGACGCGCGGGAAGCGGAACTTCTGGTCGCGAGAGCAGACTCGGCGATGTATCGGGCGAAGGATTCCGGCGGCAACCGTGTGGCCTTCTTTTCCGAGAACGCGGATGCGGTGGCCCGGGACCGGCTCGAGTTGGAAATGGAATTACACCATGCGTTGCGCCGACGGAATTTTGAAGTCTATTACCAACCCCAGGTCGAACCGCGTAGCAGACGGATCTTCGGCGTCGAGGCTTTGTTGCGTTGGCGTCACCCACACAGGGGGTTGATTTCGCCTGCCCATTTCATTCCGCTTGCGGAAGCCACTGGGCTGATCAACCCGATCGGCGAATGGGTGATCCAAACGGTCTGCCAGCAATTGCGCGCATGGCGGGACGCTGATTTGCAGCAGATCGTCGCTGCAGTAAACCTGTCGCCCCGCCAATTCTTCCAGGACGATTTGCGGGAGATGGTCGTCGGTTATCTGAAGGAAGCCGAGATCGAACCGAATCGTTTCAAGATCGAGATTACGGAAAGCCTGGTATTAAAGAACATCGACCACATCGCCGAGACACTGAATGCCCTCCATGCCGACGGCGTGACCGTGTCACTGGACGATTTCGGCACCGGCTACTCGTCGCTGAGTTCCCTCAAGCGCCTACCGATCGACCAGATCAAGATCGACAAGTCCTTTGTGCAAAACGTTGTCGATGACGCGCACGATGCCAATATCTGCCAGGCGATGATTGCGCTGGCCCATAGCCTACACATGTCGGTTGTCGCAGAAGGGGTGGAAACTCGCCCTCAGGTGGATTTCTTTCTGGAACGTCGCTGCGATGGGATCCAGGGTTATTATTTCAGCCGACCGCTGCCGGCTGAAGAAATGACCGAACTGCTGCGTCGAAGGCAGAATCGCCATTGTTAGAACCGCTGATGCCCGCTTCCGAGCCAGTCACGCGGACCACGCCCCCATCCTGGACTGCTCCCGGAATCTCCGATGGGGTCAGGGTATCCGCGGTGCAGGCAAAGCAGCATCGTCGCCATGACTACGCGCTGTTACTAATCCTCAAGAAAGTACAGTCAATCGCTGTGCCGGGTGGGACACCGCGATCCGGCCCCGGAATGACGGCTCGATGACATTCTTCCCTCAACGACCAGTAAGTCCCGGTTGATCACCGATTGGCTGCGAATGAGGAGTCCCATCCGACGTTCGATCGACCAAAGCTGGGATGCAACGGCTCTACCCGGGCTCGGTTGATCCGCCTTGGCAGTTCCGGAACCAGACCGGGAAGGTTCGCCGGAACATTGGGACCCACCGGATCCCGACTGACTTGTTACCGAAGGGACTTCGGGTCATGGCGGCCCGAGGTCTTCGATTCAAGCCCAATGCCGTCCAGTCCGTCATCAGAACGGCCGGCCGCATTTGCCCCGTTCCCGTCTCGGACCGGCATTGGACAGCGGCGCTCCGCTCTACGATTCGTCCGGGCCGGAGTGTCCCATCCTGACCCCGAGCACTTCGAGCAACCCGCCGAGCACGAGAAACCCGATCCCGATCCAGGCATTCTCCGGAGCCAACAGAAACAGTGCTCCCCCCGTGGCGAGCAAACCCAGCGAGATGCGCCGACGCAATGGTTTATTGTGGATCATATCGATAGCTTCGCTCGACTTTGAACGACATTTGTACGGCGCGGGGCACTGCCGCCACGCGGGACGGTTCCGGAGAGAACGATACGATTCAGTCCTCCGACCAGGCTTCCGCCCCGCCATGCGCGGAACCTTCCCGTTCCGGTTGCTCGGCGCCCTCCGCCACCGGCTCCTGCATCAGTGGTTCCTCCTCCGGATAGCCTTCGCCCCAGTCGTCCGGTTCCTCCTCGGCGGCGGACTCCTCAGGCGGGCGGTCTTCGTTCTTGGCCAGCTCATCCAGCGGCTCGGCCCAATCCTCCGGCGGGGTATCGGTCACCTCGGTGCCGGTCAGGTCGTCCAGTTCCCCGACGTCCAATGGCCCACTCCAATTCTCCGGTTCCTCGATGGGCACCAGATCCAGCTCCTGCCAAGTTTCGAGATCCATCTCTTCGAGATCGCCGTCGAAATGCTGCATCTCGACCAGCCCCGTCTGTTCGTCCATCGCGACGACCTGGAACTCCTGCCCCTTGTCGAGCCGTTGATACCAGTTGCCGACGATGGGATCGGTTTCGGATGACATCGAATTCACCTCGTTGAATCGTTCACACGGCTGCCACCCAACCGCAGCCGATTCGGCGCCGTTCCCGCGAGAAATGCGCCCTCCGCTGTCCGAGTGCCGGACAATCGCTGTCTGGACCGGCGGCAACGGTTCGGCTTCCAGGAATCTTGCTCGACCGGACACCGGCTCGGCCAGTCGCATTCTAGCGAAGATTGCGATCCCCGTTCGTAGCGTGTTCGGACGGCACATCGAGGAACCCACGCCAGCCTCGCAACGCCCGGTCGAACTGCCGCCGGAATTCCGCTTCGCGACCATGGTAGATCGGCGAACAATGAAACGGAACTGCAAATTTGACGCCCGCCCGGCGCGCCG
>CAZXXC010000018.1:0-50546 GCA_964644665.1 uncultured Methylococcaceae bacterium
GTCGCTCAGGGGGTCGCCGTCGTCGTAGCGGCCGGTAACGATGGCAAGGACGCCTCGGATTACTCGCCGGCCGGATGCAAGAATGTGATCACCGTGGCCGCCGCGGACCCGCGAGGACAGTTGACCTCCTGGTCGAACTACGGCAGTTCGGTGGAAATTCTGGCGCCGGGCGGGCTGCACAAGGGCTGTACGATCCCGCAGGACGGTATTCTGAGCACGATCGGAAACGACAACCGGACGAACTGCGCGGTCGGCACCGGTTATGCCTACTACAACGGTACCTCGATGGCGGCGCCGCACGTGGCGGGGGTCGCGGCGCTGTGGATCGCGCAGGACCCGGCGCTGACGCCGGCGACCTTGCTGACGGAGCTGCAGAAGGCGAGCTACCCGAAGACATCGACGCACTGTCCGCAGCCGTGCGGTGCCGGGTTGTTGAGTGCGCTCAGGACGCCGAAGGGTGGCGGTACGCAGCCGGGAGGGTTGAATGTGACCTTGGCCTTCGATCCCGACAAATCGGCCTACACGATCGGGGACAAGATCACCGCACGGGCCTCGGTCAGCCAGGATGGTGCGCCGCAGACCGGAAACACGGTTGCGTTTGCTTCCGGTAACAGCGCGGTCGCCTCGGTGTCTCCGGGATCGGCCGTGACCGGCAGCACCGGTCAGGCGCAGACGACGGTGACCGCGAATGCCGCCGGGCAGACGACGGTGACCGCCGACAGCGCCGGCAAGAAGGCGATCAGGAACATCAGCGTGCAGCAGGTGCCCGACTTTTCGCCGACCGGAACCGCGCTGTTGTTGGCGGGCATCATTGCCATCGGGCTGATGCAGCGCCGCGGCGCTTCGGCCTAGTTCGGGAGCCGGGTTGGCTTTGGGATGAAGCAGTTGAACTTCCGCTTCGCCGTGATCATGACGGTCTACGGCGCAGCGGTGTTCCTGTTGTACCGCGACGAGGTGCTGGGCGTTGCGCTGTCACCTCTTGCAGTGCTGACCGCCCGGATCACGGCGTTCCTGCTGCATCGGATCGGGCTACCGGCGCAGCGCGAGGAGGCGCTGCTGTCGCACCCGGATGGATTTTCCTACGAGGTCGCCTACACCTGTACCGGCTTCCTGCCGGCCGTCACCTTCATCGTGTGCCTGGCGGCCAGTTCCGGCCCGGTGCGGGCAAAACTGGCCGGCATCGCCTGGGGGGTGCCGGCACTGATCGCGGTCAATCTGCTCCGACTGGTCCATCTCTACTATCTGGGCGTTCATATGCCGTCTGCGTTCGCTCTTGCCCATGAAGTGGTGTGGGAAGTGCTGCTGGCGATCACCTTCGTTGGACTTTGGACGGTCTGGCTGCGTCGGGTGCAGCCCATGCCGCTTCATCCTGTCCCGCCGGACCCTGCCGCATCGCGCGACACGGTCAACCCGGAAGGAAATAGAACGCATAGCCCAGCATCAGATAGACCACCATCGCCATCAGCCCCTCGATCCAGGTGGTCTCGCCGTTGGCCAGCACGCGCAGAGCGATGAAGGTCCCGAGCACCACCGCCGCGATCTCGAATTGCGAGAACAACAGATCCAGCGGTCGGTCACCGACCCAGTAGCTGGTGAACACCAGCACCGGCGCGACGAACAGGGCGGTCTGCAGGCTAGAGCCGACCGCCAGGCCCAGCACCAGATCGGGTTGGTTGCGGCGGGCGAACAGAATCGCGTTGATCAGTTCCGACGGGCTTCCCACCAAGGCCAGCAGGATGATGCCGGCGAACAGCGGCGTCAGTCCCAGATCCGCCGCCATCGGTTCGATTGCATCGGTCAGCGTCTCGCTGAGCAGTGCGACCACTGCGGCACTCAACACCAGAATGCTCAGGGTCCGCTTCAGCGACCAGGTCGCTTGGCCGGAATCCGGTTGGTCCGTGTGTGCCGGTCCGGCCGTTTCGGCTTCGCTGCGGAAACGCGCGACGGTGAACAGCAGGCTTGCCAGATAGACCAGAAACAGCAGAATCGCGATTTCCAGGCTCAGGTCGTTGGTCGCCTTCTCCGCCGAAAGCTTGAAGATCGCCGGAATCATCAACGCCACCGCCGCCAGTTGCAGCATGCCCGCATTCAATCCGGCGGCTCGGAGGTCGAATTTCAGCGTGGGATGGCGTAAACCTCCGATGAAGATCGACAGGCCCAGCGTGAACAGGATATTCGCCAGAATTCCCCCGATCAGCGACGCCTTGACGACCTCCTGCAAGCCTTTCTGGAGCGCGAACAAGCCGATGATCAGATCGGGGAAATTGGCCAGCGACACGGCCAACAGACCGCCCGCAGCGGGACCCACGGAGTCTGCGAGGTGCTCGGTCGCCTTGCTCAGGATCGCGACCAGCGGGATCAGTCCCAGCGCCGTGACCAGGAAGACCAGGGTCGGGTCGGCTTCGAACCGGTCGAGCAGCAAGGCAAAAGGAACACAGACCAGCAGGGCGTTCAGGTTCACGCTTCAATCATCCTCAGGTCACGCTGACCGCGGGCGCATTACGAGCCGGATCGGTGGATGTCCCGCCAGGACCATCCTCCCTCCAGGTCGATTTCCAGCACGGCGTCGTAATGCTCCTGCTGCTCGGCGGGCGTCTGCTGGCCGGGACGGCCCATGACCAGATACGAAATATCGGCCTCCGACAGCTTGCGAAGCATCTGCCGCATCTTTTCCGGGTTCAGGTCGGTACTGGGAAGGTCAATTACCGCGAATTGAGGCGAGGCAAGCAGAATTCGCGCCAGCGACACGAGCTGCTGTTCCTGGACGGACAGCAGATTATCCCATTCCTGTTCCTTGTCCAATCCGCCGGCACGGGCCACGATAACCTCCGCATTCAGCGCTCGTAGGGTCTCAATGATCTGTTCATCCGTCAGATCGACACCTGAAGGCGTGCCGGACGCCAGTGCCTCGCGCAAGTTTCCCGGCGGCAGATAGGCCCGCTCGGGCAGGAACAGGATGCGGTCTTGCTGAGGCCTCAGCACGTGTCCGGTGCCGATGTCGAGGATGCCGGCCGTGGCCTTGAACATCGCTTCCTTCGCCGCGTTATCGACACAGGTGATCAGTGCCCGCCGGCCTTGCGGGATCGTCGCCGAAAGATCCTTGACGATGATGTGGCCGTCGCTGGACGAGCGCAGTGTCAGATTCTCGTAGGCGACGGCTTCGCCGCTTTCCGACCAGTCGATGCCGCAGGCGGTTTCGGTCTGCGCCAGTTCGATGCCGTACCAGAGATTGATCAGGCGCTGCACCACCGCCATGAACGAAGAAATCGATTGAAACTGGGTGATGATCAACGAGAAGGCCGAAACGAGCGTCGTGAATGCCAGCGCCGATTGGGTCACCACGCCGAACTCCACCTCGCCCTTGATGAACAACGGGGCGATCAGCAGGATGGGCAGAACCTGCAGCAGATTATTGTAGCCGGTCGTGAAGAACCCGAGGTTCCGATTGACCCGGACGATCTTCCGGAAATTGGTGGCGAGTTCCTCGAGACGGCGCAGCAGGCGCCGCAGCAGCGGATTTTCGTGGTGAAACAGCGCGACCGATTCGGCGCGGTCGCTGACGTGCAACAGACCGGCGCGAAAATTCGCCTCCTTGTCCAACTGGGTGTGATTCAGGTCGATCAACGTGCGTCCGAGGTGTACGGCCAGCAGCGAGCCGACCACCGCGTAAATCACCGCGACGCCGAACAGCGTCGGACTGATTCGCCACAGCACGCCCGAGAAGGCCACCACGGTGAACAGCCCGTTCATCAGCATCAGCGCAAACGACAGGGTCGTGGTCGTGAACGTCCGCACGTCGTCGGCGATGCGCTGGTCGGTGTGCTCCATGCCGCTGCTCTTGATCACCGCGTCGTTCAGCCGGTAGTAGGTGGGGTACGCCAAGTACAGTTCGACGAACCTGCGCGTCATCCATTCCCGCCAAAGAATTCCGAGACTTTCCTCGGCATAGCGGATGAATACGGCGACCACGGTCGAAACGGCAAACACCCCAAGGTACAAGCCCGCCTGGACGATATAAGTGCTCATGTCCCGGTTGGCGATGGCGGTCATGAAGTCGCGTCCCACATAACTGCTCAATACGTTGATGCCGTTGACGCCCAACAGCAGGGCGGCGAGCGCGGCGAACAAGCCGATGGCTCTCGCTCCGATGTCCGAACGCGCGAGATTCTTGATCAGCTGGAGGAACAGGCCCCAGCCTTGTTCATTGATTGGAATGTGCAGCATCTTGCTCGGCCTCACGTGCAGCGTTGTTATTGGATGCTCCGGCGTTGCTGGCGGACCCCGCGTGGCGAGCGCGATCGGTTCGGCACTGGCCGCCAGCCGGCGACAGTGTGATGGACGAAACCGTCGTCGCCCGAGGCGATTGTCCCACACTGAACGTAGCAGCCGCAGGGCGGGCATGCCGTGGCCATTGGGTGTTCGGGTCTCGGACGGCGAAGTGTACCGGCTGTGCGATAATCGCGCGTCACGGCGGGCTCGGCCGCCGCGCATCGGATGTCGGCCTCTCGGTTTGCAGCGCATTGGACCTGGCCGGTGGATTTTTCAACACGTCAGATTTGCGGAGGTGTGGGTGGTTCGCGGAGTCATACTGGATCTCGATGGAACGGTGTACCTGGGGACGCAACAGGTTCCTGGTGCAGCCGACTTCGTTTCGTTTCTCGCACGATGCGGCATCCGCTGCCTGTTCGTGACCAACCGGTCCAACCGCAAGCCCGAGGACGTGGCGGCGCAACTGCGCGAGTACGGGATTCCTTGCGGAGCCGACGATGTGCTCACCTCTTCGCAGGCCGCTGTTCAGTACCTGGGCAAAGGCAGTGCTTACGTCATCGGGGAGGAAGGCCTGACGTCGGAGCTGGAGAAGGCGGGGTTCCGGATCACCGACGAGTCGCCGGACTATGTGATCGCCAGCCTCGATCGGCAATTCAACTACGACAAGTTGAAAACCGCCTGCAACCTGATCGCGGGCGGGTCCACGTTCATTGCGACCAACCCGGACAAGACCCTGAAGGCGGAAAGCGGCGTGATCCCCGGAACCGGTTCGATCGTCGCCGCGGTGGAGGCGGGCTCCGGCGTGAAACCGCTGGTGATCGGCAAACCGGAGAAACTGATCATGGAAATGTCGCTGAACCGGTTGGGATTGACGGCGGCCGAGGTGGTCGCGGTCGGTGACAACATCCAGACCGATATCCCGGCAGGCGCCAGGGCGGGGATGAAGACCGTGCTGATGCTGACCGGTGTGACCCGGCGCGATGAGGCGGACTCGGGGCCATACCGTGCAGATTGGGTGCTCGACGGCTTCGCCGAGTTGACGGACCTGATCGGTCGGCTGGCGCCGGCGGCCTGAGCAGGACGGCGACGGACGACCCGCCGGCGGTTCGGGCCAGCAGCGAGTCCGATTGCCGGCAGCCGTCCGGGCCTCGCCGAATCGTCCCCCGCCGTTCGAGCGACAACCGGAGAACGGCTGCCTGGAGGAAACGGCCGACCGATGACGGGCGGCTCCGCGTCTGCCGGCATCGTCGGTTGCGGCTTGGTCGACCCTGGGTCGTTCCGTCGCTGCCGATGGCAGCGCCTTGTCGTCGGGAGTACAGCGGGGTGCGTCGGCCCGGAGCGGTATCGCGATGCTTGCGAGGGAGTGGCTCTCCCGGTGTGGAGATGATCCCCAATCGACGGTCGAACGGAGTATCATTTGCTATTTAGCTGCGCTTCGGACGCAGCGTCAGGATTGTAACAGTGCCATGAACGATCAACCCGAAGCAACGGCCGTTGTGGCCGACGACTTGAATACCGATGACCTCAGGATTTGCGGCATCACGGAAGTCATCCCGCCGTCCCTGGTGCACCGGGAGTTTCCCATTCGGCAGCAGGCGGCGCTGACTACATTACAGGCTCGCCGCGAAATCCACGAGGTGCTGGCGGGCCGGGATGACCGTCTGCTGGTGGTGATCGGCCCGTGCTCGATCCACGACCCCGTGGCTGCGCTCGATTATGCGAAGCGGCTTCTGGATCTGAAGCGGGAACTGGCACAGGACCTGGTGATCGTGATGCGGGTGTATTTCGAAAAGCCACGTACCACGGTCGGCTGGAAGGGGCTGATCAACGATCCGGATCTGGACGAAAGCTTCAACATCAACAAGGGTTTGCGCTTGGCGAGGAAGCTGCTGCTCGATCTGAATCAGATGGGCATGCCGGCGGCGACCGAGTACTTGGATTTGATCACCCCGCAATACCTGTCCGATCTGATCGCCTGGGGTGCCATCGGTGCTCGGACCACCGAGAGTCAGGTGCACCGCGAACTGGCGTCGGGCCTGTCATGCCCGGTGGGTTTCAAGAATGCGACCGACGGCACCGTCAAGGTCGCTGTGGACGCGATCGGCGCCGCGCGCCGACCCCACCACTTTCTGTCGCTGACCAAGGCCGGGCATTCGGCGATTTTTTCGACCAGCGGCAACGAGGACAGCCATATCATCCTGCGCGGCGGCGTCCGCCCGAATTACGATGCGGCGAGCGTCGCCGCGGCGGCCGAAGCGCTGGAGAGCGCCGGATTGCCACCGAACATCATGATCGATTTCAGCCATGCCAACAGCATGAGGGATTTCCACCGTCAGGTCCTGGTCGCAGACGAAGTGTCCGAACAGATCGCGAATGGCGACCGCAGGATCATCGGCGTCATGGTCGAGAGCCATCTGTGCCCCGGCAAGCAAAAGCTCGAGCAGGGCAAGCAGTTGCGCTATGGCGTCAGCATCACCGACGCGTGCCTCGGATGGGACGATAGCGCGCAGGTGCTCCGCAACTTGGCCGCAGCGGTGGTCCGGCGCCGGGAGGCGGCGGCCGGCCGATCTGTTCCGCCGCGCACACGTATCCAGGCGGCGGGGGCGTGACTCGAATGCAGATTTATCTGAATGGGGAGGCCAGAAGCGTCCAAACCGGCGCGAACCTCGCTGCGCTGGTAGAGGATCTGGGGCTTGCCGGCAAGCGGATCGCGGTTGAAGTGAATCGCGAGATCGTCCTCCATGGGACCTACCGCGAGGTCGAGCTGGCCGAAGGGGATCGGGTCGAGATCGTGCATGCGATCGGCGGCGGCCAGCAGGACGAGTTGCGGATCGGCGGTCGGTCGTACCGCTCGCGGTTGCTGGTGGGAACCGGAAAATACAAGGACATGAACGAAACCCGGGATGCGATCGAAGCCTCGGGTGCCGAAATCGTCACCGTCGCGCTGCGCAGGACCAACATTGGCCAGGATCCCGGCCAGCCCAATCTGCTCGATGTACTGTCACCGGAGCGGTATACCATCCTGCCGAATACAGCCGGTTGTTACACTGCGGAAGATGCGGTACGAACCTGCCGCCTGGCTCGGGAACTGCTGGGTGGCCACCGGTTGGTGAAACTGGAAGTGCTGGGTGACCCGAAGAGCCTGTTTCCCGATGTCGTCGCCACGCTGGGTGCCGCCGAGACACTGGTGAAGGATGGGTTCGAAGTGATGGTTTACACCAACGACGACCCGATCATCGCGAAGCGACTGGAGGAAATCGGTTGCATCGCGGTGATGCCGCTGGCGGCCCCGATCGGCTCCGGTCTGGGCATCCGCAACCCGTACAACATTCTGATGATCCTCGAGAACGCCAAAGTTCCGATCCTGGTCGATGCCGGTGTCGGTACCGCGTCGGACGCCTCGATTGCGATGGAACTGGGTTGTGACGGCGTGCTGATGAATACCGCAATCGCCGAGGCCAAGAATCCGGTGCTGATGGCTTCAGCGATGCGGAAAGCGATCGAGGCCGGTCGCGAAGCCTATTTGGCCGGGCGCATGCCGAGGCGGCGCTACGCCTCGGCATCGTCGCCGCTGGACGGGTTATCTTTGTGAAAGACCAAAACGGACCGTCGCGTCGCTGACACGAGATGGAGCGCCGGCAGGGTAGGCGGTGGTCCGTCTCTCGGGGTTGAAGCGCCGGGCCGATCAGTGGCTGCCGGACGGCATATCGTGGCCTTGCCCCATCCCGCCACTGGTGCTGCCGCCGCTCCCCGATTCGGCTGTGCCATGGCCGCCGTGGCCGCCGCGACTGACCCCGCCACCGCTCTGCCCGGGACCCGAACCGCCGCCGCCGGCGCCTGCGCTGACGCCCTCGCGTTGGCGCAGTCCGATGGCGGCGCCGGATGCCTTGGCAATGTTCTCGGCGGTCAAACCACCCAGGGCCAAAGCCGAATCTACTACAATCGTCGACACGTCGGTAATGTCCATCCGGTCGGCCAGCGGGCTGGTGACCACGGCCTTGACGGGCGTCGAATTGGTGGCGGAGGCGCCGGTGGGATGTGCCGTCAGCACGATCGGATAGCTTGTGCCGGCCGGGACCGCGATCGAGTAGTGGTCGGCGCCGGTCAACTCCTGCGAACTGACCACACGGCCGCTCTTGTCCGCGACTTCGAGACGGCTGTTGACAATAGGACCGTGCTGATCCTTGATGTTGCCGGAGATTCTGGCTTCCATCGAAGCGGAGCCGGAACTCCCGGTCTTCGTCCCGTCATCGCAGCCGGAAAGAGCCGCAGCGATCAGCAGGCAGCCCGAAATGACGCTGCGCGAGAGCGGATAGAAGTGTTGCAGTAGCTGTGGTCGCGAGATGTTCATGGCGGATGGTTGTTGTTGGCGTTGAACGACGCTCAACCGGACCGCAAACCGGGTGGTGCCCGTCCGGTTGAACTACCCGCGGCGTTTATAGCATATTGCCTTTCGGATCGGTACCGAGGCCGGGTTAGCGATCCCGGCCGACCGGCGTGCCAGCGTCCTGAGCGCCATTCCCGTCATGCACATTCCATCAACCATCAAACCTTCCATCGGCATCGGTGGCATCGTATTCGACCACTCCGGGTGCGTGTTGCTGATCCGGCGGGCAACCGCACCCGCTCGCGGACAGTGGTCTTTGCCAGGCGGCCGGCAGGAGGCCGGTGAAACGATGCGCGAGGCGTGTCGTCGGGAGATTGGCGAGGAGACGGGGCTAGAGGTGTCGCCCGGCCGGATCGTCGCGGTGGTGGAGCGAAGGGTCGAGGGATTTCACTATGTGATCGTCGATTTTCTGGCGACGCTGCAATCGGCACTGCCCGCCACCCCCCGTGCTGCAGGGGACGTCAGTGAGGCGCGCTGGGTGCCGATGAACGAAATCGACCGCTTACGGCTGGTGGATGGGCTGTCGCCCATCTTGGTGGTCGCAGAAGCCATGGCCGCCGGAAAGGCGGTGGGCGGGCTGATCGATGTCGCGGGGTCCGGTCTCGACTTTATCGCTTGCCGATGACGGTCCGTGGCGCCCGGCGCGATCGGCCCCGGGCCGGAAGGGCGCGGTGAAAGCACCGGAGTGACATGCTGGCAATGCCGGAATAGGCCTGGAATGCGCGGTTTTGCGGTGGATTGGCGGCGAGATGCGGTGGTGCGGGAGCAAAACGGTTCGCCGTGATCGTGATTCGGGTCGAGGACCGCCGTTGCCCGCCGTTCCGATCCGTCCCTTCCCGTGTCGAGGAACGGGAAGGGACGGATCGGCAAGTGACGCTCACGGTCGGCGTCGGAGCTTGCCGCTACAGCGCGGTCGATGCGCGGTGAGTTTTCACTTCCCCGCGGTTGATACGGACGTACTCTTCGAGTTGGCGCTTGGTTGCGTCGAAGGCGTCGCGCAACGCCACGTAGAGATCTTCGTGAGCCTGCTTGTCGTGATGATCGCGACTGACGATGATGTGTTTGTTCGGGACGGCGAGATCGACCCGCACGTGATAGAGATTACCTTGGTGCTGATGCCGATGTTCGGCTTCCACCGCGACTTTGCAGCTGATGATGTTGTCGCAGAACTGTTCCAGTTTCGAGACTTTCTCGCGAATCTTGGTCTCGACGGCATCGGAGTGCGGAAAGCCCCGGAACGTAATCTCTAGAGGTACTTGCATAGCTTGTCCCACGGTACTGTTCTTCTGTTCTGTTGGTTGCAAAACACCCCCGGAGTGTGATCGGCGACAGGCACTCCAGGACGACAGGCTTGCACGCTCCGCCCGCAGCGCCAACCGGGTGTGTTCGCGGCCGAATCAGGCGGAGCTTGGATCGCGCCAAGGCGTGAAAAAGCCCAATCGATTATTATGGCACAATCGATCGCCGCGCTGCACTCCGCACGCAGCGCACGGTGTTGCGCCGCTTCGGCATCGATGCGATTACCGCGACGGACGCCCGGCGGTTTGCTGCTACACTCTCGCCCTTTTCTCCAACGCGACAACACACCGATGGATATCATTGCCTGCATTGCCCGGGAACTCGGCGCGAGAGCCGAACAGGTGCAAAAAGCGGTCGCACTGCTGGATGACGGCGCGACGGTTCCGTTCATCGCCCGCTACCGAAAGGAGGCCACCGGCGGCCTGGACGACGGACAGCTTCGCACGCTGGAAACGCGGCTGGCCTATCTGCGCGAGCTGGAACACCGCAGAGCGGTGATCCTCGAGAGCATCCGCTCGCAGCAGAAGCTGACGCCGGAGCTGGAACAGGCCATTCTGGAAGCCGACAACAAGGCGCTGCTGGAGGACCTCTATCTTCCCTACAAACCCAAGCGACGCACGAAGGCGCAGATCGCCCGGGAAGGCGGCCTGGAGCCGCTGGCCGACAGTCTGCTCGCGGACCCGGGCCAGGTTCCGGAGCAGGCCGCCGAGTCCTTCCTGAATCCCGAACTGGGTTTCGCCGATGTGGCCGCGGTCCTCGATGGGGCGCGCCAGATCCTGATGGAGCGCTTTGCCGAAGATGCCGCACTGCTGCAGGAATTGCGGGAGCGGATTTGGCGCGACGGGGTCCTGACGGCGAGCGTCGTCGCCGGCAAGGAAGAGTCGGGCGCGAAGTTCAAGGACTATTTCGCTTACGAAGAAGCGATTCGCTCGATTCCCTCGCATCGCGCGCTGGCTCTGTTCCGGGGCCGCAACGAAGACGCGTTGAACCTGAGCCTGAAAGTGGGCGGTGACGAAGCCGGCATCCATGCCGACTGCGAGAGTCGGATCGCCGGCGCTTTCGGCATCGCCGATCGCGGCCGACCGGCCGATCCCTGGCTGCGTGAAACCGTCGGCCTCGCCTGGAAGATCAAGATCCTGACCCGGATCGATCTCGACGTGAAGCTGCGCCTCAGGGATGCCGCCGAACTGGAGGCGATCCGGGTGTTCGCGCAAAATTTGAAGGACCTGCTGCTGTCGGCTCCGGCAGGCCCTCGTGTGACGATGGGGCTGGATCCGGGGCTGCGTACCGGGGTCAAGGTGGCAGTGGTCGATGCGACCGGCAAATTGCTGGACACCGCCACGGTCTATCCGCACGTGCCGCACAAGCAGTGGGACCGCTCGCTGGAAGAACTGGCGACGTTGTGCCGACGGCATGCGGTGCAGTTGGTCAGCATCGGCAACGGCACCGCGTCGAGGGAGACCGATCAACTGGTGGCCGAGCTGATCAAGCGGCATCCCGATCTGCATTTGACCAAGGTCGTGGTGTCCGAAGCGGGCGCGTCGGTCTACTCGGCGTCCGAACTCGCGGCACAAGAGTTTCCCGCACTCGATGTTTCCCTGAGGGGCGCTGTGTCGATCGCCCGGCGGATCCAGGATCCATTGGCCGAATTGGTGAAGATCGAGCCGAAGGCGATCGGCGTCGGGCAGTATCAGCACGATGTGAATCAGGCTGAGCTCGCGCGCAGCCTGGATGCCGTGGTCGAGGATTGTGTGAATGCCGTCGGCGTCGATGTCAACACCGCGTCGGTGCCGCTGCTGCGCTACGTTTCCGGTCTGACCCGAACCATCGGCGAGAACATCGTCGAATTCCGCAACCAGCACGGCGCGTTTAGGACGCGCGAAGAGCTGATGAAGGTGCCGCGTCTGGGTGTGAAGACCTTCGAACAGGCGGCAGGTTTCCTGCGCATCCCCCGCGGCGCCAATCCGCTCGATGCGTCGGCCGTGCACCCGGAAGCCTACCCCGTGGTCGAACGGATCATCGCCAGGACCGGGAAGGACATCCGGGAGTTGCTCGGCAATGCGCAGCTTCTGCGCGGCGTCAACGCCGAGCAGTTCGTCGACGAACGGTTCGGTCTACCCACCGTTACCGACATCCTGAGTGAACTCGAGAAGCCCGGCAGGGATCCGCGCCCCCATTTCAAGACCGCGGCGTTCAGGGAAGGAGTGGCGGCGATCGGGGATCTGCAACCGGGCATGCTGCTCGAGGGACAGGTGACCAACGTGGCCAATTTCGGCGCATTCGTCGATATCGGGGTGCATCAGGACGGCCTGGTGCACATCTCTCACCTGGCCGATCGGTTCGTCAAGGACCCGAGGGAAATCGTCAAGGCCGGCGATGTCGTGCGGGTCAAGGTGCTGGAGGTGGATCTGCAGCGGCGGCGCATCGCCTTGTCGATGAAATCGGATGCGGTTCCGGACCGCGGGTCGCGCACCGACGGATCGCCGCGATCTCCTGGCCAGGCGGAGCCGCGGGGACGGCGCTCCGCGTCGCGTGAAGCGGCACCGGCTCAGGGGGCCATGGCCGATGCGCTGGCCCGCGCCTTCGCCAACAAGCGCTGAACCGATGCGCGCCGCGCGCCGGCTGCAACCGCCGCTCCGAAAGGTCTCATTCCAGCCCGCGTGCAGGCTCGACGGGCGCCGCGGCGATCTGCCGCGCGGCGCCGGGAGGCAACGGCTGGAACCGTTCGCCGACCCAGGCGACGATGTCGCGCCATGGCCGTTCGGCCTGCAGATCGCGCAGTAGCAGATGGTAGCCGTCGCGGTAGGTGACGACCCGGGCCGGCGGCCGAGGCAATTTTTCGAGCATCCGCTGCAACGGTTCCTTCGGTATGATCTGGTCGTGTTCACCGACCAGTACCAGGGTCGGCGTGCGCAGCAGGCCGACCCGGGCCATGGCTTCGTCCATCAGATCCACCAGGCCGTAAATGGCATCGACCCGGGTGGCCTTGATCACCCAGGGATCGCGCCCGAGCCCGCGCAGCATCGCGATGTTGTCCGAGGCGATCACATCCATTCCCTCACCGGTGAGCGTCAGCCAGGGCACCGTCCGCGCGGTGGTCTCCAGGATCACCCGCTGGTACCAGGGCATCGTCGAGCGTGACCACACCGCCGGCGCAGACAGGATCAGGCCATCGGCCGGAGGCGGGTGAGGCCGGGTCATCGCGGCGATGGCGACGGCTGCGCCCATGCTTTCGCCCAGCAGATAGACCGGGAGCCCGGGATGATTCCGCCGCACGGCGCTGGTGAACTCGGCAAGATCTCCGGTGTAGGCGGGGGTGCCGGCCCAGAAGCCCCGATCCGGCGCCTGACCGAAACCGCGCTGGTCGTAGGCATAACAGGCGATGCCGTGCCGCCGGAAGAACTCGCCCGGCATCTCGAACGCCCGGCTGTAATCGTTGAATCCGTGCAGGGCGACCACGACCGCCCGGGCCGGGGCCGATTCCGGCAGCCAGCGGCGCATCGGCAGCACGGCGCCGTCCGTCGCGACGAAATGGGCCGGGGCGAGCCGCGATTCGAGGCGCGGGGGAGCGGGCGCTTTCATGGTCGGTGCGCAGGCGGCGAGCGGTAGTGCGAGCCACAGCGCGCAGGTCAGGCGCAACAGTGCCGCAGATGAAAAACGGGGCGGGAGCCGGCGCCGCGTGGTCCGACAACCAGGCGGACTTTGCCGCGAGCGGTCCCTCATGCCAGATTCTGCGTCACCTGGTCCAGCCAGCGCTCCGGATTGATCGCGCGCAGATAATCCCGCGCCATCTCCGGGGTCAGAAATTCGATCATCACGCGATTCTCGACCCAGAACTCGATGACTTTGAAATCACCCCGGTCGCAGGTGATCGCGCGCCATTCCTCGTTCGCGGCGATGTCCTTGATGCGCGCCTCGTCGTGGGCGACGGAGATCGCCGCATGGGTCGCGGTGAAGTTCGGATGTTGCGCGTTGGTGACCGCGTGCACCGGCTCGGAACGTCCGCCGGGCAGCAGTTCGGTGCCCAGCGGGTAGACCTCGATCGCCGTGCCGTGCGCGTCGCCGGCGATGGCGATGTGGCTACCCGAAAACGGCCAGAACGGGAACGATCGGCCGCCGATCACTTCGGCGAGCACGGCCGCCGCGTGTTCGGGGTCGCGCGCGGCGATCGAAAAATGGTGGATCATGATTCGCTACTCCTTGGGGGCTCCGCGTTGACGATACGCAGCCAAACCTCTGCATGGCAGGGTTCGGTCAGCGGACAAAAGCACATCAGATCCTTGCCTCTCAGCGATATCCTGGCTTCGGCCACCAGATCGGGCCGGGCCTTCAGATAGGCCTCGAAGCGCGCCACGGCGGTTGCGTGATCGCCGTTTTCGACCGGAAACGGGTTACCCCAGCGACTCGGCCGGGCCACGCTGACCGCGTTGGGCGGCTTGCGCCAGCCCTTCACCCGGCGCTGCTGGATCCGGACCGGCATGGCTACCCCGGGTGGCTCGTGGTGGCGGGCATTTCGTCGTAGGTCCGGCCGTCCAGTTGCCGTCCGGACAGATCCTTCCGGACACCGCCCCATTGCTTGAAGAAGAATGCGGTGTCGGCCGCCTGGCACTGCCGCTTCAAGGCATGCACCCACTCCGGCTGCATCGGTCGCGCACCCGGGCCCGATTCCCCGCCGACGATCAGCCAGTGGATGCCGTCCAGCGGTAACTCGTGCAGCGGGCCGATCAACGGTTCGCAGGACAGGAAGCGAATGGCGGCGGGGACGGCGCGGAGATCGTCGATGCGGCCGGCGACATCCTGATTCTCGACGCTGACGCCCATCCAGACATTGCCTGGCCACTGCAGGCCGGGGGCCAAGATCCGAAGTCTGCCGCTGCGTTTGGTCAGCACCTGGAACACATGCTGCGGGCAATCGCCCATCGTCCGGAAGACCCGCCGGATGAACTCCTCGGGAATCGCCTCGTGAAACAGATCGCTCATCGAATTCACGAACACCCGGGTCGGCTTCTTCCAGCGCCGCGGCGCATCGATCAGGTCCTCGTGCAGCGTGATGTCGAAGCCGTTCGGATAGCGCGGGTTGCCCATCGCCTTCAAACGGTGCGCCATCCGCTCGGCATAGCAGTGCTTGCAGCCCTGGCTGAGTTTGGTACAGCCGGTGACCGGATTCCAGGTCACTTCGGTCCATTCGATGCGGGTTTTCGTGGTCATGGTCTGCCGACTCGGTGGGCTGGCAGGATGCCCCGCGCCGGACTAGCAGTCAAGTGCGGGTGAACCGTTGCGGAAAAGCCGTTCCAGGTTCCCTTCGCGTGGCCGAATCCCGGCTTCCTGCGTCTTCGGCGAAAGGAAGCGAGGCTCGTTTCGCGGTCGCGGCTCGACGTTTGGCCCGGCTCGGGTTAGCCTTGCATTTCGGACGACACGATGGGAATGCGGCGATGGATCTGAACTTGGATGGAAAAAGGGCATTGGTCAGCGGCAGCAGCAGCGGCATCGGCGAGGCGATCGCCAGATTGCTGGCCACGGAAGGGGTCGCGGTGGCGGTACACGGGCGGCGGGAAGCCGAGGTCCGGCGCGTGGCCGAAGACATTCGGGCGGCCGGGGGCAGGGCGGTGGCAGTTCTGGGCGATCTGGCGGAGGATGCGGGCGCCCGCCGGGTGGCGAGCCAGGCGGCGGAGCAACTGGGCGGGATCGACATTCTGGTCAACAACGCCGGCGCCTTTCCGGAAAGCCCGTGGAATTCGGCCGACAACGCGGTCTGGGAGGCGGTCTACCAGCAGAACGTGGTCTCGATGGTCCGGTTGATCAAGGCGGTGACACCCGGCATGAAGACCGCCGGCTGGGGCCGGGTCATCCAGCTCGCCAGCATCGTCGCGATGATGCCGTTTCCGGCCTATGCCGCCTATGCGGCGACCAAGGCGGCCATCGTCAATCTGACCGTCGCGCTGGCGAAGGAACTGGCCCATACCGGCATCACCGTGAATTCGATCAGCCCCGGCGCGATCCGTACGCCCGGCCTGGAAGCGGTGCTGCGGGAAACGGCCGCACAGCGGGGCTGGGGTACGGACTGGGCGGAGATCGAGGCCGCGGCGGTCGCCGAATTCTTTCCCAACCCGTGCGGTCGGCTGGGCCGGGTGGAGGACGTCGCGCGGGCGGCGGCGTTCCTGGCGAGTCCTCTGGCCGGCTATGTCAACGGCGCCGACATCCGCATCGACGGCGGAACCGTGCCGACCGTCTGACGGGCGGATGGCCTGGCGGTACCCGGCCGTTGCACGAAGAGCGTCGCGCGGCGACGCCTTTACCGGTCGTTCAGGCCGGATGCGAACCGGATCAGGGATCGAGATCCAGCTTCAGCGCCCGGGCGATCCTGACCCACCGGGCGGGGCGAAAGAGGAAGGGTATCGAAGCATCACACGTCACCTCGACAAGCGGTTGATGTGTCCCAACCGCCGCGAAGCTACCGCGCCGCTCCACGTCACGCAAGAGTGATGTGTTGGCCCGTGCGCGCCGGACACTTAGAATGAGTGGCGCAGTAACCCTGGGGTAGCAATATGGGACTCGCACTGAGAGATTCCGAACATCACACCTACGGTGATTATCTCCTGTGGCCGGAAGACGTGCGCTACGAACTGATCGACGGCGCGGCTTACCTGATGGCCCCGGCGCCGACGCTGGATCATCAGGATGTCGCCGGCGAAATATTCCGTCAACTGGGCAATATCCTGCGGGGCAAGCCGTGCCGCGCATTCATCGCGCCGGTCGACGTGCGTCTGCCGAAGGCACAGGAAGCGGACCAGGCGATCGATACCGTGGTGCAGCCGGACGTGCTGGTGGTGTGCGATCCGGCCAAGCTCGATCGGCGCGGCGTGCGCGGCGCGCCGGATCTGGTGGTGGAAGTGCTTTCGCCGTCGACCGCCAGCCACGACCAGCTGCTGAAACGCCGCGTCTACGAACGGGCGGGCGTTCCGGAATACTGGCTGGTCCATCCGGCCGATCGGATCGTCAGCATCTACCGGCTGATCGGCGGCGAGTACCGCAAGCCGGAGATCCAGGAGCTGAAGGGCCGGACGCCGGTCGGCGTGCTGTCCGGTGCCGCGATCGAGTGGGACGAACTGGCCGATCGACTGCCGACTCCCGAGTTTTGAGCCGCGAGCATGGCCCCGGCGGGTGCGCCGCTCGCCGGACGGACCGTTCCGCCAGGCGGGTCGCCGGATGGAATCCGCGTTGATGTCTCGATCCGCTTCCCTCTCCGCGGCCGATTCGGGATTTTCCTGAAACGCTCCGTTTTCCGGCTTTTGACAGCGCTTCTGGTAGTTTCACCGCGCTGACCGACCGTCCCTGAATCACCAGACCGAGGAGTGTTCCATGGGGGTGTTTACCCGATTCCTGTCCATCGACTGTCCCGAACAACTGACCTGCGCCGTGGACAGCCGCAATCCCGCTTTCGAGATCAGCTTCAGCGCCGACGGCGAGATCCCGTTTCCGCAGGTCATCCTGCATGAGCACGGCAGGCAGCACCTGTTGAACGGCGAGGCGATCCATGGGATATGCGAGACCGACACGCACTGGCGATATCGGGTCCGGGTGCCGGCCGGTACGCTCTCGGGCGGACGGATCGCGATCCAGATTGAAGGATGCCGCAAGGCCGATCTGCGCCAGGCCGGCGGCGAGGACTGGCTCAAGGAATTCCGGGAACTGCGGCTGATCGTACCCGAGCCGGTAAAGGCCGAGACCCGCGTGGCCGTCGCGGGAGGCGCCGAAGTCAGATTGTATTTCGGCATCCACAAGCACATGCACCAGCCGTACTACAACACCACCGACCGGAATGACTGGGACGGGGAGAAGGACGCCATCTTCGGTTCCCGGGCCGGCAATTACACCGCCTTCATTCCGGACGCCGTGCGGCAGTACATCGGCGGGGGCCTTGCGCACGGCGGACTTTCGACCAGCTGGAGCGGATCCCTGATCGAGCAGCTCGACCGCTGCGCCGCGGAAGGGCTGGGCGGCGGCGGATTCGCCGGCTGGAACGGCGCGCTGCGGGAATTGGCGGATGCCCGTACGGCACTGGGTAATCCGCGGATCGCGTTCAGCGCGTTCGGCTTTTTTCATCCGCTGATGCCGCTGATCCCGGCGCGGGACATCGTTCGGCAGATCGAATGGCACCGGGCGGTGATCCGCCGCGCGTTCGGGGTCGAGGCATCCGGCGTGCTATTCCCTCCGGAAACGGCGTTCCATGTCCGGATGCTTCCGGCCCTGATCGAAGCCGGTGTCGGCGCCGTGATCTACGACTCGATCCACCGGTTCCGGGCCTGCAAGGACTACCCCTACGCCGGCATCGGCGAAGGCATGCTGCCGCCGAATCCGGCGGAACGGGTGAACCCGCCGACCGATGACTGGCTTCAGCTGCACAACATCTGGGCCGGTTCGAAGATTTCGCCGAGTCTGCTGCGGCCGGAATACGTCGGTTACGAGGACGCCGATGGTCAGCGTTACCGGCTGATCGCGGTGCCGGCGGAGCGCTATATCGGCAACGAGGATGCCCGCGGCGGCTTCGGCGCGCTGCAGTACGGGGCCGTGCTGGGGCAGGTTTACGATCGGATCGTCGAAACCGGCAGCTTCGATCCGGCGCATCCGCCGTTCTTCCTGCTGCATTCCGACGGCGACAACCACGGCGGCGGTGCGGACAGTTATTATCGCCACAATACCGGGCGTCTGGTGGAGTGGCTGCAGCAGGACCGCCGCTTCGAACTGACGACCGTCGACGACTACCTGCAGCAGTTTCCGCCCGATCCGGAACGGGTGATCCATATCGAGCCGGGTTCCTGGAGCGGTGCCGACAACGGCGACCCGCAGTTCATGAAATGGTTCAGCCGATATGATCAGCCGTACTCACCGGACCTGAATTCCTGGGCGGTACTGACCGCGCTGCAGAACCGTGTCTACACGCTGGAGGACTGCGAGCCGGATCATCCGCAGCTCGCCGAGGCGGTGCGGCTGCTGTTGACCGCGGAAACCAGTTGCTACTGGTATTGGACCGGCCAGGAGGTCTGGGATCGGCAGGTGACGAATGCGGCGAACCGCGGACATGCGTTGATCGGTGCCGCGGTCGATGGTTTGGTGGCCGCCGGCCGTGACCGCACCGGCCCGACCATCTTCCCGCCTTGGGTCACGCCGGAGAATCCGGGCGGCAAGTGCTGGGGAAATGGCTGTCTGCTGGACGCGCCGCGCCAGGGTACGGTCCACACCTTCGTGTCGGATGCCTCCGGACTGAAGAGTGTCGACCTCGTACTGCGCAGCGGCGTGGGTGAACAGCGCCTGCCGATGCAGTATCGCGGCCCCTATCCCTCACAAACCGGCGTGGTCATGACCGCCTACTATTACACCGCCGAGCTGCCGGTGGGCGCGGGCGACGTTCGCTACTACATCGAAGCCCGAGACGCCCGCGGGAATGTATCGCGCGGATCGCTGGAGCGGATCTTCCTGGCCTGATAGCCCGTTGGCTCCCGCGGGGCCCCATTGCGGTAGCCTCGTCGGAGTCGCCGCCGATCAGGCCGACTTTCTGGCCAGCAGGTAGTCGAGCCACAGGCTGGCCAGCTTTTCCTGCACCGAGTTCTGCCGCAGCCGTGCGTACAGATTCGGGAAGTCGACCCGGTCCAGATCCTGGTCCTGGTTGTAGCAGGAGTAGACGAAGTACTCCTGCTTCGTCTCCGGGTCGATGTGCTTGCACAGACACTGCGCGCAGACGCCTTTCATCATGCACTGCATCGGCGAGTTGATCGAGCCCAGCGCGGTGTGGTGCGGTTTCAGGTATGGCGCCAGCACGCCGTAACGGGCTTCCTTGACGGCCGACATCATGCGGTCCGACCCGATCACGATCATGTGATCGACATCGTCGAGATGGATCGGCGTGGTGCCCAGTTCCCCTTGGCCGTAAGCCAGCATCGCTTCGACGATGTTGCCGACGAAGGTCTTGTCCTGCGGTCGCAGCGTCGGGATCGCTTCGGCGTCGGGCGTCTTGTCGACCGCCCAGACCACCAGATCGGAGGCTTCCTCGAGTTCCCTGACCTTGAACACGTCTTCGCGCCTGCGGTAGCCGGCGAAGTAGATCACCTGATTCCCGGCGGCGCGCAATGCCTTGCCGATCGAGAACAGCACGGCATTGCCGAGGCCGCCGCCGATCAACAGCACCGTCTTGCCGGTATAGATTTCGGTCGGCGTTCCGGTAACCCCCATGACGACCAGTCGATCGCCCGGTTTCCACTGGGCGCACAGCCGCGACGAGCTGCCCATCTCGAGCGCGATCAGCGAAATCAGCCCCTGCTGCTTGTCGACCCAGGCGCCGGTCAGCGCCAGTCCTTCGGTGGCCAGCACGGTGTCTTCGACCACCGGCGCCAGCGTCTCGAAATTCTGCACCCGGTAGAACTGACCGGGACAGAAATGTTTGGCCGAGAGCGGCGCCTTGACGATCACTTCGATGATGGTCGGCGTCAGTCGGTTGATCTCGACGATCCGGGCCAGCAGCGCCTCATCCAGCCGGGATTGGAAATCCTGCAACGCGCGGTCGCGGGCCACCTGCGCTGAGGGGTCGAGCTGGGCCAGTTCCCGCTCGAACAGACGGACCACATACGGGTAGCCGTCCTTCGCGCTGGCCATCGCCTTGACCACGTTGCCGGCGTAGACCGGATGATTGTCGCCGTAGAACGTGATGTAGCGGCCGCCGCGGCGGTACGAGGTGAACGGCGCCGGTTTGCCGATCTTGGGCCACAGCGTGTCGTTGACCGGTTCGAGTTCGAAGCCGGCCTCCGTCGCCTGCAGTTCGAAGCGGCGGTAGAACTTCCTGTCCATCTCGAAGCTGTCCGGGTGTTCGGACTCGTAGATGGTGTTGGGCGAAGTTCCGGCGGCGACGAACAGGCTGCGCAGCGGCACCTCGAGTTCGCCAGCCTTGCGCCAGCGGCCTTCGGATTCCTCCAGCTTCTCGAACCGTACGGCTGTCAGGTGCCCGAAATCGTCCTCGATCGCTGCGAGCGGGCTCATCCCCTCGGCCAGCTTGATGCCCTCGTCCAGTGCTTCCTTGATTTCCTCGTGGTTCTGGCGGTACGCGGGGGAATCCTTGATGCCTTTCCGGTAGTAAAGCGTCACGCCGCCCCACTGCTCGATCAGCGGCACGAAGTTCGGGACCTCGCCGGCCTGTTCGGCGCGCCGGCGCTCGGCCTGGATCGCCTGGCCATGCAGCAGGAACTCGTCGAGGATCTCGATCTCCTCGCGGTCGTAGCGGGCGCGCACGCGTTCCTGGCCGAACGCATCGCACAGCTTTTGATAGCGGTGCAGGATCTTCTCGACCTGGACCGGATAGTAAGCCAGCAGTTCGGTGGTCGTATCGATCGCCGTCAGACCGCCGCCGATGACCCCGGCCGGCAAGCGTACCTGCAGATTGGCCAGCGACGATTCCTTGGCGGCACCGGTCAGCTGCAGCGCCATCAGGAAATCGGACGCCTTCCGGATGCCGCGAATCAGATTGTTCTTCAGGTCGATGATGGTCGGTTTGCCGGCCCCCGAGGCGATCGCGATGTGATCGAAGCCCAGGTCCCAGGCTTCGTTGATGGTTAGCGTGCCGCCGAAGCGGACGCCGCCATAGACGCGGAAATTGCGGCGACGGGCCAGCGTCAGGTAGATCACCTTCAGGAAATTCTTGTCCCAGCGGACCGTGATCCCGTATTCGGCGACGCCGCCAAAACCCAGCATCACGCGCTTGTCCAGGTCCTCGTAGTGTTCGCGGAAGTCGCGAATCGGCTGCGGCGGCGCATGCCAGTCGCCGGTGAGCGCCTTCGGCAGCGGCTCGATCTTCAGACCGTCGATGCCGACCACGCCGAAACCCTCGTTGCTGAGGTAGTGCGCCAACGTGTAACCGGCGGGTCCCATGCCGCCGACCAGTACGTTCTTGCCGTTGTAGGGCAGCGCATACGGGCGCCGGATGTTCAGCGGGTTCCAGCGCGTCAGCAAGCTGTAGATCTCGAAGCCCCAAGGCATGAACAGCACGTCGGTCAACGCATTGGTTTCGATCTGCGGGATGTTGACCGGCTCGGTCTTCTGGTAGATGCACCCTTTCATGCAGTCGTTGCAGATCCGGTGACCGGTGCCGGGGCACATCGGATTGTCGATCGTGATCAGCGCCAAGGCACCGATGTTGTCGCCCTGGCGTTTGACCAGATGCATTTCGGAAATCTTTTCCTCGAGCGGACAGCCGGTGATCGTGACGCCCAGCGGATTGGTCTTATAGCTGCCGTCCTTCTTGTTCCGCATGCCCTTGGAGCAGGAGTCGGTCGCGCGGTCGTGGCAGTAGATGCAATGATCGACCTCGTAGAGCACCCGCCGCTCGCCGAAGCGCTTGTCGGTCAACGCGAATCCATCGCGCCGGCGGTGATGGCCGGCATGCGCCGACCAGACGCCGTAGCCTTTGCGGTTCTCGAGATCGTGTTCCACCAGATGCGTGAAGTCGGTCTTGGCCGGGAATTTCAGGCTGACCCAGCCGCGAACGTTCGCCTGCAATTCCGGGACGTGCATCGCCGCGAATGTCCAGCGGCGGACCACGTCGAGTGCCTCTCGTGCAAAATCACCGGGTTCGGTGACGGCAAGCAACGACGCGGCAGCGTCCGCCGCCTCGGAACGGTCCAACCGCTCGCGCAATTCGGCAAGCTGCCGCTCCGCGTCGTCGCTGGCTCCCGGCTTCCCATCGGCGAGAGCTGTGTAATGCCGGACAGACTGCCAGAGCTGCATGCCCAGCGAGGCCGTGGCCGCTTCGGCGTCGAGGTGGGTGAAGCCGGCGGCGGCGACGAGCGCCGCCAGTTGACGTTCCAGTGCCTGGAGATCCCACTGAGCCGGATCGACTCCTTTGAACAGCTTCTCGAAGCCGGCAACGATTTCATTGCGGAACGCGAAGACCGTTTCGAACTCGCCGCGTATCGCGGCTTGCTGAGATTCCCGCTCGGCCTCGACATTGAACAAGCGCGCCACGAACTCCCCGACGTGCGGCGCCATCGCCACCAACAACTCGGAAACCTCTTCCGGTTTGATGTCTTGGCCTAGGGTCGATCGGTAGGCATCGAACGCGCTGAAAAGTTCAGGGTTCTGGCGCTGCACGCTCCGGTCGAATTCCTCCGCCAGATCCTTCAGGCGTGTCGGATCATAGAGATCGGAATAGGTATAGCCGGGGAGTCCTAGTACGAGTTCTGACATGTCGTGTGGTACAAGAGTCAAAGGGGAAGCGGCCGAGTGGGCGGCGGCGTTGGTAACCGCGTAGTTTAACGTGACGAATCAAGGAACGCGACTTTCCCTCTCCGATCGCCCGGTGGGCGGTGCATCGAGAGAAGAGGAGTAGTCGTGACGGAAGGCGCTTCGACCCGGCCCGGGTTGCTTATCCGGCTGAAATGCGGACTCAATCCCTATTGAGGAGGTAGCGCGCGGCGAATTCGTCGGCGGGCAGGGGAGGGCAATACAGAAACCCCTGATAGGCGTCACAACCCTGTTGCCGCAGGAATTCGAGTTGTGCGGCCGTTTCGACACCTTCGGCAATGGCGCGTAATCCCAGTGAATGCGCCATGGCGATGACTGTACTGGCAATCGCGGTATCGTTCGGGTCCTTCGGGATATCCCGGATGAAGCTGTCGTCGATCTTCAGACGATCCAGCGGCAGGCGTTTCAGATACGCCAACGACGAGTACCCGGTGCCGAAATCGTCGATGCTGAGTTGAACCCCGAGGGCTTTGATCGCGCGTATGCTGTGTTCGGCTCGTTCGCCCTGTTCCATCAGGCAACTCTCGGTAATCTCCAACTCGAGACAGGTCGGCGGCAGCCCGGTTTCGTCCAGTACCGATCGAACGATCCGTTCCAGATCCCGCTGCTGAAACTGGCGCACCGACAGATTCAGCGCCATCGGTCCGAAGGCGCCGCCTTCGAGCAACCAGGCTTTTGCCTGGCGACAGGTATGTCGCAGCACCCACTCGCCCAACGGGACGATCAGCCCGGTTTCCTCCGCCATCGGAAGGAATCGTGCTGGCGGGACGACTGCCTCCCCAGGAGGCTGCCAGCGCAAGAGCGCTTCAGCACCCAGCAGCCGGTTGTCCGCAACGGCGACGATCGGTTGGTAGTGGAGCACGAGTTCTTCCCGCTCCAGCGCCCGGCGGAGTCGCGTTTCCATACGTAGTCGCTCGGTGGCGGCGTGGGTGAGCGCTCGGGTGTAGTAGCCATGGGCGTTGCGGCCGGAATCTTTGACCTGATACATCGCGGCATCGGCGTTCCGGATCAGTTCGGACGAGGACTCGCCGTCTTCCGGATAGAGACTGATGCCGATGCTGGCGCGAATGTAGACTTCCTGCCCGTTGGGCAGCGTAAAGGATTGATCCAGGGCTTCGAGCAGCGCTTGCGCCACGACGGTCGCGTCCTCGGAGGCGCGGAGATCTTCCGCGATCACCAGAAACTCATCGCCTCCGAGCCGTCCCAGTGTATCTTCCTTGCGGAGGCGCTGTAGCAGCCGGCAGGCCACGCCAGCCAGCAATGCATCGCCGGCGGGATGTCCCAGACTGTCGTTGACCGTTTTGAACCGGTCGAGGTCGAGGAACAACACCGCGATGCGCCCATGACGCCGACGCGCGCGATCGATCGCGTGCTCGAGGCGGGATTTCACCAGCAATCGGTTGGGCAGGCCGGTCAGCGGGTCATAATGCGCCAGTCGTTCGAGCCGGGACTCACTCTGCTTCAGCTGGCTGATGTCGGTGAAAACCGCGACATAATGCGTGGCCTCGCCTTCGGAGTTGCGCACCGTGCTGATCGTTACCCATTCCGGGTATACCTCGCCGCTCTTGCGCCGGTTCCAGATTTCGCCCTGCCAATGCCCGGTTTCCCGCAAGGCCGTCCACAATGCCTGGTAGAACGCGGGGCCGTGCCGGCCCGATTGCAGAATCCGGGGATTGCGGCCCAACACCTCGCCCTCGCCGTACCCGGTGATTTCCATGCAGGCACGGTTGACGGCGACGATGGACGGGGTGAGGTCGGTGATCATCACGCCATCGCGGGTACTGTCCATCACGGCGGCGTTCAGGCGCAGTTTTTTTTCGTCTTCGTATTTCTGCGTAATGTCGACGAGCGCACCGTTGATGTGAAGAAGTTCTGGTTTGCGCGTATCACGCACGCATTCAGCGGCACAGGCGACCCAAACCAGGCGGCCGTCCCGTCGTCTCAAGCGAAACTCGCAGGACCCCGATGCTCCCGGGGTCAAGGCCAAGATCTGACGATCAAACAGATTCCGGTCGGACTCGTGTATCAGCTCGCCCCAGCAGCGCAGGGCCTTGATCTCATCGACGGTGTAGCCGGTAAGTCGCACGGCGGCACCGCTCAGCCGGTCGAGCCGCGGGACACCCCCGAATCTGAGGGTGTAGGAATAGGCCAGGTCGGACAGGCAGCCGGTGATGTGCCGGAACCGGGCTTCGCTTTCCAGCAGATCTTCCCGGTTTTCCAGTTGTCGAACGAACTGGCCGAAGAGTGATGCCAGTCGTCGTACCGATGCGAGATGACCCTCGCCATAGCCTTCAGCGCCGTTGGCCACCGCAATTTGCCCCACCAGGCGGACCCCTACGGTGACCGGTACGCCGAGGTAGCTGCGTACCGCGACATCGCCGGTTTGGGTTCCTTGTACCGCCGGGTGGCGGAGAGCGTCGGTGGTGAAGTAGGCTTCCCGCGTGTTCAGCGCGTGACCCCACAACCCGGGGTGACGCCCGTCGCTTCCGATCGGCAATCGAATGCGGTCCGCCCGCTGCGCAGCCGGAGTCGGCAGCCAGGCCGCTTCGCCGCACGACAGCACGATCTGATCTCCCGTCTCGCCATCGATCGAGGTCACGAAACCCAGTTCGCTACCCGTCACGCGTTGCGCATGGTGAAGCACCCGACTCGCGATCGGCTCGAGTTCGGCATCGGCCTTTAGCATCGCGTTCGCAAGATCGGCCAGCGCGGTATCCAATTGCGATCGCTGGGTGAGTTTCCGGATTTCACAGTCGCGTTCACCGGTGTTCTCGATCGCGACCAGGCAAAGACGGTCTCCCTCGCCTCCCAGAGTCCGGGCCGAGAGCAATCCAGTGCGGACCGGATGGCCGGGAACGGCGCAATGAACGGCTTGGTTTTCCACCGCACCTTGGTCGGCGGCGCGCCGCAGAATCTCCGGAAGTCCTGCGGCTTCGCCGACTAGCCCCAGCGTGCTGACGGGCTCTCCCATCAGATCGACCCTGCTTCGTCCGACGAACGCACATACGGCGTCGTTGACGTCGAGCAGTGTGCCGTCCGTCATCCGGCACACGGCCATCGGCAGCGGAGAGTACCGGAACAATTCGGCGAATCGGGCCTGACTTTGCTGAAGGGTGTGACGGGCCGCGCGCTGCGACGTCTGGTCCCGGAACGTGATCAGCACGCCGGCCGGATGGCCGCGTCGGTCCGGGATCGGCGCCCCGCTACCCGAGATCGGCCGAGCCAGGCCGCTGCGGTCGATCAGCACCGGGGAAACGCTGGGGCACCGAATCCGGTGCGCCTGGAGGAACTCCTCTGGGGTCAGGTCGAGCTGCCGGCCGGTTTCCTCATCCAGAACCCGGAGTACTTGTTCCAGCGGCTGTCCTTGGGCATCGCAGAGCGACCATCCGGTCAACTTCTCCGCCGTGTCATTGAGGAATTGCACACGGCTTTCCAGGTCGGCGGTGATCACGCCGTCGTCCACGCTGTCCAGCAACCCGGCTTCATCGAACGCGGTGTGGTTCGTCGTGCCCTGCGACCGGGCGGGAGACCGAGCGCCGGTGTGTGTGTGGCGATGCCAGATCAGAATGACGATCGCGGCTGCCGTACCGATCGGACCCAGCAGCCAGATCAGTGATTCCACGTTGGGTACGGATCGACCATTGCGCCAGGCAGTCGGATCTTCCCGAAAGCGCGGTGATGTTTCGGTGCCGCCGTCCGAAGTTGCTGACCGCACCGTCGGATCAGTGGGGAGCGACTCGGCACGGCTTGGAACGGCATCGGTTTGCGGCTTACGGCCCGGCCAGGGGCAACAGGCCATCCAGCCGCCCAGGATCAGCATGGCGAGAAGCAGGATGACCGTGACGGTCGGAAACCAGCGCGGGAAAAAGAGCTTTTGCGTCATGGGGTGAGACGGGATCGGCCGTCGCCACTGGGAGAGGCTGGATCTTTCCCCTCCTGATCGGGAAGACCCCATCTTGGCGGCAGAGTGGCCGCCGTGTGAATACGTATTTCTACCCATTGCCAACGTCGGTTCCACGCGTTAGCGGATCAGCAGGCGCTGAGAGCGGATCTTGCCGCCTGTCTGGAATGGGTTCAGACGTCTGGACGGACTCGGGTGTCGAATCCTGGAAGGGGCGGTGTACTTATTCCCCTGTCAGTATCGGGTTCGGTCCTGGGAAACGCCAGTAAGGCGTCGAAGCGGCGGATTCCGGGTCGAATCCTCGGCCCGGTTCGGCAATCAGCGAAACCGGGTCCTGGTTCTGGTCGCACTGAACCCGGTAGGGAGAGAAGCGCTCGAGCCATTGTGCCACCCTGACCCGAGTGCCGTTGGCCGGCAGAGTTCGCAGCAGTCGCAGCAGGCCGCCGTATTGGCCATATTGTGCCGAGTGTGCCAGGCCCATACAGAGCACCTGATGAATTTCGTGGCGGTCGATGGCGGTCATGACAACAGTTCCGGAGTTCTACGGAGTGGGGTCGCGGGTTCAGGGGTTCGGCGAGCGGGTGCCCGAGCGGGAGCGGCCGTACCGTCCGCTGATCCTCAGATACGGATAGTGCAGTTCGGTCGGTTTTGCAGTGACCGGTTTGTCACCCCGGCCAAGGATGCAAGCCGTATGCGCCGCGTCTGTCGGCGGCTGTGTGACGAGAAAGAGCCCGGCACGTTGCGTGCCGGGCATTGCATCGCTCTGCGCGAAGACTTGGAGGAGAGATCGGAAATCAGGCGGCGGCGACTGCCCTGTCCTTACGCCGGCCGATGATGCCCATGCCGGCCAGTGCGCTGCCGAACAGCCAGACGGCTGCGGGAACGGGGACCGCGGAGGTGGTGATGTTCAGCTTGTAGTCCGCGAGGTTTTGGCTCCAGTTACCGACACCCGCGCCGCCCAGGTAGATCGAATACGTCTGGTTGGCAAGGGCGTAGAACGTCAACCCATTGACTGAATCCACGGTTCCGTCGTGCGTCAGGTAGTTGACGCCGGTCGTGCCGAAGGGGTTGCTCGCCGTGTAAGGTAACGCAGGGGTGCTCCCGGGGCGGTTCCACGCGCCATGATGGGAGTAGTTGCCGGTATTGGTATCCGCGCCGGTGAAGACAGTGATACCGAAATTTCCGACGAAGTCGGGATCACCTCCTGTGAGCACCGAGGGCTTCAGCGTCACCCACATGTTCTGATCCGTCTTGATCAGGCCGATGTCCGTCTGATGTTTCCAGCCGGTCGGACCGTTCGCGGTTGGGTTACCATTGAAATCCAAGCCAGCGTCCTGCCAGGCGCCGGCACCGGTATCGATTTCCGCAGCGAAACCATATCGCGTGTTTGAATCGGTGGCTGAAATTTCCGCCAAATCGCCGACCGACCCAATGCTGACGGCCCAGTTCAAGTGGGACGAGCCTGCGTACGCTCCGTTATTGACTCCGGCACTGTAGACATCCGGCAGCGCGCTGCCAGTCGTGCCGACCCAAGGTACGATTGTCCCTTTGTTCCCCTGGCTCTCTGGGCCAGTCGCCACGCCGGGTGAAGTTGTTCCGTTGTCATAGATGCGTGTCCAACCGTCCGTGCTGCTGGTGAGTCCGCCAGCAGTAAACGTGTTGTACATCGTTGTCGCCGCAGCCGACGCGGTGGACATTCCCCCCGCTGACAACGCCGTTCCCGTCATCGCCGTGGCAATGGCTCTTGCAAGTCGCTTCTTGTTCATCATTCTGTTGTCACCTTTCGGTCGCATCATTGGTTTCGCCGCGAATCGCGGCGCGCTTCTTCGCGCCCACTCTCGATCCTGTGTTCAAAGGCCAGTCGAGCGTAGCGGTGTCGTCGCGGCCTTGTCCCTCGCCAAGCCGAATGTCCGATTCGGTCCAGCCTCCCTGCGGTGAGGCCGCAGCGTTCCGGCTGCGGCTGCGCTCTGCAAGTGCGACTCGGGAGAGGGCAGCAAATCGTGTGCCGGCGCGAATTGCCACAGCTCCCGGTGGCCAGCGGCATTTCCGGTGTGTCAAATGCCGGAGCGGCGACGCCTCGCTGTGGCAAATCGCAGACCGGATCGATCAAGCGGCGGACGTGCCGTCGATGAAAAAAAGTGCTTGCATTGCGGTTACACCGGGGTTACAGTTTCGAACCGAAACAATGGTGGCGGATTCAATGGATCGGCTGACCCGTTTCGAACACGACTTCAAGCATTCCCTAAGCGGCGGTGAATCCGATGCGACCCTTCGAGAAGTTATTGCTGGAGAACAAGGCCTGGGCGGAGGAGAAGCGGCGCCAGGAGCCGCACTTCTTCGACCGTCTGGTCGATGCGCAAACCCCCGATTTTCTCTGGATCGGCTGCTCTGACAGCCGGGTACCAGCCGAGATCATCGTCAACGCGGAGCCGGGCGAGATTTTCGTCCACCGCAACATCGCGAACCAGGTCGTCAAGACCGATTTCAACAGTCTCAGCGTCGTGCAGTACGCGGTGGCGGTACTGAAGGTCAAGCACGTGATCGTCTGCGGCCATTACAACTGCGGCGGGATCAAGGCGGCCCTGGAGAAGCAGCGCAGTGATCTGGTGCTGGTGAACAAATGGTTGATGCACATCAAGGACGTGTATCGCCTGCACCAGAAGGAGATCGAGAAATGCGACACGCGGGATGCGCAGGTCAATCGGTTGGTGGAATTCAACGTGATCGAGCAGACCTATGCGTTGGCCCACACCTCGGTCATCCAGCAGGCCTGGCGGGAAGATCGGCGACCGACGTTGCATGGCTGGGTCTACGGGCTCGATAACGGGATCATTCAGGAATTGATCACGCTGACGCCGGACCACCGGATCGAGCCGATCTACCAGTACACGGAAGTTGAAGGCTGATCGGCCCAGGGCTTCGCTCTGCGCCGAAACGACAACGACAACGGGCGGCCTTGGGTGCCGGCCCTGGAGGAGTCAAAGATGATGAAACGAGCAGTCGGTTATTACCTGAGCCACCTGGGCGGTGACATTCCCGCTGGTGTAGTGGTGTTCTTGGTGGCTTTGCCACTGTGTCTGGGGATTGCGCTGGCATCCGGCGCCCCGTTGTTCGCCGGGATCATCGCCGGCATGGTTGGCGGGTTGGTGGTGTCCTGGGCCAGCGGATCGCAGTTGAGCGTCAGCGGTCCGGCCGCCGGGCTGACCGTGATCGTGTTTGCCGCGATCGAGCAATTGGGCGGATTTCAGACGCTGCTGCTCAGCGTGGTGCTGGCTGGCGCGCTGCAGATCCTGCTGGGATTCCTCGGTGCCGGCATGATTGGCGCCTATTTTCCGTCCGCGGTGATCAAGGGCATGTTGGCGGCGATCGGTCTGATCCTGATCCTGAAACAGATCCCGCACGCGGTCGGTTACGATCTGGATTTCATCGGTGATGAGGCCTACCTACAGGCGGATACCCATACCACCTTGTCGGAGATCGCCTACTCACTGAAAGCGATCGAACCGGGGGCGGTGATCGTCAGCGTCGTTGCGATTCTGATCATGCTGCTGTGGGACAGCGCATTCGTTCGCCGCCATCGTTTCCTGCGGCTGATCCCGGGACCGTTGTTGGCCGTGCTATGGGGCCTGGCCTTCGAATTGTTGACGCCGTCCTACTGGCCGTCGCTGACGATCGCCGCCAAGCATCTGGTCCACCTCCCCGAGATCAGCAGTTTCGCCGGTTTGTGGGATCAGTTCACGCTACCGGATTTCACATCGATCACCAACCCGGCCGTGTGGCAGATCGCGGGGACCATCGCGATCGTCGCCAGTTTGGAAACCTTGCTGAGCTTGGAGGCGACCGACAAGCTCGATCCGTTGCGCCGCATCGCTCCGACCAATCGGGAACTGAAAGCGCAGGGCCTCGGCAACATGGTCAGCGGGCTGCTGGGTGGTGTGCCGATCACCGCGGTGATCGTGCGCAGTTCCGCCAACATCAATGCCGGAGCGCACACCAAGGTGTCCTGCTTCGTGCACGGGATCCTGCTGCTGATCAGCGTCACCTTCGTCGCCAAGTTCCTGAACCTGGTACCGCTGGCCTGCCTGGCGTCGATCCTGCTGCTGACCGGCTACAAGCTGGCCAAGCCGAGCTTGTTCCTGGAACTGTACCGCAAGGGAACCGACCAGATCGTGCCGTTCGTGATCACCGTTGGGGCGATCCTGTTCACCGATCTGCTCGAAGGCATCGCAATCGGCATGTTGTGTGGGTTGTACTACGTGGTGCGGACCAACTTCCATTCGGCGATCGGTCTGACTCGGGACGGGCGGAATTACCTGCTGCGGTTGCAGAAGGATGTGTCGTTTCTGAACAAGGCGCTGCTGCGTAGTGCTCTGGATCAGATCGAGCCGGACAGCTACGTGATCATCGACGGCCGCCGCGCGCAGTTCATCGACCAGGACATCCTCGAGACCCTCGCCGATTTCCAGCAGTCGGCTCTCGACAGCGGCATCACCGTGGAACTGCGCGGTCTCAGTGACGTTCTTGCCCATGGCCATCAAACCGCTTCGCTCGAAACCGCGCTCAGTGTGATGGATGCGACAAGTTCGGCGGTGTTGTCCTCCCCGTCGGCGGCCGTGCTGCCTTCGCCGACGCGGAGCATGGCGGTTACTTCTCCTTCGGTGGTTGTGCCTTCGCCGGCGAGGCTCGCGGCCAGCGGATAAGTCCCGATCGGCGCTAGCCGGGGAGGGCCTCGCGGTACCGGCTTGTCCGGTGTCGCGGCAGTCCGCCGGGTGATCGGTGATCGCCCGGCGGCTTCGCCTTCGGTGTAGACTTAATGCCGATTCGTCATCCTGAGACATCGATTGTGGTTACTCGAAGGCCCGCGCCGTTTCGTCTTATGGTCGTCAGTCTTCTCGCCGCGACGCTCGGCCCTGCGTGGGCTGCCCCGCTGCCGTTCACCGATGGCAGCTTCGGTACCATTGTCCGTGCCCATCAGGGGAAGCCGTTCGTGCTGGTGTTCTGGTCAGTGGATTGTCCGCCGTGCATCAAGGAACTCGGTACCTTGACCATGGCGCTGAAGCGGCATCCCGATATGGCGCTGGTGCTGGTTTCGACCGATGACACGGCCGCCCGGCCGCGGATCGAAGAGATACTGAACAAGCATGGACTCCAGCAAGTCGAGTCTTGGATCTTCGCCGACAGTCAGACGCGTCGCCTGCGCGATCAGGTCGATGCAAACTGGTACGGGGAATTACCTCGAAGCTATCTGTTCGACGCGCAGCATCGGCGCGTCCCGTTGAGCGGTGAAATCAGCGCGGAACAACTGGAAGCGTGGCTGCAATCGAATCGGCATTGAGCCTTGGTCTGCCGGCTTCGGCAGCAAAAAAAATCACCGAGGGCCAAGGAAAAACGGGTGACGGTGTAAGAACCGGTCCGTTCTTCGACGGGAGGGGTAGGGAAGCGAGGCCCCCGGTGATCAACGCATCGAAGAGGTTATGCGAAATCTATCCAGCACTTCGCATGCCAACTGTTGATGGGCAGGCTTTCCACACTTCTCAGGTTTGATGCCGACAGGTCGGTTCGGAAAAAGTCAGTGAAATGCCGCGGTCGATGTGGCGAAGCACACAGATCCGGCCGGATTTTCCGGCGGATCGTTGCCGGAGAGGCGACCGATCGCGGCAGCGAAGTCGCTCCTCGTCTTCGCCGGGTTTGGCCCGATCGGTAACGGCGGCTGCACGAGATTCAGTGTGAACGACCAGTTTGTCGCAGTGCAAATGGGCTCGAAATCGGGGTGCCGGTCGAACCGGAGAACTTTCTACGCCGCGCCTGCCGTTCCATCTCCGCCCGCAGAGCGTCGACGACGTCCTGGTTTTCGTACAAATCGGCGAGTTCCAGCGGTGTCAGCAATCGGCTGTCGATGACGTCGAGCGCGGATCGCCTCGCGTGGCTTCGCACGACATCGGCGTTGCCGGCACGGATGGCGTCCTTCAGTAAGCGGATGGAATCCGGTTGCCGCGGGCCGGTGGACATCCTCCGCCGGTCGATCAAGGAACGGATTTCTTGCAGTTTCCGCTCGGTCCAGGTGATCGTCGCAAAGCAGTAGGCACTGATGGCAGCCACCAGTAGCATGGCGAACAGGATGTCACGAAAATCCGGATCGACGGTCAGCCGAACGGTCGGATTGGCGAGGCCGGGCGGATGAAGCACGGTGACGATCAGGGCTTCATGCAGCACCCAGATCAGTACGGCGAGGCTGCTGGCCATGATCAGCGCCGCGACAGTTCTCATGGTCTGGCCGAAGGATCAGCCGCGCCGTCGATGCCGGGAGCCAACGGGGATGGTCGACGGCCGTTGTGCCCAGACGGGGCGGAAGAGATGGCGGCTCCGGTCCCGTTGTGGTGAGAGAGCGCCGCAATTGCCGCTATGCATCGTCTTTGTTCGCCTGTTGGCGACGGTGTGAATCCGGTGCGACAGGCGGCTATCCCGGGCGACGAATTTCGAAGCGACCATCGATCAGATGTTCCAGGAATTCGGTCCAGTTGATTCGATCGACCATGGTGACGCCGGGGCGCCATGCAGTTTCATCGTACCGGATGGCGACGGTGCGGGAATCCTGGTCGATTTCGGTGATGTGGAAGCGGTAGCCAGAGAGATGATCGTGTCCGATGTGCTTGGTCATACTAGGGGATCCCGGTCGTTCAGGGGCGGGGTGGTGAGGTCTTGTCGTGACCAGAAGTTTAACCGAATCGGCAAATTCATTTCAGCGGGCGAGCGATGCCTGCTATCCCGCGACGGCTTCGCCCAGGCATGGCGACGGAGCCGCGGCAACGCCGGGCCGATTCGACATCGCGGCCCCGAATTCAACGACTCGCGGCGGCCGGTGGCATGATAGGCCTTGCTCGTGTGGGTAAACCGCGCGCAGGGAGGCCGTTCGCTGCGGAGCGTGTCCCGAATGCCCCTGCCATCCGGCTGACCGGGGTCGGGTTCGGATTCGCCGAGGCTGGTCGGGTGCATCCGGTGCTGCAGGCGATCGACGGTGTCGTCGCGCCCGGCCAGTGGGTGGCACTGCTGGGGCAAAGCGGCTCGGGGAAGTCGACTTTGCTGCATCTGATCGCGGGGTTGGAGACGCCGCATCAGGGGACCATCGAAGTGGGGGGCGTACGTATCGATACCCTCGGTGAGCGGGATCGCGCACTGTTTCGACGTAGGTACGTCGGATTCGTCTATCAGTCGTTCAATCTGCTGCCGACACTGACGGTGCTGGAGAATGTCGCCCTCGTCGCCGAGTTGAACGGCTGTCGAGCGGTGGAGGCGAGGCGGCGGGGTCGGGCGCTGCTGGCCGATCTCGGTCTCTTCGCACTGGCTCAGCGCTATCCCGACCGGCTTTCGGGAGGCGAACAGCAGCGTGTGGCGATCGCCCGGGCGCTGATTCACGAGCCTTGGCTGTTGTTGGCCGATGAGCCGACCGGCAACCTTGATGGTGCAACCGGCGAGCGGGTCCTTGATTTGCTCGATGAGACGCTGCGCGGACGCGGCCATACGCTGCTGATCGCGACCCATAGCGCAGAGGTGGCGGCGCGGGCAGATCGCGTCTGGAACCTCAAGGATGGGCGCCTGACCGGAGTCTGATTCGGCGTGGCACTGTTGCAGCGGGCTCAACGCCGTTTTTACTTTCGCCATCCGATGCAGATGGCGCTGGCGGTACTCGGCATCTCGATCGGGGTCGGCGCGGCCGTCGCGATGGACCTGGCGGTGGGCAGCGCCCGTGCCGCATTTCGCGCATCGATGCAGGCGCTGTTGGGGCCGACCACCCATCAACTGGTGGCCAGCCGTCACGGCATCCAAGAGTCGCTGTATCCCGCGCTGTTGCATGCATTTCCCGAAATTCAGATGCGCCCTGTGGTCGAAGGCATCGTCCAGTACGGCGACGAGACGTTTCGACTCGCCGGGTTCGATGTGTTCGCCGGGCCGAGCGAGGATCGGGGTGCATCCTATGCCGGGGTGCCACCGGCCCTCCCGGAACTGCTGCTCAGGCCGGGTACCGTGCTGATGTCCGCGGTGAGCATGCGCCAAACGGCCGTTGCGATCGGACAGTCCCTGGCGCTGAAGATCGGCGGCCGCATGGCGCAGGTCAAGGTGGTCGGTACCATCGAAGGTGACGCGCCCACGGCTGCGGCGCTCGAGGGGGTGTTGCTGGCCGACATCGCCACTGCGCAGGAGATACTGGGCAAAATCGGGGTGCTCGATCGTGTCGACCTGGTCCTGCCGGACGATCCGGCCTGGGAACGACGATTGGCGGAGCGTTTGCCTCCTGCTGTCCGGATCGTTTCGGCCGGCGGCCGGACGCGCGATACGGCTCGGCTTTCTTCGGCATTCGAGACTAATCTCCACGCAATGAGTCTGCTCGGTTTGGTCGTCGGTCTTTTCCTGATCTACAACACCATGACGTTCGCGGTGCTGCAGCGGCGGGACCTGATTGCCGGATTGCGTCTTCTCGGTGTGACGCGCGGCGAGGTCATGCGGGGAATTTTCGGTGAGGCATTGCTGCTCGGTCTGGTCGGCAGCGCGGTCGGTCTGTTGCTCGGTATCGCCGCGGCCGGTTTCCTGATCGAGCGGGTCACGCAGACGATCAACGACATGTATTTCACATTGACGGTCAGGCAACTGACCATCGCGCCGGCGGTGCCGGTACAGGCATTCGCGCTGGGGTTGGCGACTTCGGTGCTGGGGGCCATGCTGCCGGCGCGCGAGGCGGCGGGGACCCACCCCCTCAGCGCTCGTTCGCGGTCGCATCTGGAACTGAACAGCCGGCGCCTGGCGGCGTGGGCTGCGACGGTCGGGGCCATCACGATCGCCTGCTCGCTGCTGCTGTTGTTCGGGTTCCGGCGCGGCCTGGTGGCGGCCATCTCGGAACTCTTCTTGTTGATCGCGGGATGCGGTTTGACGATTCCCGCGCTGGCCGGACTGCTGGCCCGGCCGATGAAACGGTGGGGCTCCTGCTTCGTCCGGTTGGCCGTCGCTCAAGTGTCGGAATCCTTGAGTCGAACCGGTGTCGCCATCGCAGCACTGGCGATCGCATTTGCGGTGGCGTTGGGCGTCGAAGTGATGACCGACAGTTTTCGCGTGACGGTCGAGGACTGGTTGCGGCAATTGATGCAATCGGATCTGTATCTGGCGGCGGACCCGGATGATCACGGCATGGATGCCGCCGTGATGGGGCGTGTGGCCGCCATACCCGGGGTGGCTGGCCTCAGTGTAGCCCGCAAGACCACCGTGGAGTCCCACTTGGGGCCGTTGGACCTGATGGCGTTTCAGCCGGGCGCTCCCGATCGGCCCGGCTATCGCGTCAAGGGCAGCGATCCGGGGCGGGCCTGGTCGCAATTCTTCGCCGATGAAGCGGTGCTGGTGTCCGAACCGCTTGCGAGCCGCCACCGGCTGCAGGTCGGCGATGCGCTGTCACTGGTGACCGCCGCGGGGGAGAAGACATTTCGGGTTGCCGGGATCGTCTACGATTATCGTTCCGACCGCGGCATTGTGTTGATGCGGCGCCCGCTGTACCTGCAGCACTGGCAGGACGATCGGCTGAGTTCGGTCGGGCTGTTGCTTGCGGACGGGGTCACATCCGAGCAGATCAGAGACGCGGTGAAGGTGGCGCTGGGCGAGGTGCCGGGAATCCAGGTTCGCTCCCAGCGCGAGATTCGCGATGCCTCGATGGCCGTTTTCGACCGGACCTTCGCGGTGACCGGTGTGCTTCGTCTGCTGGCCGCATCGGTCGCGCTGGTCGGCCTGATCGGCAGTCTGCTCGCTCTGCACCTGGAACGCTTGCGGGAGTTTGCCATATTGCGGGCGCTGGGGATGACGCCGCGCCAACTGGCGGCCATGCTGTTGCTCCAGAGCGGCTATATCGGATCGTGCGCCGGTCTGCTGGCAGTGCCGCTGGGCCTGCTGCTGGCGTGGGTACTGGTCCGGGTGATCCAGTCGCTGTCGTTCGGTTGGAGCATGGAGTTGACGATTCCCGTCTCCGCGCTGTGGCGGACGCCGATCATCGGTTGTGCCGCAGCGATGATTGCGGGAGCATTCCCGGCTTGGCGGGCCGGGCGCTCGACTCCGCTCTCGGCGTTGCGGGAAGAGTAAACGCCGTGCCCGAACGGAGACTGCGGTGGCGCCTGCGGCGAGTCCCGCCCGGGCGAAGAATCTCGTGGCTCACTCGTCGTAGAGACGATCGACCATGGTCTTGAACCAGCGCGGACGTCCAACGATCACGAACAGGAAGAGAACTTCCAGTATCGGCAGTGGGATGATGTGCATCACGATCAGCGCGAGCAGAATCGAGACGCCGAACACGACTCGCGGTAGGGGGCTGGATTTGTTCATGGCGCGTGATCCGGTGGTGAAACGACAGCGTCAGGAGGTCTCCTCTTGGTCTGGCCGGTCACCATGGGCGTGATGGTGGCCGGCCGCTTGCTGCAAGGTCTGCCAGAAGCCCTTCTGCAGGTTCTCCATCGATTGAAGGTGTGCCGGCAGCCAGGGTTTCATCAAGGCCATCGGATCGAAGCCCTCGATGCCGGTCGTCACGTTGTGGCGGATGATGTCCAGCATCTCCTTCTGCAGCGGCTCGACGTCGGGCAGGCCGAAGAATGCACGCAACTCCTGCGGCGTGGTTTCGATGTCCAGTTTGATCTTCACGGTGCTGGCAGCCCTCATAAGGATGGCACCCAGCGGACTCGCGGTTGCTGAGCGCGGATTGCGCGGGCGGCTCGCCGGCGGCGATAGTTCCGACCATCGCAACGTGATGTGGCAAGCCGCTTGCCTGCCTGTGTTTCACGTTACCTTTCGTCGTGAGCGAACGCAAGCACGGCAACAGGTTGGGTCGAAACGTCGGGAGTGGCTGGTCGTGGGGCCTTCGGGGGCTCGGTAACCAGACTGTTTCATTGCCGCGCGGCCAGATGCGGATTGTCCGGAGGCGGTGTGTGTGTTGAAATAGTGATGTTTTGCTTGAGGTTTCGCGACCGCACCGCTATCGCCGGCCGGCCGGCCGACAGGTGGTCTGACGATGCCTACACCGAGAGCCTGCGGCACCGTTCCGATTCCCGCTGACCGGTGCACGCGGCGACGCGCAAGAGGTTCTTCTTATTGGAAAATCAGGCTGGATTATGGTGATAACAACGACAAAGGGCTTGGATGTGCCGATTGCCGGCGAGCCGGAACAGGTGATCTACGCCGATGCCGGTGCGGTGAGGTCGGTCGCGCTGATCGGATCAGATTACATCGGACTGAAGCCGACGATGCAGGTGGCCGAGGGTGACCGTGTCAAACAGGGCGACGTGCTGTTCGTCGACAAGCAGAATCCAGGGGTTTTTTTCACGTCCCCCGGTTCCGGTGTCGTCAAGGCGATCAACCGAGGATCGCGCCGGGTGCTGGAATCCGTGGTAATCGAGTTGAGCGGCGGTGACGAAGCCTTGTTTCTGGCCTACGCCGAGGCGCAGTTGGGCGATCTGACCGCCCAGCAGGTGAAGGACAACCTGCTGAATTCGGGGTTGTGGACCGCGTTCCGAACCCGACCGTACAGCAGGATCCCGTCGCCGGAGTCGGTGCCGCATTCGATTTTCGTGAATGCGATGGACACCAGCCCGCTGGCGGCACGTCCCGATGTGGTGATTGCCGAACGCAGCAACGACTTTCGGAATGGGTTGACCGTTCTCGCGCGATTGACCGAGGGCAAGGTCTACGTCTGTAAAGCGCCGTCGCTCGATGTCACGCTGCCGAGCGGTCCGCAGTTCGAGGCGGCCGAATTCGATGGGCCGCATCCCGCCGGATTGGTTGGCACGCATATCCACTTTCTCGATCCGGTAAGCCCCGTCAAGACGGTTTGGCATCTCGACTACCAGTCCGTGCTGGCGATCGGCTCGCTGTTCGTGACCGGCCGGGTGAACACTGAGCGGGTGATCTCGCTGGCGGGGCCGATGGTCAAGCGGCCGCGCCTGATACGGACACGGTTGGGTGCCAGTCTCACGGATCTGGTTCAGGGCCAACTGGTGGCCGACAAGGAGGTTCGCGTCATATCCGGTTCGGTGATCCACGGTGACGTCGCCGAGGAGCCGAAGGATTTTCTGGGGCGTTACCACCAACAGGTCAGCGTGATCGAAGAGGGGCGGACCCGCGAATTCATGGGATGGGTCGCCCCGGGCGGGGACAAGTACTCGTTCCTCAACGTGCTGCTGTCGGCTCTCCCCAACGAGCGCGGTAGAAGGTTTCCGATGACCTCGTCACGCTGGGGCAGTCCGCGGGCCATCGTGCCGGTCGGCGTCTACGAGGACGTAGTCCCGCTGGACATCCTCCCGACGCAATTATTGAAGGCATTGATCGTCGGCGACACCGATACGGCTCAGGCCCTCGGCTGCCTAGAACTGGATGAGGAAGACCTTGCGCTGTGCACGTTCGTCGACCCGGGCAAGCACGATTTCGGTCCGGTCCTGAGAACTAATCTGACTCGAATTGAGAAGGAAGGCTAATGTCCCGTACCCGGCAATTTCTCGACAAGATCCATCCGTACTTCACCCGCGGGGCGCGCCTGGAACGGCTGTACCCCGTCTATGAGATGGTGGACACGTTTCTGTTCACGCCGCCCGATGTCACGTCCGGCACCGCTCATGTGCGGGACTCGATCGATCTGAAACGGGTCATGACCTATGTCTGGATTGCGACCATCCCGTGCATGCTGATGGCCCTGTTCAATACCGGCATACAGGCCAATGCCGCGATGCAGGCGATGGGATTGACGTCCGCCCCCGGCTGGCGCGGAGCCATCCTGGATATTTTCGGCTACAGCCCCTACAACCCGCTATCGGACCTGCTGCACGGCGCTCTGTACTTCCTGCCGATCTACATTGTCACGATCGTGGCTGGCGGCTTGTGGGAGGTGTTGTTCGCGGTCGTGCGTAAGCACGAAGTGAACGAGGGATTCTTCGTCTCCTCGATCCTGTTCGCGCTGACGATGCCGCCGAACGCACCGCTGTGGCAGGTCGCTCTCGGTATTTCCTTCGGTGTCGTGATCGGCAAGGAGATTTTCGGCGGGACCGGCAAGAACTTCCTGAATCCGGCGCTGACCGGTCGGGCGTTTCTGTATTTCGCCTACCCGGCTTCGATGTCGGGTGATGCGGTCTGGACCGCCGTGGACGGATTCAGCGGGGCGACCGCCTTGGGTCTGGCGGCGCTCGGCGGCGTCGATGCCATCCGTGAAGGCGGTATCTCGTGGTGGGGCACGTTTTTCGGCTTCGAGCAGGGTTCGCTGGGCGAGACCTCGACGCTAGCGTGCCTGTTGGGGGCGGCGTTCTTGATCTACACCCGGATCGCTTCGTGGCGGATCATCGCCGGAACCTTTCTCGGTATGACCGTGACGGCGACGCTGTTCAATATCATCGGCAGCGACTCGAACGCGATGTTTGCGATGCCGTTCTATTGGCATCTGACGCTGGGCGGTTTTGCATTCGGCATGACCTTCATGGCGACCGACCCGGTCAGCGCCGCGCAAACCCAGCTCGGCCGCTGGATTTTCGGCGCGTTGATCGGTTTCATGACGGTCCTGATCCGAGTGGTCAATCCGGCTTTTCCGGAGGGCATCATGCTGGCCATCCTTTTCTCCAACATCTTCGCGCCGCTGATCGATTATGCGGTGGTCAAGGCGAACATCAGCAGAAGGATTCGACGCCATGTCTAGTACCGTAGAAAGCAAAGAAGAGAACCATCAGCCGTCCGACTGGAAGGAGAAGGCGCGGCAGTATGCCGAACGGGTGTTGACGCTGCCGAATGACAGTTTCGAGAAAACGTTGGCCGTCGCCTTGGCGCTGTGCCTTGCGGGCGCGGTTCTGGTCTCCGGTTCGGCCGTGGCTCTAAAATCCTTGCAGGAGGCGAACAAGGCCCGCGACGAAAAGGTCAACATCCTGGACGTCGCCGGCTTGATGCCGGACGATGGCAACATTGATGCCGCGTTTGCCAAAATCGAGCCGAAGATCGTCGAACTGGCGAGCGGCAATTACGACGAGACGATCGACCCGAATACGTTCGATCAACGCAAGGCGACGAAGGATCCGGCGCTGAGCGTGATGATCCCGCCGGAAGAGGACATCGCCAACATCAAGCGGAAATCGAAATACGCCAAGATTTATCTGGTCAAAGAGGGCGGGACGATCAAAGGCATCATTCTGCCAGTGAACGGCTACGGTCTTTGGTCCACCATGTACGGGTTCATGGCTCTGGAGGGAGATGGGGAGACCGTGATGGGCTTCAATCTCTATGACCAGGCGGAGACACCGGGCCTCGGAGGCGAAGTGGTGAATCCAAAGTGGAAGGCGCTTTGGAAGGGCAAGAAGGTCTACAACCTCTCGACCAAGGATGTTCAGGAAAGCAATCTGAGCGAGAAGGGGCAGAGCGTCGAGATGGGCGAAGTGGCCTTGGGCCTGGTGAAAGGCTCGGTGGACCCCTCCAAACCGGGTTCCGAGTACCAGGTGGACGCGCTGGCCGGCGCGACGTTGACCAGTCGCGGCGTCAGTAATCTGGTGCGCTACTGGATGGGGAAGGACGGCTTCGGTCCTTATCTGGCAAAGATTCGATCTGCGAGAGGTTAATCCGATGAATGAAGAATCCAAGAAAGTTCTGGTCGAGCCTTTGGTCGACAACAACCCGATCACCTTGCAGGTCCTGGGTATCTGCTCGGCGCTGGCGGTGACTTCGCAGATGTCCACTGCATTGATCATGTCTCTGGCGCTGACCTCGGTCACGGCGTTTTCCAGCGCGGGCATCGCCTTCGTTCGTAATCATGTGCCCAGCAGCGTCCGGATCATCGCGCAGATGGTGATCATCGCGTCGCTGGTGATCGTGGTCGATCAGATTCTGAAGGCTTTTGCGTACGAGATCAGCAAGCAGTTGTCGGTGTTCGTCGGCCTGATCATCACCAATTGCATCGTAATGGGACGCGCCGAAGCGTATGCGATGAAGAACCCACCGTGGGAAAGCTTTCTGGACGGTATCGGCAACGGGCTGGGCTACAGCCTGATCCTGATCACCGTGGCGTTCATCCGAGAATTGTTTGGTTCCGGCAAGCTGCTCGGGATCGAGGTGCTGCCGTTGCTGAAGGACGGCGGCTGGTACGTCCCGAATGGCTTGTTGCTGTTGCCGCCCAGCGCATTCTTTCTGATTGGTCTGCTGATCTGGGCGGTCCGGACCTGGAAGCCGAAGCAGGTGGAGAAAGTCGATTTCGCGATCATGCCTGCTCACGGGGAGGCGCACTGATGGAGGCCTACATCAACCTCTTCATCAAGTCGGTCTTCATCGAGAACATGGCATTGGCGTTCTTCCTCGGCATGTGTACGTTCATCGCCGTGTCGAAGAAGATCGAAACCGCTGTTGGCCTCGGTATTGCCGTGACCATCGTCCAGACGCTGACCGTGCCGGCGAACAACTTGATCTACACCTATCTGCTGAAGGAAGGCGCTTTGTCTTGGGCCGGATTGCCGCAAGTCGATCTCAGCTTCATCGCGCTGATGGCCTGTATCGGCGTGATCGCCGCGATGGTGCAGATTCTCGAAATGGTGCTGGACCGGTTCTTCCCGGCCTTGTACAACGCGCTGGGCATCTTTCTACCGCTGATCACCGTGAACTGCGCGATTCTCGCGGGTTCATTGTTCATGATCGAGCGCGACTACAACTTCGCCGAATCGGTGGTCTATGGCGTCGGTAGCGGCTTCGGTTGGGCGCTGGCGATCACCGCAATGGCGGGCGTGCGCGAAAAGCTCAAGTACAGCGATGTTCCGGCGGGACTGCGTGGGCTCGGTATCACGTTCATCACCGCCGGGCTGATGGCGCTGGGTTTTATGGCCTTCTCCGGGATTCAACTTTAAGGTAAGGCGAACGCTATGTTGGAAATCGTATTGGGGGTGCTGCTGTTCACCCTGATCGTGATCGCGCTGGTCTTCGTGATCCTGGGCGCCAAGTCCAAATTGGTCGCCTCGGGCAACGTCGAGGTGCTGATCAACGATGAAAAGAAGATCTTCGTTCCAATCGGATCGAAGTTGTTGACCGCCTTGGCCGACAACAATCTGTTCGTATCCTCTGCTTGCGGCGGCGGCGGCACCTGCGCGCAGTGTCGAGTGCAGGTGCAGGAAGGCGGCGGAGAGATCCTGCCCACGGAACTGTCGCACATCACCAAGCGCGAAGCGGCGCAGGGGGACCGCCTGTCCTGCCAGGTGACCGTCAAGCAGAACATGAAGATTCATGTGCACGATGAAGTCTTCGGTGTCAAGAAGTGGCAGTGCACAGTGCGCTCGAACCAGAATGTCGCGACCTTCATCAAGGAACTGGTGCTGGAATTGCCTGCGGGAGAACATGTCGATTTCCGGGCCGGAGGGTACATCCAGATCGAGTGCCCCGCCTATGACTTGAAGTTCGCCGATTTCGCGGTCGAGGATCGTTTCCGGGACGAGTGGGACAAATACAACCTGTGGCGTTACGAAGCCCATGTCAAGGAACCGGCGATCCGCGCGTATTCGATGGCGAACTATCCGGAAGAGCGCGGCATCATCATGTTGAATGTGCGTATCGCGACGCCGCCGCCGAATGCGCCGAACATCCCGCCCGGCGTGATGTCGTCGTACATTTTCGGTTTGAAGCCGGGCGACAAGGTCACCATTTCGGGTCCGTTTGGCGAGTTTTTCGCGCGCGAGACCGACAAGGAGATGGTGTTCATCGGCGGCGGCGCCGGGATGGCTCCGATGCGGTCCCACATCTTCGACCAGTTGCGCCGAATCAAGACTAAACGCAAGATCACGTTCTGGTACGGTGCACGCAGCCTCCGGGAAACGTTCTACGTCGATGATTTCAATCAACTGCAGGCGGAGAACCCGAACTTCCAGTGGCACATCGGCTTGTCGGAACCGAAGGCGGAGGACAACTGGACCGGCTATACCGGGTTCATCCACGAGATCCTGTACGACAAGTATTTGAAGGATCACGCGGCACCGGAGGACTGTGAATACTACATGTGCGGGCCGCCGATGATGAACACGGCGGTGATCAAGATGCTGGAGGACATCGGCGTCGACCGCGAAAACATCATGCTGGACGATTTCGGTGGCTGATCGATCGTGAGAATGCAGCCGGAAATGGGAAGCCCCGCTCCAGCTGCGACAAACCCGCCGGCGTGCATCAGAGCTGCGCGCCGGGTTTCAGTTGACACAACGATGAGGAGCCGATGACCATCTTCCTAATCACCTTCGCAGTGATGATCGCGGTTTTCGTACTGATGGCGATCGGTGTGATATTTGGACGAGAAGCCATCAAAGGTTCATGTGGCGGCGCCAACGGCGGTAACTGCATTTGTACCAAGAAATGCGAAAAGCGGCTGAAGGCGGAGGCTCTGGAGCGGGCTGCGCTGCACGAACATTGAGGCAGTCGCTCGTCTGAATTCGCCGGTTGGATAGCGTGTCGCAGCCGCCGGCCGGTGAGCAGACGCTATATTGGTACGACCTGGAGACGTTCGGTCTCGATCCAGCGCGGGACCGGGTCGCTCAGTTCGCCGGCGTTCGCACCGACCTCGCGCTGAACGTCCTGGGTTCCCCCCAGGTCTTCTATTGCAAGCCGCCTCCCGACTACCTGCCGGATCCCTATTCCTGTCTAGTGACCGGGATCACGCCCCAGATGGCCTTTCGGGAAGGCTTCATCGAAGCGGAGTTCATCGCGCGAATTCGAGCGGAGTTCCTGCATCCGCTGACCTGTGTGGTCGGCTACAACAACATCCGCTTCGACGACGAGGTGCTGCGCTATACGCTGTATCGCAATCTGTACGATCCCTACGAGCGCGAGTGGCGTTTCGGCAATTCTCGCTGGGACATCATCGACATGGTACGTCTGGTCGGTGCGCTGCGGCCCGAGGGGATCCATTGGCCGGAGACCGATGAAGGCCGCACCGGCTTTCGGCTGGAGCAGCTGACGGCGGCGAATGATATCGCCCACACGGGTGCACATGATGCGCTGGCCGACGTGTACGCGACGATCGCGCTGGCGCGTTTGATCAAGACCAGGCAACCGCGGTTGTATGATTACGTCTTCACGCACCGTGGGAAGGTACCGGCAGCGGCACTGTTGCGGCTGGGATCGTTCGAACCTGTCGTCCACGTCTCCGGACGCTATTCCGGGGAACGCAGGCACCTTGCGGTGGTCGTCGCGTTGGCGCAGCATCCGTCGAATGCCAACGGCGTCATCGTGTACGATCTCAGTGTGGACCCGACCCCTCTGATCACGCTCGATGCGGACGAGATCAGGCGGCGTGTATTCACTGCCACAGCGCAGTCGATAGAGGTTCGGCCGCGCATCCCGTTGAAGACCGTGCACTTGAACAAGTGCCCGGTGTTGGCGCCGTTGAAGGTCATTCGACCGGAAGACGAAGCGCGCCTGATACTCGATCGGGCGCGCCTGGACGAGCATCTGGACCAACTCAGGGCGGCGGCCCCGGGGCTCGGGCGGAAGGTCGCTGCGGTATTTGATCTGCCGGCGCCCCATGACGACACCGATCCCGAGGTGAGGTTGTATGACGGGGGATTTTTCGAGGAATCGGATCGCCGGCAGTTGATTCGACTGCACCAGGGTTTACCGAGTGAACTTGCAACGAAGTCGTTGGAATTTCGGGATCGTCGCCTGCCGGAAATGCTGTTCCGCTTTCGGGCGCGAAACTATCCGGAGACCTTGACACCGGAAGAACACGGTCGTTGGGAGTCGTTCCGGCTTGGGCGATTGATGGGGGCCGAAGGGGGGCGAACGAGAACCCTGGGCGACTATCACGACGCCATCGAACGTTATGCGACCGTGTTCGCCCAGGACGAACGTATCCAGTTGCTGCTGTCCGACTTACGCAAGTACGGGCGCACGCTGCGGGAACGAAATTCATCGATTTTGGCTTATACTGAGCCCGTTTTTTCTGTTAATCGGGAGGAGTCATGAAGTACAGTGTCATGTTGACTGCGGCGGTGTTTGCGGCCGGAACCGGGGCGGCCAACGCTCACGGGCCCAGTCGCCAGAAGGTGGAGGAGAGCATCGAAGTCAGCGTCCCGGCCGAGACGGTTTGGGGTATGATCAAGGATTTCGGAACATTCAGTGCCTGGTGTCCGAAAGCGGTCGGAGAGACCAGTCAGGGCGGCAACGAGAAGGGTGCGACCCGCGATCTGAAACTCGCCAGCGGTCGATCGATCAAGGAAGAATTGAAATCGTACGACGCTGAAAAGATGAGCTATTCGTACAAGATTCTCGAAGTCGATCCGGCGGACCTGCCGGTGGCCAATTACTCCTCCACGATCGGCGTAAAGGCGGGAGCATCCGGCGGTTCTCTCGTCGAGTGGAGCGGTGCGTTTTACCGAAGCTTCATGACCAACAATCCGCCACCGGAGCAGAATGACGAAGCCGCGATTGCCGGTGTGACCGCACTCTACAAGGAGTGTCTGGCGAACCTGAAGAAGGTCGCCGAGGCAAAATAGCAGGCCATGGGTCCGATTCGCAGGACATCGCCGCGCACGCTGCCGCTCGTTGCGGCGGCGCTGATGGCGCTCACCGCACGGGCGGAACCTTTCGCGTTCATCACCAACCAGAAGGCGGATACGGTCTCTGTGATCGACACCGCGGAGAGGCGTGTCGTCAAGACCATCCCGGTCGGCAGGGAGCCTGCCGGCGTGGCGGTCAGCCGCGATGCATCGCGGGTGTGCGTGACGAATCCAGGAGCGAAGTCCATTTCGGTGATTGACGGCAAGCGCATGGTGCGGGTCGCGGACTTGCCGCTGGGGGAAGGACCTCTCGGTGTCGCGGTAGACCCGGAGGGCCGCCGTGCCTACGTCGCCGACTGGTATCTGCACCATATCGCAGTGGTCGACTTGGATGAATTGAAGATGCTGAAGCAGATTCCGGTAGGGCGTTCGCCAGCCGGAATCGCGGTCAGCAGCGACGGGAGTCATCTGTACGTGGCGAACCGCGATGACGACAGCATTTCCGCAATCGATGCCCGTTCTCTCGAGGTGACGCGCACGGTCAAGGTGGGCAAGCACCCCTTTGGCGTCACGTTGAATGCTCGCGGCGACCGCCTGTTCGTGGCCAATGTGGAAAGCAACGACCTCAGCATCGTGGATACCGCGCAGATGGCGGTGTTGACGACGATTGCAGTCGGTGACCGACCGTATGCAGCGGCATTGGGTGCGGGTCAGACACGGGCTTTCGTGACCAACCAGTATGACAATACCATTTCGGTGGTCGATACGGCGTTGAGCCAGGTCATCGGAACGGTTCCCGTGGGGGACTATCCGGAGGGTATCGCCGCATCACCGGATGGAAAGTGGATCTATGTCGCCAACTGGTTCAGCAACAGCGTATCGATCGTCAACGCCGAGAAGCTCGTGGTGGAAGCCGCTATTCCGACCGGTGACGGGAGCCGCGCATTCGGTTCGTTCGTGGCCTCGGCCGAGGGATCACACCCGGTCATCGAGGCAATGCGGTAGAGCGGCGCGCGGTACGGTTCGCAGACGTCACGAGACCACGGTGGCGCGCGCTGCAATCGCCGCGATCACCATGTCGATGTCGGGAGACCGACCATCGACCTTCAATGCATGCTCCTTCTCGCGGGCAGACAACGGTTCAGCGTCGAGCAGTTGCCGCTTCAGGACGTCCGGCGTGGCATCCGACGGATCCCTGGCGAGCGAATGGCGCCGGGCGATTCGCTGCAACAGCAGTTCGCGCGGCGTTTCCAGATCGAGGATGAGGCATCGGACGCCGAGACGGCGCGAGATTTCAAGTTGCTGTGCGCGCTGCCAGCGCGCCAGGAACGTGGCATCGACGATCACCGATTGCCCCGCCTGCAGCAGCAATAGCGAAAGCTGTCTCAACCGCCGGTAGGTGTTTCGGGTAGCCTCCGCGCTGTACGCGGCGTCTGCTGCAGCGGCCCGGACGATTCGTTTGCGCTCGATGTCGGAGCGTAGCCATATCGCCGGCAGTCGCTCGCACAAGGCCGCGGCGAGATGAGATTTTCCCGATCCAGACAGGCCGTGGGTCACGAGCAGCAATGGCCATTGTTTCTGGATCAAGCCGAGACCGAAGTCGAGATAGCGCTGATGCTTGCTCGCCACCGGTGACATCGGTGCGGGCGCCGGTGCCGAGGGTGTCATGAGTCGGCCGACTTTGGCACGCACCATCGCGCGGTAGAGACGATAGAAATCCCATAGGCGGAGTCCTGCGTAGTCGCCGACGATCGACTGGTACCGGTTGAGAAAACGGTAGGCGAGACCCGTGGCGCCGTGGACCTCCAGGTCCATGCAGAAGAACGCGATCTCGCTAACAATGTCGATCCAACGCAGTGCCTCGCTGAATTCGATGCAGTCGAAGGGCATCGGACGATCACCAATCAGTACGACATTGCCCAAGTGCAGGTCGCCGTGGCAATCCCGCACGAACCCGGTCGAGCGCCGGTTTTCCAGTAGCTCCCGAAGCTCGCAGGACTGCTGCCTGGTCCATTCCATCAATGCCTGGAGTTGCTTGTGCTGCAGCGGGTCGGTTGCGGCGGAAATCAGGTGATCGAAATTCTCCCGTGTCGCCGCGATGATCGAATCCGGGGTTCCCCAGAGGCTGTCGGAACCGGCGCGAGTCGCAGTTTGGTGAAAAGCTGCGATCTGGTCGGCGAGGCGGTCGATGTCGATGGGCCGTAAAGCTCCCTCGGCCAGCAGGGATCCAAAGAGCAGGTGCTGGTCGAACTGACGCATCTGCAAAGCGTACTCGATCGGGGCGCCGGGCCCGTTCAGATGGATGGCGTGCTCGGTGCCGGTGATGGGAACTACGGCCAAATAGAGGTCGCTTGCAAAGCGCCGGTTGAGCCGCAATTCTTGCTCGCAGAAATGCCGGCGTCGGTCCAGTGTGGAGAAATCCACGAAGCCGAAATTCACGGGCTTCTTGATCTTGTAGGCAAAGCACCCCGTTAGGATGACCCAGGAAATGTGCGTCTGGATCAGGCTAAGTGCCTCGGTCGGGTGCGGATAGACCTCGGGCCGGAGGAGGCTTCGGATGATCCGGGACGCGGTGTCATGGGTCATGATCGACGATGTGGATGCGGTTCCGTGTCACGGTAAGGCTCTTCCGCCCGTCGACCATCGCAGCGAGATCATCACCCACCAGGGCCTTGCGCCAGCCGCTGGCCAGCGGAGTGGTCGAGGGCGAATCAATAAACTCCCGGAGATGTTTGCGTGATGCCAGAATCGAAGGATTGATCGAGTGTTCCGCAGCGCGCAGTCTGACGACCGCGGTCAGAATGTCCAGCAAAGCCTCCAGTTCCGGTGTGTCGCGCGCGGACTTGGTTCTTGTCGGCAGGCGAACTTGGTCCGAAGGCGGGGTGACATGCAGCCTTTGCAATAGGGCTGGTCCGTGGCGCTTGACAATCTTTTCGTCGAGGCCGCGGATCCGTTTCAGTTCCTCCGTCGTTCTGGGGCGTCTCTTGGACAGTTCCAGCAGCAGCTCATCCTTGATCAACCAGTTGCGGGGACAATCCTGCTGGCGCGCGAGAGCCTCGCGCCATGCGGCCAGCGCTTTCAAGGCCAGCGCCTGGGTGGAGTGCAAGGACCCGATGCCTCCGATGCGGAGCCAGGCATCGTCCGGAGACGGATCGTAGAGATCGGGGTTCAGCAACTGTCTCGTCTCCTCATCGACCCAGGCGAGACGGCCGAGGGACTCCAATCTTTCCAGCAGCCTCTGATAGAGTTGTCCCAGATAGATCACGTCGTCGGCGGCGTAGTGCAACTGCGCCGGGGTCAGCGGCCGCAGTGACCAGTCGGTTCGGCTGTGCGTCTTCTCCAAGTGCACCGTCAGCAGTTCCGCCACCAAGGAGGAGTAACCGGCCTGCTCGGGGAACCCGATGAACGGCGCGGCGATCTGGGTATCGAAGATCGGCTGCGGAAGCCGTCCGCGTACGCGATACAAGATTTCGAGGTCCTGCCGGCCGGCGTGGAACACCTTGACGGTGCGTGAGTCATCGAACAGCGGGTCGAGCGGGCTGAGGTCGGGCAACGCTAAGGTGTCGATACAGGCGACACGCCGCTCGGTCGCCAGTTGCAGCAGACAGAACTGGGGGAAGTACGTCCGGTCTCGAATGAACTCGGTATCGACGGCCACCCACTCGCTATTGGCCAATTCGTCAGCAAGTCCCCTTAGTGCGGGAGTGGTATGGATGTACAGTGGGCGATCGTTCGACATGACGGCCGGGGAAAAGAGCGGGTGGTAAGAGGCTGTTGATGATCGGGGTGCGTGCAGCGAATCAGCGTCGGACCGGGGGATTTCATTCAAGACCTTAGCACGCTCTGCGGCAGAGAGAAATGCTCGCTGCGAGTCTTCCTGCCGCACGATCGAATGAAACCCCGC